>CAYVRB010000304.1:1040-7329 GCA_964453375.1 uncultured Alcaligenaceae bacterium
CCTTCATGGGTGGTTGGCCTTCGCCCTTCATGGGCTGGCCTTCGCCCTTCATGGGTTGGCCCTCACCCTTCATGGGTGGTTGGCCTTCGCCCTTCATGGGCTGGCCTTCGCCCTTCATGGGCTGGCCTTCGCCCTTCATGGGTTGGCCTTCGCCCTTTTCGCCCATCATCGGTTCGCCGGGCATCGGTTCGCCCTTCGCGGCCTCGTTCAGCTTTTCGAGCGCCTTCTGCTGCTCCTGAACCGCCTTCGGGAGGTCGCCCTTCTCGAGCGCCTTCGCGGCTTCCTGAGCGTCGGCGGCCGCGGCCGGCTGCTTCATCTGCTCGGCCTGCTTGGCGATCTGCTTCTGCTGCTCGGCGAGGTTCTGCGCCTGGTTCTTCTGAAGTTCCTCGGCCTTCTTCGCCTGTTCGGCGGCCTTGTTCGCCTGTTCGATCGCCTTGGCCAACTGCTGGGCGGCGTCCTGCGGGTTCACCTGGTTCGGTTGAAGCGCGGCCTGATCGGCGATCTCTTTCGCCTTCAGTTCGTCGGCCTTCTTCTGGAGCGCCTCCTGGGCCTCCTCCAGCTTCTTGGCGGCTTCGTTCGCCTTGTCGGCGGCGGGCATCGGTTTGTTCTGGTCGAGGTCCTTCTTGGCAGACTCCATCTTTTCGGCGCCTTCGTCGATCTTCTTGGCGGCGTCCGGGGCGGCGTCCTTCACGTCCTTCGCCACGTCCTTGGTCTGCGGCGTCAGTTGCTCCTGCTTCTTGGCCAGTTCCTCGTTCTTGCCCTTGTCGGAGTCGGTCGACTTCTTCGCGTCCTCGGCGAGTTTCTTCTCCTCCTTGGTCAGCTTCTCGAGCTTCTTCTGGGCCTCGTCGATCTTGGCCATGTCCTCGCTGCGCTTTTCGATCTCCGCAGCCTTCTCGTCGAGCGCCTTCTTGGCGGCCTCGAGCGCCTTGAGCGTCTCTTCCTGCTTCGGCTGGGCCTCGTCCTTGTTCTTGTTCGCGAGCTTCTCGGCGGCCTTGTCGGCCTCGTTCGCGGCCTTCTTCAGGGCCTCGGTGGCTTCCTTCTTGTCGGGCAGGGGAAGGTTCTTGAGTTCGTCGGCCTTCTTGGCAATCTCCTTCTGCGCCTGGGCGACCTTGTCGAGGTTTTCCGGCTTCTTGGCGTCCTTCGTCTCGGCCTGGACCTTCTTCTGCTCCTGGATCAGCTTCTGCACCTCCTCGGCGGCCTTCTTGGTGGCGGCGAGGGCGTCGGACTTCTCCTTCTCGGCGGCGGCGATCTGCTTGTCGAGTTCGTCCCGCGTCTCCTTGAGGCGCTCGGCGGCGTTCTCCTCGGCGGGCACGGCCTTTTCGGGGCTTTCGTTGATGCGCAGTTCGTCCTGCGCCCGCTTCATCTCGGACTCGGCCGGCGTCAGCTTCGCGGCGGCCTCCTTCGACACGTTCTCGAGCGTCTTGCGGATCTCGCGCGTCTCGAATTCGAGCTTGGCCTGTTCGTCCGCGAGCCGGTGCGCCTCGACCTTCTTCGGATCCTGGGCGTAGCGTTCGAGGCGGTCGGGTTCGCGCTTGCGCTCCTCGGGCGTCTTGGCCTTTTCGGTTTCGGCCTTGAGGGCGTTCTCGGCCTGGAGCGTCTTTTCGACGCGGTCGCGCAGTTCCTTCATGGCGGCGATCTTGTCGCGCGGCGTGCGGAGGGCCGCGGCGAGCGCCTGCAGTTCCTTCGCGATGCGCAATTGCCGGTCGGCGGCGCTCTCGAACTGGCCGCCGTTCAGGTTGCTGGCGGCGATCTGCATGTCGGCGCCGATCTGGCCGCCCTTGCCGTGCGCGTCCGCCTGATCGAGCCGGACCTTCTGGTCGGGGTTGAGCGTCGGCCGCATGGCGCCGAGTTGCGTGGTGATCGCGAGGATCTCGCTGCGCAGGTCGCCCTGGGTGTCGGCCTGTTCCTCGCGGTCGTCGCGCACGATGCGCCCGGGGCGCGTGGGGACCGGCTTGAAGTTGTGCGCCGACACCGCCTTCAAGTGCAGGCCGAGCTGGTCCTTCGCGAGCTTGTCGATCCGCGTCGCGGCCTGGTCGAGCGATTTCAGAATGTCCAGCTTGTGCACGAGGCCCTTGAGCGACGTGACGATCTGCCGGTGCTTCAGGTACGCCTCGCGTTGTTCCTTCGTGGCCGTCTCCTCGTCGGGCGCCTTCAGCGCGCCGTCGAGGTGCTTGAGCACGGCCTTGACCTGTTCGTCGCTGAGGCCTTTGAGGGTGATGGCCACTTCGTCGAGCATCTTCTGCTCGGTGCCGGCGTCGAGCTTCTGGTAGCGCATCGCGCGGAGGGTGGTGCCGATGCGCCGGACGGTCTGTTCGATCTCCGCCTGCACCTTCTTCTGCTGGATCTTCTGCGCGGCCGGATCCAGGTCCGGGTTGGCGGCCGAAGCCGAGAGTCCGAAGCCCGCGAGCAGGGCGGCGAGGGCGAGGCGACGAATCGACATGGACGGTCTCCCATCGATGTTCGCGGGGCGAGAGGCGGCCCGGCGGTACGGTAAGCCCAGTATCGGCCACTTTCCGTCGCGGTGCAACGGAGAAATCTCTTTGAATTCACCGCGGAGGACGCGGAGGACGCAGAGAGAAGAACTTGATGAGTTCCATTAGAAACTCATGCTCGCATCACTCCGAATCATCGTTTTCTCTGCGATCTTCGCGTTCTCCGCGGTGAAAATCTTCACTACTACGGTTTGCGGAACGGGTTGCCGGCGGCGGGGGCGGGTCCGCCGAAGACGCCGCGCTGCCGTTCCTCCAATTGCTTCAACCGCTCGCGGCTCTGGTCCCGCTGGCGGTTCCAGTCTTCCCACTGCGATTGAGTCACGACCGCCTTGATCCGGCTCTCGGAGCGTCCCGGCGGCCGGTTCGGGTCCGGGTTGCGATCGAACACCGCCACGTGGAATTCAACCCGGTCGCCGACTTCGAGTTTCGTTTCCCGGCCGTTGACGGTCTTCTTGAGCGCGGCCGTCTCGAAGTTGTAGCGTCCGCCGGCTTCCAGCCCCGGCGGCTCGGACTCGATATCCGGGGACGGGAACCGATAAAAGTCCACTTTGCCGTCTTCGCCGGAATTCTCGAACACGCCGAGGTCGGGGAGGAACTTGCCGGTCTTCTCGAGGTCGGCGACGGTCGGCGCGAGGGGGTAGGGGGTCCAGGTTTCGGAGTCGTTGACGCGGTACATGATGAAGGCGCGGGCGAGGCCGAGGGGCGAGCGCGCCGCGTAGCCGATCTGGACGCGGCCGCCGAGGACGAGGGGCATGCCGGTCACTTCGTAGTCGTCGATGGGGCCGGGATCGCGCGGGTCCTTGAGGATTTCGGGCAGGAGGTTCACGCGCGGCGGATCGTCGGGCGCGATGCCGATGCCGCGGCGCGGCGGGTTGAGGTTCGCGAAGTCGTTGTCGTCGACCACGAGGACGCGATAACCGACGGCCTTGGCCGGGATCGCGGCGACAGCGTACGCGGCGGTGCGGTCGGCGTCGAGCGCCATCGCGGTCGGTTCGCCGAGCGGTTCCTCGACGCCGGCGGCGGTGCGCTGGAGCAGGACGAGGCTGGCGGACTTCAGTGGCTTCGACGCTTCGATCGCGACGCGCAGGCCGCAGCCGGGCAGGGCGGTCACTTCGCCCTCGGGCTGGAAGCGTTCGTAGACGCGTTGGCCGTCGGGGTCGACGTAGGTTGGCAATCGCAGCCAGGCGCTGACCGTCTTGACGACCGGGCGCGGCTCGAAGCGGACTTCGCCGGGCACGCGCGTGCGGCCGTCGTGCAGGCGGGCGCGGAACGCGAACGGCACGCTCGACGGCGGATAGTCGGCCGCGAAGCGCGCCGTGCCGTCGTCGATCCGTTCGACGAATTTCAAGTCGTAGGTTTCGGCGGGCAGGCCTTCGGGTTCGACGGTGGCGACGCCGACGGACGACTCGGTGAACTTGCCGCTGACGCGGAAGGTGAGCCGCACGGGGTCGCCGCTCGGCCAGAGCTTGGCGGTGTCCGGGACGAGGGCGACCGAACGCGGGATGTCCGCGGGGAGCAGGCATTGGCGGGCGACGAGCGCGAGGACGAGCTTGGGGTTGAAGGCGAAGATCGCGAGCGCGACGAGCGCGAGGGGCGCCAGCACGATCGCCGCGCGGCGGAGGCGGTCGGTCTCGGCGAGCTTCGCGAGGTCGTGCCGGGCGGCGAGGGCGACCGCTTCGCGCGTCACGTCGCCGATGAGCTGCGGGGACATCCCCTGCGTCTTCGCCGTCGGCCGATTGAGCTGGAGCGCCGTTACGATCCGGTGGTCGAATTCGGGGAAGGCGCTCTCGGCCTTCCCCGCCAACACATCGATCGTCGGCGTGCGCAGGCGGTAGAGGAACCAGACGGCCGTCGCCGAATACAGCGCCAGTTGGCCGAATGTCATGAGGATGCGCAGGAGCATCGGCGTGTCGCGGTAGCGGTCGATCATCCAATCGACGAGGCAACACGTCGCCAGCCCGCCGAGCACGACGGCCGACCAGCGCGCGAGGCCCCACGCGAACCGGAAAAACCGCTCGCGGCCCTGCCAGCGCTTCAGTTGGTGGATCAGTTCATCCATGGTCGGCTTAGCTCAGGCTGTTGAATTTCCGGACGATCCATTCGGCGGTGAACAATCCGATCACCAAGAGCATCGCCCACTTGTTCCAGAGCAGCGTCTCGTCGCGGCGCGAGAACGGCGCCGTCTTAGGCTTCACGCTCGCGGCGAGCTGGTGCAGATCCTCCTCGCGGTGGAACGTGCCGCCGGTCGCCTCGGCGAGCTTGCGGAGCGATTCCTCGGCCAGCCCGCCGGCGGCCTGCTCGTGGTCGGGCGGCAGGGCCACGCGGTATTCGAGCGAAGCCGGATCGCTGCCGTTGTCCACCCGGAGCGCGAAGCGGCCGAGGCGGTTGAACGGGATCGTCGCGATGAATTCGCCGGGCACGCCGGGCAGCGCCTTGAGTTCGATCGGCAGGCTGCGCTCGCGGTCGTCGACGGCGGCGTCGAGCCGTTCGAGCCGCGCCTCCAGCCGTTCGGCGGCGATTGGGCGCAAGTCCGGGTTGTAAAGCCGCGCGTAGATCTGGCCGGTCTTCCCGAGTTGCGGGTCGGACGTATCCAGCGAGAGTTGCGTGAGCTTGGTGCCAACCGTCCGCGGCACGCCGGCGACGTACACGCCCTGGCTCCAGAACCGGGAGAAGTACTTGTCGGCGGCGTTGAACCGCCAGCGCCATGTCTCGTCGAAGCCGACCCAGACGCTGTATCCCTTGCCGTAGTAATGGGCGGCGTAGATCGGCATCGGCTTGTCGTCCGTCGTGCGGTCCTTCGGGTGCGTCAGGTACGCTTCGGCCGCCGGCTTCAGCTTCGTCACCGGGTAGTGCCAGTAGAACTCCGGCAGTTCCTTCCACACTTTCAGGTTCTCGACGGGGTCGTCGTCCAGCGAGAGCACGGCGGAGCGTACGCCCGACGGTGTGAGGTCCGGCCGGTAGGACACGGGTCGCGTCCCCGTGTCGATGGCGAACTTCTGCGCTTCGATCTCGACGGGCAGCACGTCGGCGAGCGGCGTGCCGACGTAGCTCGCCGGGCCGTGGTTCCGCCCGGCGATCTGGAGGAAGCCGCCGCCTTCGGCGACGAACTCCCGGATCATCACTTGTTGATCGGGGCTGAAGAACGACGCCGGCACGTCGCCGAGGATCAAGAGGTCGTAGTCGAACAGTTCGGGCCGCGTGGCGGGGAACTGCGGCAGGAACGGCTCGCCGGACTTCATCGCCCGCGAGTCGCCGTCGGTCAGGTAGAAGCTCGCGACGACGCGCCGGTCGCGCAGAAGCGAGCGCTGGAGGAACTTGAAATCCCATCGCGGGATCGAATCGACGACGAGCACCTTCACCTTGCGGTCGACGATGCGGACCGATTTCGCGATCTCGTCGGTGACGGTTTCGAGGCCGGAGATGACGCGCACGGTCGTCGTGATTTCCTGCTTGCCGGAGAGGGCGTCCTTCTGCTGGGGGACGAACGAGAGGACTTCCTTCAGGTCGTCCCCTTCCTTCGCGTCGACGGTCTTGCGCGCGACCTCCTGGCCGTTGAGCTTGAGCACCATCTCGACGACGCCGTCCTTGAACCCGCGCATCCGGTAGCGGACGGGAACGCTGACGGTGTCGTCGACGAAGAGCGTTTCGTTGACAACGGCCTCGCGGATGCGGAGCTGGCCGAAGAAGGAACTGCCGACGCCGTAGACGTGGATCGGGATCTTCAGTCGCGCGCACTCGGCGGCGAGGTCGTCGAGGCTGCGTTCGCTGGCGTTCTCGCGGCCGTCGGTGACGATCAC
>CAYVRB010000305.1:0-7317 GCA_964453375.1 uncultured Alcaligenaceae bacterium
GCACCGCGCCGGCGTCGAGGTGCAGGAGGCCCGCATCAGCTACCTGGCCTACGCCCCGGAGATCGCCGCTGCGATGCTCCAGCGCCAACAGGCCGGAGCCGTGATCGCGGCCCGCTCCAAGATCGTCGAAGGCGCCGTCGGCATGGTCGAGCACGCCCTCGAGATGCTCAAGGACAAGGGGATCGTCGACCTCGACCCCGAGCGCA
Source organism: uncultured Alcaligenaceae bacterium (assembly GCA_964453375.1). Lineage (GTDB taxonomy): Bacteria > Planctomycetota > Planctomycetia > Gemmatales > Gemmataceae > Limnoglobus. The sequence continues at coordinate 207 of CAYVRB010000305.1, forward strand.
AGGCCGCGATGGTGAGCAACCTGCTCGTCGTGCTGTGCAGCCACTCCGTCCCGCAGCCGGTTCTGAATACGGGCACTCTCCACAACTGAATACAGGAGTCAGGGATCAGGAGTCAGGGGTCAGGGGTCAGGGGTCAGTTTCAGCTTTCGGAGAGATCGTCCCTGTAGCTCCTTCCTGACCTCCCTCCTCTGATTCCTGTCCCGTGACTCCTGACTCCTGTCTCCTGTCCCCTGACCCCTGAACTATGGCCAAGAAAGCCTTCCTCCTGCGGATCGACGACAAGGTGCTCGCGGCCGTCCAACGGATGGCCGAAGAGGAGCTGCGGAGTTTGAACGGACAGATCGAATATTTGTTGCGTCAGATCGCGATCAAGCGCGGGGCGAAGATCGGCGAGCCGCCCCCGGACGAGCCTCGCGACGAGAAATCGTAACGTTCATCCATTTCTCATGGTGTGGCCTGTCAATTCGACCGTGCGCGGGATACCATCCACTCCATGCGGGCGGGGCTGTCCCGTCCGTTCCATATCCGGGAGTTCTCCCATGCGAATCACATCGCGTCTGCTCGCATCGATGATGCTCGTTCTCGCGCTCGGCCTCGGCGCGTCGGCCCAGCAACCGCCCCGGCCGGGCGGCGGCGGCTTCGGCGGGTTCGGCGGCTTCGGAATGATCGGCGGCGGCGGCTTCGGCCAGCCAAGCCTCAAGACCACGTTGCTCACGAACAAGGCGCTCCAGGACGAATTGAAAATCTCCGACGAACTGAAGGAGAAGTTCGCGAAGTTCGAGGAGGCCCAACGGGCCGCGATGCAGAAGCTCGCGACCCTCGGCCAGGACGACGACGACCAGATCGCCCGCCTGAAGGCGCAGATCAAGACGATCGAGGACCGCAAGGAGTTGATGAAGGGCCTCTCGGCCGACCAGACCAAGCGGCTCGACCAGATCGACCGCCAACGGATGGCGCTGGGAGCGTTCACCAACGAGAAAGTCGTCGTGGAGCTGAATCTCTCCGACGACCAGAAGGACAAGATCAAGACGATCAACGAGGAGATGCGCAAGGACATGCGGGAACTGTTCCAGCCCGGCGCGGGCGGAGGCGGCCAGGACGCCTTCCGCAAGATGGCCGCGCTCAACGAGGAGGCGATGGACAAGGCCGTGGAATTGCTGACGGCGAACCAGCGGAAGCAATGGAAGGAGATGATCGGCGAGAAGTTCGATCTCACGAAGTTGCAGCAACCGCGCCCGATGCGCCGCGACAACTGATGCGAGTGGAATTCGTCGCGCGGGCCGGGGGCGACCCCGGCCCGCGTCATTCGTACCGGGCGAAGCGGACGTGGGATTTGCCGACGGCCTGGCGCAGGCGGCGCAGGTAGCGCGTGCGCGGGATCTCGATCGCGCCCAGTTTCTTCGTGTGTTCGGTGGTCATCTGCACGTCGACCAGTTCGTAGCCGCGCGCCCGCAGGTGCGCCATGAGCGCGACGAGGGCGACCTTGGACCCGTCGCTGACGCGGTGGAACATCGACTCGCCGGCGAAGAAGGCGCCGATGGCGACGCCGTAGATGCCGCCGGCCAGTTCGTCGCCCTTCCAGACTTCGAGGCTGTGCGCGTGGCCGAGGCGGTGCAGGTGCCGGTAGGCGTCGATCATCCGCGGCGTGATCCAGGTGCCTTCCGGGCGGCCGACGCCGCACTCGCGCATCACGCGCTCGAAGCAGTGGTCGATGGTGATGTGGAACAGCCCCTTGCGCATCGTGCGAGCGAGGCTGCGGGGCACGTGGAGCGTTTCGTATTCGATCACCGCGCGGGGATCGGGCGACCACCAGAGGATCGGGTCGTCGTCGTTGAACCAGGGGAAGACGCCGTCGGTGTAGGCCTTGAGCAGCGTGGACGCGCTCAGGTCGCCGCCGACGCCGACGAGGCCTTCGCCGTCGGCGAGTTCGGGCGGTATCCACGGCCGGTCGTTGGGAAGGATGGCACGCACGAATCGCTGCTCCGCGTCGATCAAATGATAGCACGAAACGAATCGCCCCGGCTACTTCCCGATCGCGGCGATGATCGCGTCGTCGTCCTTCGGGGCGGACCAGGCGGTGAAGGTGACTTCGGCCTTCGCGGTGTCCTTCGGTTCGGGCAGGCGGAGGATCGCGCTCCAACCGCCGCCGGGCTTCGGGACGAGCCGCCAGACGGCGCCGCTCGGGGCGGTGCCGACGACGAGCACGGTCGCGCGGCCGCCGTCGGGCAACACGAGCTTCGCGCCGACGGCGGGCAGTTCGGGCGCGTCGTCCTTGAGGTTGAGGTCGAGGCGCGTGCCGCTCGGGCCGAAGGCGCGGGGCGTGCCGGCGGTTTCGCCGGCGAGCAGCCAGGCGGTGCGCGTCGCCGGTTGTTCGATCGCGAAGGAGCGATTCAACCCCGTCGCGACGGTTCCCTTCGCGGGCGCGACCGTCTCGCGGATCGCGAGTTCGCCCTTCTCGTCCGGGTCGGACACGCGGTAGCGGAAGGTGGGCACGCCGGCGTCGTCGAGCGCGTAGCCCTCGAAGCGCGCGTAGCGCGGCCCCTGATAAATCTGCTCGTTCGGCAGCGGCGCGCCGAAGGCCGGATCCTTCGCGCGCTTCGCGAAGTCGGGCGGCGTGCGGCTGCCGGTGACGCCCCAGGGTTGCCCGGCCGGGGGCGCGTGGAACTTCGGCCCGAGCAGCTTGGCCGGCGCGCCGCCGCGGTTGTTCCAAACCGGCGAGGCGTCGACGAAGTTTCCTTCCCAGGCGTAGGCGACGCGGCAGGCGGCGGCGTCGAAGACGAACGAACTGCCGGCGAAGCCGACGGCGATCGCCTTCGTCCCCGCGCCGTCGGGCATGAAGGTGCGGAGGATCTCCGGCCGTTCGGCGCCCTTGAGGATCAGGCCCTTGGGCGGTTCCATCCCGGCGGGCAGAGGCAGGCCGGGGCCGAGCGAGAGGTACGCCCAGATGGCTTCGATCTGCGGGTCGGCGTCGCCGTTGAGGAGGTTCGCGAAGGCGGACTTTCCGTTGTTGAAGTTCTGGGGCATCTTGGTGCCGGGCGCGAGCCGCTGCGGGTTGTGCATCCAGCGTTCGTACCAGTCGTGGCGGAGGCGTTCTGCGGTGCGGGCGAGGTCCGGCCCGCGCGTGCCGCCGCCGACGTGCCCGCTGATGTCGTGGCACTTGATGCAGCCGAGGCCTTCGGAGCCGCTGAGCTTGCGGCCGGCGTCGAGGCTCGCGGCGGCGTAGGTCACGGGCTTCGTGGAATCGTCGGGCAAGGTCGCTTCGAGGTACGCGAACGCCGTCGGCAAGTGGCCGACGTTGGCCGCACCGTACTGCGGCATCCGCAGGCTCATCCACGGCCGCGCGCGGGCGCCGTTCACGAGCACGGCGTTCAACCAACTCGTCTTCGCCTTGTGCCCGACGCCGGTCAGGCGGGGCGGGGCCACGTCGTCCGCGTTCTCGGCGTTCTCCAGTTTCTTCATCTGATCGGCCAACTCCGTACCGATGCCGCCCTCGCCGTCGCGGACGTGGCAGTTGAGGCAGTTGAAGCGCTTGAGCGCCGAGCGCGCCAAGTCGATCGACGACGGCGCGCCGGCCATCAGGCCGTATCCGACGAACGCCTTCAGCGCCTTCGATTGCTCCGCATCGAGTGCGTAGACCGGGGTCTTCTCGACGCTCGGCGTCGCGGAGAGGCATCCGAAGTTGCCGCGGATCCGCTTGTCGCCGGGCTTATAGTCCAGCGAGACCGCTTCGCGCGCCGGCAGCTTCTGGCCGCCCGGCGCCACTGCGTGGCAGTTCACACAGCCCTTCGAGGTCACGAGCCGCTGGCCGAGGTCCTTCCACGACTTCGCATCGAAGTCGGCCGGTTTCAGCACCGGCTCCTTCGGCGCGTCGCGTTCGACCTTGTCGTCGGTCGCGCGATAGAGGTGCCGGGCGAGGTCGCGCGCCTCCTCGTTCGTCAGTTGCATGTTCGGCATGCGGCCGTGCGGGTTCAGCTTCAGCGGATCGAGCAGGTAGCGTTGCAGTTGCTCCGGCGTGGTCTTGCTGCCGAGGCCGCCGAGGGCGTACAGCGCCTGCGCGCCGGTGGAAGTGCCGTAGCCGAACAGGCTCGAACCCGGCTCGAACGCGACGGGCTTGTCGTCGTCGTCCTCGCTCTTCTTCGCCGTCGCCGCCAGTTGCTTCCCGTGGCACGCGGCGCAGCCGGTCGTCGTGAACAACTTCGCGCCGTTCGCCAGGCTCTTCGACCATTCGTTCGAGATCGTCGGCACCTTCGGCTCGCGCAGGGGGCCGCCGAGCGATGTGAGATATTGCCCGACGGCGTAGCGTTCGGCCTTGCCCCGTTCGTCGTCCGCGAACAGCTTCGGCATCGTCGTGTGCGGCCGCAGCTTCGCCGGGTCCGCCAGCCATGCGTCCAGCCAACCGGGGAAGACGCGCCGGCCGACGTCGCTCAGGTCCGGCCCGGTCCGTTCGACGAACGTGTCCACCTTCGACGCGTGGCAGTTCTTGCAGCCGAGTTCCTCGAAGAGATACCGGCCGTGGGTGCCTAGCAGGTGCTTGTCCACCGTGTCGGCGCGATCGGCGGGCAGGTGGCCGAAGAAGAAATTCGGGATCGGCTCGCGGCGGAAGCCGGGGCCTTGCCAGTGCAGCTCGAACCGGCTCGCCGTCGGATTCCCGCCGCGAGCGTTGAAGCGCGCGGTGAACCGGTACACGCCCGGCTCCAGGTCCACGTCCGCCCCGGCGGCCTCGACGCCCTTCGTGGCAAGGTCGGCGCTCTTGAAGGCTTCGTGCGACCCTTCGAGCGCGCGCACGATGGCACCGCCGCGCAGCAGCACGACCTCGGCGGCGCCGCCCTGCGCGAGCGCCGTGAAGCGATACTTCCCGGCCGTGACGATCTGGAGGTACCCGCGCCAGCTCGCGTTCGCGGTGGTGCCCTTGGTCGTGGCGCCTTCGCCCTTCGGCACGTACAGCACGACGGTCGGCTCCAGGCGGTAGGTCGTGGTGGTCGTCGGCCGTTCGGGGTACTGCGTGTAGCCGGCGATGAGTCCGGGCTTGAGCAGCTTGCGATCGACGTCCGGTTCGGCGGCGGCGAGGGGCGCGGCGAGGAGGCAGAGCGGCAGCAGGTACTTCATGGCGAAGGGCCGTGGGGTGGGAAATCCGTTCCCGTTGATTATCCCGATGCCGCGCCGGGCCGCAAGATCGAAGCGGGGGATACCATCTTGCTTCCCCAGACGATCCGTCGAGCGAACCGACCGAGCTTTCGGCCGTTCTTTTGGTTCGGCTTGCCGGCCTGTCCACAGGGATTCCCGCGACTCGATAAGGCTTTCGTCCGCTGGGACACTCGCGTTATGATGGGTGCTGTCGGAGCCGGCGGCGGAGGGCACAGGATGGCCAATGAAGCGGAACTGCGTGAGGGCTCCGAGATCCCGCGCAACCGGTTCGGTTGGCCGTTCGTGACGCTGGCATTGCTCGGCGCCGCGTGGCTGATGTTCGTTCTCGTTCAGGAATATTCGGATCGGCTAATGCAACGGTATGGGCCGGCACCGGACGTGTGGGACGCGTTGGATCGGGGCGCGTTCGTCAACCGCCACACGCAACCGTATCGCGGATTGATCGTGTTGCTTCTTGGCCTGGCGTTGGCATCGTTGGCCGCGCCGTGTCGACCCGGCTGGCCGAAGACGATGAAGTTCGTGGTCGCATTCATTCTCGTGCCGAGCGCGTTGCTGCACGTGTTACTATTCTTCCTTGGGGCCGTGCTCGCCGGCTGAACGCGAATGGCATGGGCGTCGAGGTGAGCGGCCGGGTGAATCGCCGAGGCACCACCCGGCCGCTCACGCCGCTCGGCTCTCTTGGCGAACGGCACGGCGTCAGCGTGCCGGTGGTTCGCAATGTCCATGACCGGCAGGTTGACGCCGTTCGCTGGGAATGCTATTTGGAGTGCGGCGGCTCGACGCCGCTTTGGTCTTTTGGGACTCACGCGATTCCGCCTCTTCAAATCGCATGGCGGGCTGCGATTGGAGAAGTCCGAAAGGACCAAAGCGGCGTCCAGCCGACGCACTCCAATTCACGACCTCCACCCCGACTATTACGCGGCTCGGCTTCCCACTCCATTTTTTCCCGTAGGAATCTCCCCTTCGCGGGCACTCTGTCATGTCGAACGGAAACCGGAGGCGGAGCTTGCGGTCGCGATTCACGACGATCTGCCGGCAGTTCACGGCGGTCGCGGCGGAAGCCGCGGGCGATACGGAGCTGCTGTCCCGATTCGCGGCCACCCGCGACGACGAGGCGTTCGCGCTCCTCGTCAAACGGCACGGACCGATGGTCTGGTCCGTCTGCCGGAACCTGCTGGCGAACGCCGCCGACGCGGACGACGCCTTCCAGGCGACGTTCCTGGCGCTCGCCCGCGGTCCGAAGTCGGTGCGCAAGCCGGAGGCGCTCGGGGCGTGGCTGCACGGGGTCGCCGTGCGGGTGGCGAACAAGCTCAAGCGGTCGGCCGCGCGGCGGACGAACCGCGAGCAGAAGGTCGCCCTCGGCGAGGCGAGTTCGCCCGTCGCCGACAGCCGATGGGACGAACTGCTCGCGGCCGTCCACGAGGAGGTCGCCAAGCTGCCCGACGGGGAGCGCACGGCGTTCGTCGTCTGCTGCCTCGAAGGGGTGCGCCAACCGGACGCGATCGCCCGGCTCGGCTGGAAGCCCGGTACGCTCACGGGCCGGCTCTCGAAAGCCAAGCAACGGTTGCTCGACCGCCTGACCCAGCGCGGCCTCGCGCCGGCGGCGGCGCTCGGCGCGCTCGGATTGGGAACCACCACGGGGCAGGCCGCAGTGCCCGCTCCGCTCGTCGCATCCGTCACGAACTTCGCGGCGAACGCCGGCTCGATTCCGGCGACGCTGCTCGAACTCACGCAAGGAGTCACCGAGATGACGATCTCCAAAGTGAAGCTGTTGGCGGCGGCCGTGATGGTCGCCGGCGGCCTGGCCATCGGCGGCGGCGCCGGCTGGTTCGCCAACGCCGACGCGCAGTCGGCCCTGCCGGTGCCCGCGTCCGGGACGACGCCGCGCGCGGGTCAGGTTCCCGGTGCGGCGCCCGCCGCTCCGACGCCGGCCAACCCCGCCGGAGCGTCCACGATGGCGCCGCTG
>CAYVRB010000306.1:0-7290 GCA_964453375.1 uncultured Alcaligenaceae bacterium
TACCTGCAAGCGGTCCTCGCGGGATTTACAAGCGATTAATGCGCGTGAACCCTGCCTTACACCGTGCGAGTCTCACGCGACCCCCGAAGTCGCCCGAAGAGTACGTCGAAGCGCTACGAGTCGGAAGATTGAACACCTTGGCACAGCACGTGAGTTCTCAGCTCGATCAAATTTGAACATCACGGACCAAAGCGGATCGCGGGAACGGCCGAACGCGGCGATCGCACGGGGGATGCAACCGCCTCACGGCTTCCAATACTCCGGCAGGCCCGGCTTGGTCGCGTGCAGGATTTCGCGGATCGCCGTCCGATCCGCGGCGGTCAGGTGCGCGAACTCCTTCGACTCGTCCTTTCCACTCAACACTTCCCACAGCCGCAGGTAGACGCGCGCCTTCGCCTCCGGGTGCAGGCCGTCGAACAGCTTCGTGTAGATCGTGTAGCTGAGCGGGTATCGGAACATCCGCGTCTTCAGGTCGAACTCGCGCAGGGAGCGCTTCGTCGCGTCGAACGGGCCGCGCGCGGCGAACTCCTTCGCGAAGCCGGACGTGCCCGCCACCGGTTCCGTCAGCTTCGCCTCGTCGTGGAACAGCAGGTATTGCACCAGCGGCTCGCATGCCCAGTGGATGCGCCGCGTGATCCCGTCGCTGCGCGTGCCGGCCGGCTCCTTCAAGGCCTTGTTCAGTTCGTCCTGCTCGTGCAGCGCCAGGCGCGTCAGCAGGTTCGCCCGCGCGATCCGGTTGTGGGCCTCGCACTGATGCTCGAGCACCATCAGCGCCACGAGATCGCTGTGCGGCGAGAGGTAGTTCGCCACGGTGAAATACGGCTTCAGATCGACGACGTTCGCGTTCGGCGCCTTCGCGTCCAACCCCGGCCAGCCGCCGACCATCTGGTTCCCCTGGTGGTCCTGCTTGCCGCTCGTCCCGGTCACGAACCAGCCGCCCCAGCGATCCTCGAACGGCGTCGAATGGTCCACGCGCTTCGTCCCCAGCGACAGCACCGGATCACCGCTGCGACCGGGCGACACCGAACGGATCAAGTGGCCGGGGAACCCCTGATTGCCGGACGACCCGTGGCAGATCAGGCAGTTCTCGGTCTGGCGGGTGATCGCGCCTTTCTTCTTCGGGTCCTGGTCCATCGTGTAGAAGACTGTGCCGAGGTTCGGATCGGCGGCGGCGAGTTCGAGCACGTCGCCGTGGCGGCAGAAGCCGACGGATACGTCGTCGTTGAAGTAGATCGCCCGCGGCGTCTTCGGCCCGATGCGCGAGCGCTGGAGGCTCGTGCGCGAGAAGACCAGCGTCTGCGACGAGACGGGCACGTCGAGCGCCTTCAAGACCGCCTGGAGATGGCCGAACTCGGCGTCGTGCGCGGGGAGTTTGCCGGACCGGATCGATTCGCGGAGGGAAGCGACGACGTTCTTCTCAGGTGCCGTGGCGTACTGGATCGGCGGCCGATCGAGGTCCGCGGCGTGCGCCGTCGCTCCGAGGAACGCCAGCAGGATCGCGAATGGAAAGCGAGTGGACATGGAGGCAACTCGGCGGGGTAATTTAAGATATTGTTATCCTAAATTAACGCCGTCGTCAACCGGTCGAGTCGATTTTCGATGATGCGACCGGCGCTTCTCACGCGGCTTTGCGTTGCGGACGATCCCGCAGGCCGTCCTCGACGAACAGTTCGGACTCGACGCGGCCGCCGACGCCGCGCACGCCGATCCCCTTCAGCAGGCGCCGGCGCGCCTCGCGCAGCGGCACCGCGACGACGCGATGCACGCGGATCCACCACGGACGGTTCCGTTCGATCGATCGTTTCGCCTCGGCGCCGCGCGCGGGGTCGTGCTTGGCGACGTGCTTCGCGAGGTGGTAGAGGTCGGACCGGCACAGGATCGCGAAGAGGCCGTCGAGGCCGGGCCAATGCCGGACGCAGGGCGCGGCGGCGTCGAATCCGATATGAAAATCGATCAGGTGCGGTTTGCCGTCGTTGCCGACGATGATGTTCTCGCGTTTGTGCAGGTCGACGTACGCGAGGCCGCGCGCGTGCATCGTCGCGAGCAGGGTTTCGAGGAGCGGAAAGAACCTCGGCCCGACCGCTTCGTTCTTCCCCAGCGGGTGGCCGGCCACGTAGTCGCGCGCCAACGCCGTCCGCCAGACGCGCCCGTCGACGCGCACGTCGCCGAGCGAGTCCGGCACGTTCGGGAGGTCCGCGAGGCGTTCGAGGGCGGCGCGTTCGCGCGCGGCGAGCCGGCGGCCGATCCATTCGGTCGCGAACTAGCCCACCGGTTGAGCCCGATTGAATTTGCAGACGATCCGCCGACGGCCGTTCGAGTAGAGCGCGGTGGCGGCCCAGGAGTCGTGCTTGTAGATTTCGTCGCGCTGGAAGCGTTCGCCGTCGTCGTCGACGACGGGCGGCGGGTCGGCCGCGCCGAGCGCCCGGAAGATCGCGGGGCGAGGGCGCACGGATTACGCGGACATGGCCGACTCCCGGACGGCGCGGCGAGCCGCGCGGGCTATCGGAAGATCGGCGAACGATGGTCCCGCGCCCTATCCCGCTCGAGCGCATCCGGGAGGGATTTCCCGTCAGGGCCGGCGGAATCGATAAAGTTTGCCGCGATCCGGAATCAACGGCCGAATGGCGGCTTGAGGTGCCCGAAATTCCCCGGATCGTTTTCGCTAGAGCCGCGAGCCGACCGGTTCGATCGTGAAGGAGAACGAGTCGGCGGAGATGGACGCCGGCAGCGTGAGGTTGGCGCGTTCGCGGCAGGGGCTGTTATCGACGGTGAAGGGGCCGGCGAACTTCACGCCGAGGCCGTCCTTGGAGCGGTAGAGGATGACGTTGGCGGTCGCCCACGGGAGCGTGATGTGGGTCTGGCTGCCGGGGCCGAGGATGAGGTTGTCCGCCATGAGGAGGACGCCATCGACGGCGAGCGGGAGGCGGTGGCCGCTGACGAGTTCGAGGCGGGCGGAGGGGCTGATGCCGACCGGTTGGCGGAAGAGGAACTGGCAGGAGGCGCCGAGAGTGACGCGGTCGCCGCACTTGAGGAGCGAGCGTTCGTTCGGGGCGCCGTTGACGTGGAGCCCCCGATTGGATTCGACGACGTAGCCTTCGCCGTCGCGGGCGAGTTCGGCGTGCATGCGGGAGACGTCGGCGAAGAGGGGCACGTCGATGGGGGCGTCGGCGGTGGCCTGGCCGAAGGTGACGCGGCTGGAAAGGCAGACGAGGTAGCCGCCGACGCCGTCGATCCAGAGGAGGAAGCGCTTGGGCAGGCCGGCGTGGCTGGAGGGGCGCGCGGCCGGAGCGTAGTGCGGCACCACGGGCGCCGCCGCCGCGCCGACGGCGGCGAGCGTGGCGACCTCGACCGGATTGGGGTGGTAGGTTCCGGTGTTCGGCCGGAGCGATTCCCAGGCGCGCAGTTGGATCAGCCGTGCTTCGCGGTGGTTCGGGGCGACGGCGATCGCCTCGCCGGCCCACTTGGCGGCGTCGGCCCACTTGTGCGCCTCGGCCGCCTCGGAGAGCGCCGCGATGGCGGCGCGGAAGCGTTCGTGGCGCTCGCCGAGTTGGCGGGCGAAGGCGTCGAGGCCGGTGGTCGGCGCCATCACGAGTCGGACTCGCAGCCGGTCGATCGTCGATTGCGCGAGCAGGAAGTCGCCGCGGTCCGCCATTTCGATGGACATCACCCAATCCTGGGCGAGGATTTCCATCGCTTCGAGGTCGGGGCGTTGGACGTGGCGTTCCTTGAGGCGGCCGAGGACCGACAAGACGTGCATCGGTCGGCCGGCTTCGAGGGCGGCGGCGCATTCGGCCACGCCGATGCGCGTCAATGCGGTGCGCAGCGTGCCGACGCGGGCGTCGCCGGTGTTGAGCGCCTCGGCGGCGAGAAGATCCTTCCAGGCGGCCTCGGGGTTGTCGGCGCGGTGGGATTTCTCGCCGCGCGCCACGTAGGTGGCGGCCACGTCGCGCAGGAGGCGCCCCGCCTTGCGGTAGCCTTCGGCCGCGAGGGGCGCGAGCATCCGCTGCGCCTCCTCGGGGCGGCCGTTGCGGATCGATTCCTTCGCCTGGCGGAATGTCAGCCACGGGGACAGGGGCATGGGGGCCATTATACCGGTATTCGCCGCGCCCCGCCGTCCGTTTGAACGGTCATTCGGTCGGATCGCGGTCGCCGCCGGTGCGCGGGCCGACCGACTCGTAGTGCCGGCCGAATCGGTTTTGCACGAACGACTCGAAATCCACCTGTTCCTGCTTCACGAACCCGGACGACGGCAGCCGCCCGGCAACGTGCAGGTCCACCACGGCGCAGAGCGACGCCGCCGTCGTGATCTGGATCGCGCTCCAGATTTCGCCGCCGATCGTGGACATGTAGATCTTTCGCGCCTCGGACTTCTGCACGAAACGCCCCTTGCGCCAGCCGGTGACGGTGACGAACACGATGACGACGTCCTGGTACGTGATCGGCACGGACTTCTCGAGGATGTCCTTGAGGAGTTCGCGGCGCTCGCCGAGGCGGAGCTCGTCCACGAGGAACTTGGCGAGTTCGCGGTGGCCGGGATAGCGGACGGTCTTGTAGTCGAGTTCGCGGACCCGGCCGTCGAGCGTTTCGCAGAGGGTGCCGAGTCCGCCGGAGGTGTTGAAGGCCTCGTAGGCGACGCCGTCGAGGTCGAAGTGTTCGTGGCCTTCGAGGGGGAGGAGTTCGAGGCGTCGGCCGCCGCGGATCGCCTCGCAGGGGTTGCAGTATTCGTTGATGAGGCCGTCGGTGGACCAGGTGAGGTTGTACTTGAACTGGTTGGAGGGGAACTGGGGCAGCGCGCCGACGCGGAGGTGGACGGTGTCGAGTTTGTCGAACCAGGTGAGGACGTGGCCCGCGAGGATGGTGATGAATCCGGGGGCGAGTCCGCACTGGGGCATGAAGATTTGTCCGGGCTTCGCCGACGCGGCGACGGTTCGCACCCGGCGCGTGGTTTCGACGTCCTCGGTGAGGTCGAAGTAGCTGAGGCCGAGGTCGGCGGCGACTTCGGCGACGGTTGGGTTCAGTTTGAAGCTGAGGGCGGAGACGACGATCGACCGGCCGCACAGGGCGTCCGCGAGGGCGAGGGGGTTCGCGGCGTCGAGGTGGCGCGTTTCAATCTTCGGATGCGCCACGCGCGCGAGGGCGTCGACGTCGGCGTCGCAGAGGCGCACGCGGTAGTCCCCGCTGTCGGCGAGGAAACGGGCGATCATCCGGCCGATCTTCCCCGCCCCGAGGAGCACGAGGTCGGTCATGGGAGGCTCTCCGGGAGGGACTACGGCATCGTTCGGAACGGACCGCGCCGAATCCAGTCGGGATGTCTCGATTCTTGGATGGAAAATCGCCGTCGAGTATAATCCCTAGATCGGTTGGAAGGAACCCGAGGCCATGACCAACACCATCACCGGCAAACCGCTGACCGTTCAGACCGCCATCGGCACCCCCGCGTTCCTGCATCTGCCGGCGAGCATGATGGACCGCGTCTCGCAATTGATGGCGCAGAACGACGTCCGGCACGAAGTGACCGAAAAACTGCTCTCGGTCGATGGGAAGCCCGCGACCGGCTATATCCGTTTCGGATGGAAGGTCGATCCGCAAACCGTTCAAAATCTGCTGGACGGCAACGATTGAAGATAGTTCCAGTATTTTCTCGCGAACGACCTACGAAGATTGCGGAATCGAGAGTTCGCAGCGGAGGTCGACAATGGGCGCTGACACGATCTGGACCACGCAGCCGGCGGCGGCGGGATTCGTCCGCGAGGCGCTCGACGGCTTCCTCGAAGTCAACGGGTTCATCAGCCACCTGCGCGACCGGATGCTGCACGAAACGGGCACGCGACTGCTGGATTGGGTCGCGCGCTTCGCGCTGCCGCACGACGAGGGAACGGTTCGCCGCCTGCGCGAGGTCGGCTACGCCGAGCGTGCGGGAACGTGGTCGCACGCGGGCGGGATGTTCCCGGACGTGGAGCTGGTGCCGAAGGGGGATCGCAAGCTGTTCGTGAAGGTCGAATCGGTCGCCGACTTCCTCCTCGCGCAGGGGCTGACGGAGAAGTCGGCGATCGAGGGCGAACCGCTCGCGCCGACGCGCCGGGCGCGCGTGGCGAAGGAACACCACGCCGAGTGCTGGGTGATCGAGCGCCACGGCGGATCGCCGGTCGCGGCGGAGAAGGTCTTGCGCCACCTCGAAGCGTTCCGATTGCGGCCTCGGGACTTCGCCGACGAGATCGACGGCTTCGCCGCGGCGCGAAGCCGCATCCGCGCCGCGATCGCCGACCTCGGCGCGGACCGCGCCTGCGATCTCTTCTTCCAGGCTGAACGCGAGTACTGGCAGATGCGGAACCGGGCGGCGCGCGTCCAGAAGGCGCGGCAGGACGCGCTCGGCCTCGGCTGGGCGAACCACGACCACCACACCTACCGCAGCGGCCGGGACAACTTCGCGCCGATGATCGCGATCCTCGAAGAAATGGGCTTTCGGTGCCGGGAGCGGTTCTACGCCGGCAAGGAGGCGGGCTGGGGGGCGCAGGTTCTCGAACAGCCGAACGTCGGCGTCGTGATCTTCGCGGACGTCGACCTGTCGCCGGAGGAGGTGACGGGGGACTTCGCGCACGAGCCGCTGCCGCATCGGAAGGAACTCGGCACCGTCGGCCTGTGGTGCGCGCTGCACGGCGAGGCGTTCCTGCAGGCCGGGATGCACCATCTCGAATGCCAGTTCGCGTTCGACGCGGCGCGGGACCAGTTGAAGCCGCACGGCGTCGATTCGATGAAGCCGTTCACCGACTTCGCGTATCTCCGGCAGGCGTTCACGAAGGGCGAAGTCTGGCCCGTGGCCGAGAAGCGCATCGCGGCGCTCGTGAAGGCCGGGCGCATCACGAACGAGCAGGCGGTGAAGTTCCGCACCGACGGCGCGCTCGGATCGCACCTGGAGATCCTCCAGCGCGACGACGGATACAAGGGGTTCAACCAGACCGGCATCAACGAGATCATCTTGAAGACCGACCCGCGCCACGCCGAGACGGCGCACGCGCGGTAATCGCCGAATTCCCCGTTCCGCCCCGAATTCCCGCTCAACCGGGCTTGCCCCGCCGACCGATCTTGAAGATTGGAACCGTTCGTCGGCAAGGAGGCCGGATCGTGCGCACTCGCATTCTCGTCGGCGCGCTCGTCGCGTGGCTCGCACCAGCGAATCTTATCGCGCAGGACGCTCCCGAGTCGCTGGCGCAGGCGCCGCCGGCGACGCCCGCGCCGCGCCCGCAGCCGACGCCGCGACCGGCCCCGGCGCCCCCCGCCGGTCCCACGACG
>CAYVRB010000307.1:0-7273 GCA_964453375.1 uncultured Alcaligenaceae bacterium
CGGGGAAGCCGCGGAGCGGCGGCCGACGTTTGCCAGGGGCGCAAGCCCCTGGTCCGGTCGCGAAGGGCCAAGCCCCGGCGGGGCGACAGAGGTTCCGTCGCCCCGCCGGGGCTTGTTGAGAGGTTCGCCCACCAGGGGCTGGCGCCCCTGGCAAACATCGGACGCACCTCCGGTGCTCGAAACCGTCAGAATCGTTTTCGACCCGCGTCGCCGGCGTTGAGCGAAGCGAATCTCCGGAGATCCCGCCGCTCGCATACAAAACCTTGGTGACTCCGCCACCCAAAATGACGGCGTGGAAAATGTGCCAAGGAATCCCGACGTCATCCGACAGTCGGACCATGACAGGTCTTCCATGGATTTCGACAAGGTCCGCCGCGCCTACCAGTGCATCACGAAGCCGCCGTCGACGTTGATCGTCTGGCCGGTGACGTGCGCGGCGCGGGCGCTCGACAGGAACACCGCCATGTCCGCGATGTCCTCGGGCATCTGCCACTTCCCGAGCGGCACCACGGCCCGAATCTTGTTCGCGCTCCACGCCTCGTAGCTCAGCCGCTCCTCCGGCGGCGCCGCGTCGTGCCACGCCTGCCACACGGAGCGGTTCAACGGCGTCTTCACCATCCCCGGGCAGATCGTGTTCACGCGCACCCCGTGCGGCGCGAGGTCCTTCGCCAGGCACTGGGCGAAGTTGATGTTCGCCGCCTTCGACGCGCTGTACGGCGGATCGGTCTGCGAACCGATCTGCCCCGCCACGGAGGCGAGGAACACCATCGTCCCGGCCTTCCGCGCCCGCAGGTGCGGGGCGACGGCGTGGGCCACGTGCGTCATCCCCATCACATTCACCTGCAGGACGCGCGGCCAGTCCGCCGGCGTCAAGTTCGTGAACGGGAAGCCGAACTTCCCCGACCCGATCGCGGCCGCGTGCACGAGGTGGTCGACGCGGCCGAATTCCGCGAGCGTGCGCGCCATCGCGCCGTTCACCGCCGCCTCGTCCACGACATCGACTCCCATCGAAGCGAACCCGGGAGCCGGGTCGCGGTCCCACACGGCGACCTTCGCCCCTTCGGCCGCGAACGCCTGCGCGCTCGCCAGCCCGATGCCGCTCGCCCCGCCGACGATCACGGCCACGTGGTCCCGCAGTTCCAGATCCATGTCGAGTTCCCCCGGTCCGCGAGCCGCCTCGTTCACAGCGGCGCCGGCAGGTCCCGGCGCGTGAAGATGCGAAGCGCCGCGAGGTAGCCGAGCGCGCCGACGGCGAACAGCACGGCCAGGAGCGGCACGCCGGGCGCGCCGGGCCACGAATCGCCGAGGTTCGCCAGCCAATCGTTCTTCAGCCAGATCCGCTGCGGCGTGTAGTAGTAGAAGACGCTCGCGGGGCGCAGCGGGGCGACGGCGTCCCAGAGTTGGCCCAGCACGTTCACGATGAACATCGTCATCGCCACGAGTACCGCGAAGCCGACGGCGCGCCAACGGTTCCGGTTCGCCGACGAGATCGCGATCGTCAGCCCGCTGAGCGCGAACATGAGCGCGGCCGTGTTCAGAAGCGCCCACGGCTGACCGTCCGCGTTCACCGGCAGTTCGTCCGGCCCCCGCGGCAACGCCAGGCCGCCCGGCATCTTCGGCAGCTTCTCCAGGATCGAATAATCGACCGTGAACGGCCCGACCATCGCCAACCCGGCGCGCGTGCCCGCGTAGATGCTCAGGCAGATCGCCGGAATCACGATCGCGTCGACAATCAGATGCGCGAAGATGAGCCGGTTCCGCGGCACCGGCTGCGAGAGCAGCAGCTCCATCGTGCCGCGGTCGAGTTCCCCGGCCACGGCACCGCCCGCGCGGCCGATCGCCCAGATGCCCGTCAGCATCAGCACCACCGGGTGCAGCAGTTCCACCGCCAGGAAGTCCGTCGGCTTCTCGAACTGCACGTCGGCCCCGCCGAGCACCGACTGCGAAACCTTGCCCGGTCCCTTGAAGATGACTTCGTCGAAGAGCTTCGGGTTGATCTTGCTGACGGCGGCGAGGCCGTTGAAGAACGGCGCGATCTCGGTCGTCACGCGCTGGGCGATCTTCACCCAGAGCAGCGAGAAGAAGAACAGGAGCAGCGACACGACGAGCAGCGGCCAGCGCACGTCGCGGAGCAGCTTGCGGACGAGGGTGAAGGTCATGGCGTTATGTTAGGACGCGAGCGCGTCGCGGAGGCGGCGGAGGAACGCGGCGACCTCGCGGGGCGACTCGACGCGATAGCGCGCGGCGGTCGGGCGCGCTGGGCCGACGCACACGGTGACGCCCTCGGGCAAGGCCTCGAAGGCGTCCTCGTCGGTGAGTTCGTCGCCGAGGAAGATCGGCAGCGCATCCGAGCCGCACTGGTGCTCGCGCAGGCGGACCGCCGCGGTGCCCTTGTGGCCGGCGCCGGCGGGGCGGACCTCGCTGCCGTGGATGCCGTGGCGAGCGAAGAGTTCGGGTACGCCATCGACCGCGGCGTCGACGGCGGCCACCGCGATCCGACGGATCTCGGCCGACGCCGCGTAATAATCGACGGCGAGCGACAGCCGCTTGTCCTGCACCGTGACGCCCGAGGCGCCACGCAATTCGTCCGCGAGCCGCAGGGCCGCGCGCTCGAGCGGCTCGCGTGCCAGCACGGCGGCCGCATCGCGATGATCCAATCCGTTCGCCTGGATTTCCAATCCGTGGTTGCCGGCGTAGGCGATCTCATTCAGCGAGACGAGCCGGCGGATATCCGCCAGCGAGCGGCCCGTGACGACGGCGACGCGGCACCGCGGAAGGGTGCCCAGTTCGCACAGCAGTTCCTTCACCGCCGGGTCGAGCGCGATCGCGCCGGGGTCCGCCCCGTGCGGCACGAGCGTGCCGTCGAAGTCGACGCCGATCCAGACCATCGGCGCGGACCGTACTCGATCGAGGACCGCGTCGAGATGGTCGAACAACTCCGCCGTCATTCCTGGAACTCGAATTTGAGCAACTCGGACAGCACCTTCCCGCCCCAGCGGTAGACGTTGTACTTCTCCACCTGTTCGCGGAGTTTCTTCATCCGGCGCTGGCGCTCGGCTTCGGGCATCATCATCGCCCCGTGCATCGCGTCGGCGATCTCGTGCACGGCGAACGGATTGACGAGCAGCGCCTCCGGCAGCTCGCGGGCGCTGCCCGTGAACCGGCTGAGGATCAGAACGCCGTTGTCGTCGGTCCGGCTGGCGACGAATTCCTTCGCCACGAGGTTCATGCCGTCGTGCAGGCTGCTGATGACGCAGAAGCGGCCGAGGCGGTGCAGCGCCGTCATGTCGGTCGGCCCCTGGTATTCCTTCACGTACACGATCGGTTCCCAGCCGCGGTCCCGCCAGCGGAAGTTGATCGTCTCGACGAGCGCGTCGACTTCCTGCGCGAGCCGCTGGTAGGCCGGCACGCGCAGCCGGCTGGGCACGGCCACCTGCACGAACGCCAGCTTGCGGCGGTATTCCGGGTAGTGCTCGAAGAGGTAGTCGAGCGCCTGGAGCCGCTGCGGAATGCCTTTCGTGTAGTCGAGGCGTTCGATGCCGACGCCGATGAACTCGACGCGCCGGTCGATGCGCCTGCGCCACTTGGCCATCGCGGCCTTCACCGCCGGCGACTCGGCGACGGTCGTCAATTCCTCGTAGTCGACGCCGATGGGGAACGGCCGCACGAGCGTGGTGTGCCCGGCTCGCTCGATGTTGAACTGCTCGGTGTCGACGCGCGCCTCGATCATCCGGTCGATGGTGTCGAGGAAGTTCTGGCAGTGGTAGCGGATGTGGAAGCCGAGCAGGTCGTTGCCCAGCAGGCCGTCGATCAGCTCTTCCTTCCAGGGGAAGACGCGGAAGACTTCCTTGTTCGGCCATGGGATGTGCCAGAACTGCGCGACGATCAGCTTGGGGTTCGATTCCTTCAGCATCCGGGGCAGCAGGCCGAAGTGGTAGTCCTGGATGAAGACGAACGCGGGGTCGCCGCCGGCCTCCTGCAGCACGGCGTCGGCGTAGAGGCGGTTGACCGCCTTGTACTGCTCCCAGTCGGTCGGGCGGAAGTGCGGCGGCGTGAAGGTGACGAGGCAGAGCGGGTAGATGCCGTCGTTCGCCATCCCGTCGTAGAAGCCGGCCTCCTGCTCCTTCGTCAGCCAGATGCGGCGCAGCGTGTACTTCGGGTCGTCGGGCGGCACGCGGATCCGGTCGAACTCGTCGACGACGTCGCGGTCCGCCCCGCCGCTGCCGTGCGCGATCCAGGTGCCTTCGCTGGCGTCCATGATCGGATCGAGCGCGCTGGCCATGCCGCTCGCGGGCCGCACCACTTCGATCGCGTCGTCCTTGTACTGGTGGATGAACGGTTCCCGATTCGCGACGACGATGAACTTGTGGCCCTGCAGTTTCGAGTGGATCAACTCGTGGAGCGATTGGCGGTTCCACATTCCATGGATTCTCCGCGGGCGGGGGGCGGGCGAACGGCCGCATAGCGGGCGGAGGAAGTACGGACAACCGCAATGCGAGCCGGGCGGGCGTGGGCGAACCCTCCATTCTACCCCAGCGTCCACGGCTTGCGGTAGGAATACGTCAGCAATTTGTTCGCATCTTCATCGTTCACGACGCGCTCGGCCTTCGCGTCCCAGTCGAGGCTGCGGCGGCGCTCGAGCGCGAGCTTCGCCAAGAGCGTCGCCGTCGTCGAGCGGTGGCCGGTCTCGATCGGGCAGTGCGTCTCGGCGCGCGACTTCACGCAGTCGAGGAAGTTCCGGGCGTGCGCCGCCGTGTCGGAATTCCCCTTCACCACCTGCGGCGCGCGGGCGGCCTTCGTCGCCTTCCCCTGCTTGGAATTCTCCGCCCGATGGATCGGGCTGAGCGCCGGCAGTTCCTCCAACCGCACGTTCTCGGGAACGATCTCGAACCCCTGGCTCGTTTCGGAGACGAGCAGCGTGCCGAGCGTGCCGCGGAATTCGAGGTTCCACCCGCGCAGGTTCGCGCCGGCGCCGTTCGCGTTCACCTGCGTGAAGGTCGCGAGGCAGCCGTCGTACTCCCACACCGCTTCGAGCGTGTCGGGGATGTCGCGGTTGTCCGTCACGGCGTACTTGCCGCCGAGGCACGCCACCGTCTTCGGCGCGGGCTGCCCGAGCGCCCATTGGATCACGTCCAGGTAGTGCGTGCCCATGTTCGTGATCTGGCCGCCGGAATAGTGCGAGAACCAGCGGAACTTGTAGAGCGCCTTGTTGCGGTTGTAGGCCGCCTTCGGCGCCGGGCCGAGCCAGCGGTCCCAGTCGAGGCCGGCGGGCGGGTCGCCGTCGGCCGGGTTGCCGATGCCCATCGGCGATTCGTTCCGGTGCATGTAGCTCTTCGCGAGCGTCACCTTGCCGATCGCCCCCTCGCGGATCAGCTTCACCGCCTCCATGACGTACGGCGTGCTGCGGCGGTGCAGGCCCACCTGCGTCACGCGCTTCGTCTCGGCTGCCACCTGGCACATCCGCCGCCCCTCGCCGATCGTCAGCGCCAGCGGCTTCTCGACGTACACGTCCTTCCCCGCCTTGCAAGCGTCCACGCATTGCAGCGCGTGCCAGTGGTCCGGCGTCGCGATCACCGCCGCGTCGAGGCTCTTGTCCTCCAGCAGTTTGCGGTAGTCGTCGAAGGTCTTCGCCTCGCCGCCCGCCTTCGTGTTCGCCGCCGGCAAATACGGCGCGTACACGTCGCACAGCGCCGCGACGGTGCAGTCCTTGTGGACGAGGAACGCGTCGAGGAGTTGGTCGCCGCGGTTGCCGACGCCGATGAAGCCGAGGCGGATCGTGTCGTTCGCGCCGAGGACGCGGGAATAGCTCGCGGCCGTGAGCGCGGCGGCGGCGACGAACGTGCGGCGATTTGTGGTCGGCATGGCTCGGCCTCGAAGGGGAGTGGCGGCATTGTAGCCGATGCTTCGGAGATCGCCTTCGCGTATCTCCATCGAATGAACCGACGCCTTCGGAGTGCCGACCTGGACCCGCTCCGAGAATCCGATCCGAATCGAAGGCGGGTCGTGCCATCCGGGTCAGCCGGCACGGGGCGTCGCGACTCGGCTTCGGCGTTCGAGGATCGCCTGGCCCACATGCTGGCGGAACGCCTCCGTCGCCAGTCGGCGCGCGTCGTCCTCCGCGACGCCCTGCGAAACCAGCTTCGTTCGCAACTCCTCGATCATCGGCGCGTAGCGCGGATGGCGAACCATCGCC
This sequence comes from uncultured Alcaligenaceae bacterium, assembly GCA_964453375.1. Classification (GTDB taxonomy): domain Bacteria; phylum Planctomycetota; class Planctomycetia; order Gemmatales; family Gemmataceae; genus Limnoglobus. The sequence goes on from CAYVRB010000307.1 coordinate 6,194, forward strand.
TCGATCGCCGCCCGTTCCTTCTCGCGGAACGCCACCGGCGCGTCGTCGACTTCCTCTTCGACGGCGTCTTCCGCGTCGTCCCCGCATGGTTTCCCGATCGGCGACAACTCCCGCAGCGGTTCCATCGACGATCGCGGTTCCGGCTCCGACCGTGGGACCGTCGCGCCGGCGAGTTCGCCCCCGTGGCGGAGGCGGGTCTTCTCGAGATCGAAGATCGCCTTCGCCGCGCGTTCGGCGACGCGTTCATCCGGGTGCGTCAGTTGCGACTGATAAAAGAGCATCGCCGCGAAGACGGCTTCGCTCCATGCCGCCTTGGCGTCCGGTTTCGCCATCACGGGATTGGGCGTCGGCGCGAAGTGCGACGCGATGCGGTTGGGAAGTTGAGGAGCGGTGGCGAGCATGGAAATCCCCCGGAAGTCAAGTCTGCGGGAGAATTCGATACGAGTGGACAAAAGTCAAGTATGGAAACGAATCAGTCGCCAACGAACGCGATCCGCAAGGATATCGGGATATGCCGCCGGTCGGCGCCCGTATGGGATATGTCGCCGATCGGTGCCAGTATTCGGCTTCTCGGAAGCAGCAACTCAGAAATGGATTGAAAATCCTTGCGAAAAGGAACACTCTGGTTATGATTCAACCGTGATATGTCGCTCGTAGGCGACAGAATTACTTGTTCGGCGGCGGCGGCGGGGTCGCTGACCAACTTCGAGACGTATTGAGGTATCTCCCCCGATGTCAGAAGTCGCGCGAACCACTTTTGCTCTAGTTGATGACGGAGGCGTGGTAGGCACGCTGAAGCTCCGCGCACCATCGCTGGAAAGGCCAAGAAACCTGCCAGGATTCCCCGGCGAGCAGGAAGGGTTTGCGTTGTACTTGGGGATCAATGGGTTCCCGGTTGCCGGAATTGCTTTTCCTGTGGTTGAAGAGAAAGTAGAGCTATCGCGAAGCACCTACCTCGTTTGGCCACTAAAGGTCGAGGATGAGCCCACCGAGGACGCCTACATCGCGGTTCGCGGCAAGTTCCTCGCGGACTTATTCGGGGAGGGTATGGGCGGTTACGGCGAGTTCCGCGCGGACTTA
>CAYVRB010000308.1:0-7269 GCA_964453375.1 uncultured Alcaligenaceae bacterium
CGCACTCGCCGCTCAAAAAAGGTCGCCCCTCGACGAGACGACGTCCGGGCCGCTGCTGCAGACGAAGACGCTGCTCGTCGATCCGCTCGACCTGTTCCTCAACGACCTTCACGACAAGACCGGCCGCGATCGCGTCATCCTCGACCACCTGCTGCACCAGACCTTCGCGAGCGAGGAGGGCCAGGCCGAACCCGAATCGGACCTCATCCTCGACCCCGACCCGGACGAGGCCAAGCAGCGCGAGGTGCTCGGCCCCTACGGCTTCCGCGACGTGCCCGGCGCGTACGCGAACCTCCTGCGCCTCGCGCACGAATCGGTGCGCTTCCTCTCGCACCGCCGCTGCCGGCACTTCCTCGCCAGCATCGCGCCGCGCCTGCTCCGCGCCGTCGCCGAGACGCCCGACCCCGACGCCGCGCTCGACAGCCTCGAACGCGTCACCGCTTCGCTCGGCGCCAAGGCCGTCCTCTACGAACTCTTCAGCTTCAACCCCGCCACGCTCCGGCTCTACGTCGACCTCTGCGCCGGCAGTCCGTTCCTCTCCGGCCTGCTCGTCAACAACCCCGGCATGGTGGACGAACTGCTCGACAGCCTCGTGCTGAACCGGCCGCGCACCGCCAACGAGTTGGGCGCGGAACTGATCGAACTCCTCCGCGGCGCCACCGACCCGGAGCCGATCCTCCACAGCTTCCAGGACAAGGAATTGCTGCGCGTCGGCGTCGCCGACCTGCTCGGCAAGACGCCGATCCGCGAGACGACGGCCGCGCTCAGCGACCTCGCCGACACGGTGTTGAACGCCGTCGTCGATCTGGTCGAACCGCCGCTGCGCGACAAGTACGGTTCGCCGGTGGATTGCCCCTACGCGATCGTCGGGCTGGGCAAGCTTGGCGGCCGCGAAATCAGCTACCACAGCGACCTGGACCTGATGCTCGTCTACGCCGTCGACGGTGCGACCGCGCGCGACGATCCCAGCGAAACGACCTCGCATCAACATTATTTCACGGAGCTGCTGCAGAAGACGATCCAGCGATTGGGGAAGTCCGGCCCGATGGGCCGGCTCTATGCCGTGGACCTGCGGCTGCGCCCGACGGGCAAGTCCGGCAGCCTCGCGCTTCCGCTCGCGGAGTTCCTCCGCTACTTCGGCGACGCCGGCTGCCAGCTCTGGGAGCGGCAAGCGATGATGCGGGCGCGCGTCGTGCGCGGCGAGGCGGCGTTCGCGAAGGACTTGGAAGCCGACATCCGACGCGCGGCCCTCGGCCCGACCTGGCGGCCAGAGTGGGCGAACGAGATCCGCGCGATGCGCACGAAACTGGAAGCCAAGGCGGGCGCCCGCAACGTGAAGCGCAGCCGCGGCGGTCTGACCGACGTCGAGTTTCTCGTGCAGTGGCTCCAACTCCAACACGGCCGGGAACGGCCGGAGATCCTCGCGCCGAACGTGTGGGATGCCCTCGACACGCTGCGGGCCGCGAAACTCGTCTCGAGCGACACCGTGACGACGCTCCACGCGGGTTATTCGTTCCTGCGCTCGGTGGAAGCCCGATTGCGGATCGTGACGGACCGTCCGCTGATCGAACTGCCGGACGCGAAGGAGGAGTGCGAGAAGCTGGCCCGTCGGCTCGGCATCGAATCGACTCCAACGCACTCGGCCGGCGAGCGTTTCCTCGCGGAGGTCGACCGAGTGATGCGAATCGTACGCGGCGAATTCGATCGATTGGCCTGATCGAGAGCGAACTCGTTTACCCCTTCGCCTCGGCCAGCGCGGCCTTCGCCGCCTCCGGCAGCTTGTTCTTCTCGAACAACAGCGGCATGACCAGCAGCATCACGAACAGCCCCGCCGCCGCCGCGCCGCCGATCGCGTGCCCCATCGTGTAGCGCAGCACCGGCCAGAGCGCCACGAAGAACACCACGAACACCAGCGCATTCAATCCCAGCGCCGCGAACAGCGCCCCCCGGCTCGGCGCGTAGATCGGCGTCGGCACGTTCGATTGCCCGAACTCGATGAACCGCCGGCCGTCCTTCTCCTTGAACACCTTGTTCGACCCGCCGGCGTAGTTCCCCCGCGCGTCTAGCTCCGCCTCGAAGCGCGTCGATTTCTCCCCGTCCTTCACCTCGAGCGCCACCACGATGAAGTCGGCCGAGTTCATGCGGAACCCTTTCGTCGCGTCCTGCGCCTCGACGAACTTGCCGCTCGCCTTCTTGTGAAGTACTGGCGTCTCCTGCTTGTTCGCGTCCCGCCGGATGGCCGTGAACTCGGCGAACTCGTGCGAACTCGTCGGGTTGAATTCGAAGAAGGTGCCGTAGCGGTCCTTGGATTCGGCGCGGGTGTTGACCATCGTCCAGAAGGCGAGGAACCCGCCGACGAGGAAGGCGGCGATGGCGGCGCGGATCGGGAGTTTGGTGGCCGGGCTGTTGTAGAGCGAGCCTTGGAGGAAGAGGGCGGTGCCCCAGAAGAAGGCGAAGAATCCGACGACGAGGCCCGCGAAGGTGAGGGCGAGGATGGTGCCGGGGGTCACGGTCGTCTCCGGGAGGGGTGGCGGTCATCCTAGTTTTTGCGGCCATCCCGGACACCCGGAAAAGGGGACTGTCACCTTTTCTATCGGGCGATTTATGGAAAATCGGCCGATAAAAAAGGTGACAGTCCCCTTTTCCGCCGTTGCACGGCCCGCGCCCCGCGATATAAGGCCGCGTTCGGAACCGCGGGCGCGCCGCCCGCCGAGAACGACCATGGTTGCGACCCTCTTCCTGATCGCCACGCTCGCGCCCGGCCGCGCCGAACCGGCGCTGCCCGCGTCGGCGTTCGCCGTCGGCGACGAAATCGTCTACGCCGGCGACGTCGCCGAGGAGAGCACGCGCGTCGACCTCCCCTACAAGCGCGCCTTCGCGCTCGAAGTCCGCGTCTTCGTTCTCGGCGTGAACGAATCCACCGCCGACCTCGCCGTGATGACGCTCCTGCGCCCGAAGATCGACGCCAACGTCGCCGGCGCCGCCGCCGCCGTCACCGGCGTCGATCCGGCGAAGTCGCCGCCGGCGGTCCGGCTCGAACTCGTCCGCGTCGACGCGCAGGGCCGCGCCGCCCTGCTCGCGCCCGCCACCGCGCCGCCCTTCACCCTGAACGCCCGCACGCCCACCAAGCCGATCCCGCCCCTGGCCGCCGATGCGCCAGCCTCCCTCGAACTCGGCTTCCTCGCCCCGCGACCGCCGAAGCCGAACGAACGATCGTGGACCATCGCCTCCCCCGGCCTGCCCGATTGGAATTGGAAGCTCGCCCAGACCGCCGTGCGCGACGGCGCGCAGGTGGTCGAACTCGTCGGTGAGCGCACGTCCGCGAAGTGGGCCGACCCCGGCGGCCTCGAAACGAACTGGCGACGCGCCGATTCCCTCTGGATCGCGACCGCCGACGGACTCGCCCGGCAGTTCACCCGCACCGTCGAGGTGAAGGACGGCGTGTCGCTCGTCGCGCGGCGCGTGACCGCCTGCGCGATGAGTTCCCCGCCGTCGCCGAACCGCGGCGAGGGCTACGCCGCGATCCGCAAGGAGATTGAGGCCGCCGTCGGTTTCGCCGCCGAGGCGGACGCCGGCCGGGCCGTCCGGTTGCCGGAGCGCATCGAAGCGTTCGAGCGCCGGCACCGCGAGACGCCGTACCGCGTCGCGATCGACGCGGTGAAGCGGCGGGCGAAGTGATCGGATCGGCGTTGTCTTTCCCGCCCGCGCCGGCATACGATGGGTGGCCATGATCGATTACGACATCGCCGCGCCGGGCCGCACCTGCACCGCGACGAACCGGGAACTGAAGCCCGGCGAGCCGTTCGTGGCCGTGTTGCTGGAGGAGGCCGGGAAGTTCGTGCGGCGGGACTACGCCGCCGCCGCGTGGCCGGGGCCGCCGGAGCGGTACGTCGCCTTCTGGAGCGGCCGGATCCCGCCGACGGACCAGGCGCGGAAGCCGACGTTCAACGACGACCTGCTGATGGAGTGGTTCCAGCACCTGGACGGCAACCCGGAGCCGAACCGGCGCAACATCCGCTACGTGGTGGCGCTCCTGCTCATGCGGCGGAAGCGGTTGAAGTTCGAGGACGCGAAGCGGCAGAATGGAACGGACGTGCTGGTTCTGCGGGATGCGCGGACCGGGACACGCCACGAGCTGTCCGACCCGCGCCTGACCGAGGACGAAATCGCCGCCGTGCAGGACGAAGTGTTCCAAGCTTTGGGTTGGACGTGAACCTGGTCTTCTGCTCCGAAGGAGCAGCGGACGGTCGCCACGGGTGGAGCGCAGCGCAACCCCGGGTCGCAAGGTTAAAGAATGTGATTTTAAAAGCCCCGAAAAGGCATGGCTTCCTTCGCCCTTCCGGGGCGAGTGTGAGGGACGCGACAACCACGGGTTCCGCTGCGCTCCACCCGTGGCTACAACCCGCGGCCCCATCCGGGGCCGAAGACCGAGGGCCTTCCACCATGCGATTCTCTTCACTCGGCTGCGTCGTGCTCGCCCTCGCGTCCGGCTGCCAGTGGATGAAGAACGGGCACGTCGAGCCGAAGACCCACGCGCCGATCACCGGGCCGATGCCCGAGCGCACCTCGGCCGAACTCGTCGGCTACCTCAACCGGCAAGCCGGACTGCTGCGCTCCCTCAGCTACGTCGACGTCCGCGCCGTCGCCACCGAGAACGGCCGCGAACTCGGCTCCCTCAACGACAGCTCGCTCTTCAGCTCGCAGCCGCGTTCCTTCCGCCTCATCGGTGCCCACTCCCTCGCCGGCACGATGATCGACATCGGCTCCAACGACCGCGAATTCTGGATGTACGCCAAACCCCTCGGCAAGGACAACTACTTCTACTGCACCCACGACGCCTTCGCGACCGGCGAGGTGAAGTTCCCAATCCCCTTCGACACCGATTGGGTGATGCAGGCGCTCGGCATGGCCGAGTACGACCCGAACGCGCCGTACGAAGTGAAAGCGAACCGCGAGCAGGCCGCCTACGTGCTCTACCAGCGGACGAAGACGCGCACCGGGCTGCCGGTGGTGAAGACGACGGTGTTCAACGCCGACTGGGCGGACGGCAAGAAGCCGGCCGTGCGCAAGCACGTGATCTTCGACGAGCGCGATCCGAAGACGCCGATCGCCAGCGCCGAGATCGTGGCCGCGAAGACGGTGTCCCTGCCCGGCGGCGGCTACGTGCAGGCGCCGACCGACGTCATCCTCGAATGGCCGCAGCAGCAGTTCAAGATGACGATGAAGCTCGGCCGCGAGCGCGTCAACGAGGACCTCGGCGACCGGGCGGCGTCGCTGTTCAACAAGCCGTCGATCCGCGGCTCGAATCCGATCGACCTCTCGCGGTACCAGTTCGTGGTGCCGAGCAGCCACCGCGGCCAAGCCCCGGACGGCAAGCGCTCCTACCGACTGCCGTCGTTCTGGAAGTGATTGTCGCACGCGTTCGCGCCTTGCCGCGCGGCGGGGCGCGCCCTAGCGTGATAGTTCCGACATTGCGACCGGACAGGAAAACGAGTCATGGGCCTGCATTGCGACATCTGCCAGAAGACGCCGAAGCTCGGCAACCAAAAGACCTACCGCGGGAAGGCGAAGTACCTCGGCGGGGTCGGTAAGAAGATCACCGGCATCAGCCGGCGCGTCTACAAGCCGAACATCCAGAGCATCCAGATCGCCGGCCCGAAGGGCGAGGCCGTCCGCGCCCGCGTCTGCGTCGCCTGCATCCGCAGCGGCAAGATCGCCAAGCCGACGAAGCGCCAGCCGTTCAGCCTCGCGACCGCGGTCTGATCCATCTCCGGGGATTCGCCATGGCCCTGACTTTCGACGAGGTTCGGAAGGTCGCCAAGCTTGCGCGCCTGGAGCTGTCCGACGCCGACCTCGCGACGATGCAGCAGCAACTCTCGGCCATCCTCGACTACGTCGGCCAGCTCGGCGAACTGAACACCGACGGCGTCGAACCGCTCGCGCACCCGTTGCCGGTGTCGAACGTCTTCCGCGACGACGAGCTGGGCGTCAGCCTGACGCCCGACGAGGCGCTCGCGAACGCCCCGCTCCGCCTCGCCGACTTCTTCGGCGTCCCCGCCGTCTTCGACAGCGACGAACCCGTCAGCCACTAAGCGACATTTCCCCCACGCATCCGGCCGCGAGGGTCCGCGATGAAGAACGGCGTCTGCCCGAAGTGCGACGGCACCATCATCGTCCAAGGGGTCCGCGTGATCGACCGCTCCCACGGCGGCGCGCAGCAGGACCTGTCCGTCGCCGTCTATTCCAACCCCAAGGCTTGGGTCTTCAAGGGCCAGGTCATGACGGAGCTGTGGGCCTGCGTCTGCGGCGTCTGCGGGTTCACCGAACTCTACGCGACGAACCCGGACGCGCTCGTGAAGGCCGCCGTCACGGCGCAGACGCTCGAACTGCCGCCGGAATCGGAGACGGAGAAAAGCGAGTGATTGCGAAGCGACGCCGTCGATTGGGAGCGGTGTTTCTCGATGTCGGCGGCTCCGATGTCGAAGGGCGATGATCGCGGGGGATCGCGCGCATCGGAACGAATTGATCGGCGGTGAATTTCGCGGTACAATGCCACGGATTCGCTGGAGCGCCTCAATGACTGCCGCCGCGAAAATGCGGTCCGAGTTGCCCCCGTTCCCTGTGCGGGAATTCGTGAAACTGCTCGCGCCGGAGACGAAGCGCGAAGTGCTCTGCCAACTCCTGCGCGATCTGCAAGACGAAGCGGGAAGCGAACCGGTCGTCGTCGAATCCGGCAGTGGCGAACGCTTCGGCGTGTTCCTGCCCACCGACTCGCCCGCCGCCGACGCCGATGCGATGTACGCGCAACTCGTACCGGAAACCCGGATCGCGGCGATGGAACCCTACACTTCGTTCGATTGGGACAATGTGCTGACCGACGAACAACTCGACGCGGTCCTCACGGGGGAGAGTCCGTCACTCCCAACACGATGACGGACCGTACGCGTCCGGTTCCCGTCTTCTTGATTTGAAAGTGCACCCAAGTGTCGGCCGAGAACTTCGCCACATGGCGCGGCGTCGGTTGGTTCGCGACCACCGTATCCGGCGGCACGCCGTCGTATTTCTGGAACCACCGGACCATTTCGTCGATCAGGACGTGCGCCATCGCGGGGTCGTGCGGCGGCATCGCGAGCAGGCGTCGCCGCCACGCCGCCAACGACGGCGAAGCCGATCCGTGGAACTTTACGACGACGGTCATGTTCGTGCTGGTCTAGCCCGCATATTTCACGTCGTCTGAGCGAGACCGAATGGCGCGACGGCCCAAGTGTT
>CAYVRB010000309.1:0-5736 GCA_964453375.1 uncultured Alcaligenaceae bacterium
GCGGCGTGCGCTCCAGCGCGGTTCGGCGCGTCCCTCGGGCTTCATCCCGCAGGACGTGAGCGACCAGTGGGGCGGCTCGGACGTCGGGCAGTTGCGCCGCAACATCCTGACCTAGGTCGGGATGCCTGAGGAAGGCGGCAGAGGCTTCGGCGCTGCCGTCTTCCTCGATGGCTGGAAGCAATTCCAAAAGACTCGCGTGGAGAAACTCACGCGAGCCAATGTGCATGCGTAGATGCAACTCGAACAACGGAGAAGTTAAATGCACAAGACCCTCAAAGCCTTCGTCGGCGCGACGCACGTCGACGAAACCGACAAGCTTGCCCAGCGCGCCCTCAACGCGTTCGGCAAGTGCGGCGGACCCACCGGTCTCATCGCCAACGCCTACAACCGTGGCGACGCCGAGGCCTACACCGAGGTCAGCCGGGCGCACTATGAAGCGTCGGCCGCCTTCGTGCTCATCAACCAGCACAAGGCCTACCCGTTCGCGGCAGAGCTGCTCGCCGGCGAGTTTGGTGATGCCGTAGGGGGAGCTCGGTTTCGTGGGCAGGCTCTCGTCGCCGCTGGCGTAGCGGCCGTAGACGGAGCTGGTGCTCGCGTAGACAAGCCGCTTCAGGGTCGTCGACCCTTTCAGGCCTTCGAGCAGCCGGTGCGTGGCGACGACGTTGCAGCGGTTGTAGTCGTCGAAGTGGGTCCAGCTCCGCACGAGACCGGGCATGGCGGCCAGGTGGAAGACGAGGTCGATGCCGTCGACGAGGTCCGCGGGCGCGCCGTCGGCGAGGTCGAGTTCGCGGAAGGAGAACGCCCGATGCTCGCGGCAGGCCGCGAGGTTGCGTTCCTTGACGGCGCGGGCGTAGTAGTTGGTGAAGGCGTCGACGCCGGCGACGGCGTGGCCGTCGGCGAGCAGCCGTTCGCTGAGGTGCGAGCCGATGAAGCCGGCGGCGCCGGTGACGAGGCAACGCATGGGAAGAGGATAGTGGATCGGCGAAGCCGCTGGCAATGCCGAACGGGCGCTCCGGTTCGGAGCGCGGGCGTCGCGCCCGCTGACGATTTTCAGACCTGGGCGATTTCAAGACGTCCTGCGGCGAAGCGGGCGGGACGCCCGCGATCCCAGGATCACAGCCGTTGGCTGTAGCGGCGGCCGGACTTGCCGTAGACGGTCTTCTTCGGGGCGGCGGGCGCCTCTTCGAGTTCGGTGTCCTCGGTCGGCGCGCCGTCCACGGAGAGGACGCGCACGCGGTCGTCGGGCCGTTCGCGGCGCGTGTACGATTCGAAGCCGGGGATTTCGTCCTTGTCGATGAGCTTGTTGATGATCATCTCGATGTCGGTGAGGTGGCCGCCCTGTTCGGGCGTGACGAACGAGATGGCGACGCCGTCGCGGCCGATGCGGCCGGTGCGGCCGATCCGGTGGACGTAGTTCTCGATGTCCATCGGCAGGTCGTAGTTGACGACGTGGGAGATGCCTTCCACGTCGATGCCGCGGCTCATGACGTCGGTGGCGATCAGGTACTTCACCTTGCCGGCGCGGAAGGCGGCCGTGATCTTCTCGCGCTGCGATTGCGGCAGGTCGCCGTGGATGACCGCCACGCCGGCGACGGCGTGCTTCAGGTTCCGGTAGAGCCGGTCGGCCCAGCGCTTCCGTTCGACGAAGATCAGGCACTGGCGGGGCTTCTCGCGTTCCACCACGAGCTTCAGCAGGTCGAACTTCTTCTCCTCGTCCACCGTGATGTACTTCTGCTGGATCTTGTCCACCGTCAGCACCGTCGGCGACATGTTCAGGTGGATCGGGTTCTTCATGTAGCGGTGGACGAGCCGCTTGATGGTGTCCGGCACGGTCGCGCTCATGAGCAGCGTCTGGCGCTGCTCGGGGCAACGGCGCAGGATGCGTTCGATGTCGGGGCGGAAGCCGATGTCGAGCATCCGGTCGGCCTCGTCGAGCACGACGTACTTGACTTGTTCGAGCGAGAGGGAGCCGCGGCGGAGGTGGTCGATGATGCGGCCGGGGGTGCCGACGACGAGGTCGCAGCCCTTGGCGAGGCTGGCGAGCTGCGCGCCCATGCGGGCGCCGCCGTAGACGGGCACCACGTGGAACCGGCTGTTGGTCGCGAGTTTGATGGCTTCGTTCGCCACCTGCACGGCCAGCTCGCGCGTGGGGCACATCACGAGGCCGATCGGGCCTTTCTGGTTGTGCGGGCGCCAGCGGTTCAGGAACGGGATGAGGAACGCGGCGGTCTTGCCGGTGCCGGTCTGCGCCTGGCCGATCACGTCCTGGCCCACCATCGCGTGCGGGATGACGGCCCCCTGCACCGGCGTGGCGAACTTGTAGCCGGCCTTCTCGACGGCGTCGAAGAGCGGGCGGATCAGCATGAAGTCGGCGAAGGCGACCGTCGGCGCGTCTTCGGACCGGGTGACGATTTCCGGCGGCAGGGGTGGCTCGGTTTCGCGGGAAGGCGGGGCGGCGTCGGCGTCGTCGGATTCGGGAAAGCTGGTCGGCCCATCGTCGGCGGTGTCGGGAGGTAAGGCTTCGGACTCCATCGTTCCTGGAACTCGTGGTCGGTGTGGATTGATTTGAACAATGATTAGGATATTGCGTGCGGGTGGGCGTTGTCTAGGCGAACCGGCGAATTCGCGACGGATCGCGCGGCAGTCAACCGCGACGATCCGCGCCGCGTTACTTGCGAACCGTCACGTCGTAGACGTGCTCGCCCATGTTCCGACCGTAGCCGGGCAGCGGCGGCGCGACGAGTTTGAAGCCGGCCTCCGTCGCCGAGTACTCGAACGGCTTCGCGAAGAACGGATCCTCCGGCACCGCCACCGCCGTGACGGCGTCCAGCGACACCGGGATCGCGCCGCCGTCGGCGGCGATCTGGAGCCGCACCGCCTCCAGGGCGCGGATCAAGGCGACGCGGCGCTCGAACCGCGCCTGCGCGAAGTGGACCTTCTGCACGGCCGGGTACAGCAGCGTCATGACGGCGAAGAGCGCGTCGTCCTTCGCCTCGGCCCGCGCCTTCTTCGCCTGCCGGTCGATCCGTTCCAGTTCGGCGAAGGCCTTGTGCGTCGGCAGGCTGAAGCACTTCACCTGATCGTCCCAGATATCGCGATGCTTGTAGACGGAGCGCAGCAGCACGGCCTGGGCGGCCGGCATCGCGTCCACGTCCTTCTTCGCCAGCCCGCGCGCGAGCAGTTCCTTCTTCGCGCCCGGCCCCTGCACGCCCGCCATCGCCGCGACGCCGACGTTCGCGGCCAGGTTCTCGAGCCCGCCAAGCTCCCCCGCGGTCGCGCCCGACAAGTTCTTGCACCAGTTCGCCAGCGTCGTCGTCGCCACGTCCTCGCTCACCGGTCCGCGCTCCATCTCCTTGAGCGCGGGGAGGAAGCCCTCCTGGAAGCGGACTTCGCCGTCGAGCGCGAAGCGGGGATTGAGGAACGGCTTCGGCAGCGACGTGAACGCCCAGTAGAGGTTCGGCGAATCGGCGCGGCCGATCCAGTCGTCCACGCGGCCGATCATGGTCGACGCCATCGACTGGCCGACGAGGAACTCGATCAGCGTGGACCCTTCGCCGACGTGTTTGGCCATCTGGAAGCCGGTTTGGATCGAGCGCATCGCGTCCGGGAACTTCTTCTCGCCGAGTTCCATCCGGGCCTTGAGTGAAATGATCCGCTGCGTCTCGCGATTCCCCTGCACGCTGGGAAGGAGCCGGGTGATGTCCTCCGCCTTCATCCGTTCGGTCTGCCAGTCGCACGTGGTGCGCCGGGCGGCGTCGTCGAGTTCGGCGAGCAGGTCGCGGTAGCCGAAGAGGAACGCTTCGATCTTGCCGGTGGGGAGTTGTTCGACGGGGGTGGCGCTCCAGCCGTCGAGGAGTTCGTGCTGTTCCTGGGATTTTTTGGGGTCGCGCGGCCACTCGGGACGGACGATGACGGCGCGCTGGTAGCCGACGGCGGCGTTGCCGGTCGCGCGGTCGCGGGGGTGCGGCAGGAATTCGTACTTGAGCAGCGGCTTCGGCGCCGGGGTCGCGCTCACGGCGAGCTTCGTGGTCCAGAGCGCCGGATCGGGTTCCGCGGCGGGCCGGTTCGGCGCGTCCTTGTCCCGATTCTGGCCGTGCGAGGTCGCGAAGGCAAAGAAGAGAAGAGTAATCGCGAATACCAATCGAGTCATGACGGCAACCTCGTTTAGCGGCGAGGCGGAGTCTTCGGAGCCGAGCGCGGACGACGCTCCGCGCTCCGCTCCGAAGACTCCGCGTCGCGGCTCAACTCTAATCCTTATCGTCCGGCGCCTTGGTCTTCGCCGGCGCCCCGTGGATGGCGAAGGTGCCGCGCGGCAACTGGAGCGAATCCTCCAGCGAACCGACGTCCACGTTCGGCGGCGGGGCGATCGGGTTCGGCAGGGCGTTCACGCCGAGCGCGAGCACGTTCGAGCGAAGCTGGAGATACTTGGCGACGGCGGAGGTCGCGTCGGCGTCCTCGGAGGCGGCCGGCGCCGGAGTCGGCGCGGCCTTCGGCGGCGCGGTCGGGGATTTCCTCGCGGGCGCCGCCGAGGTCGTGTCGGCGACCGGGGCGGCGGAACCGCCGAAGCCGCGCGTGTTCGACGAGAAGTCCGAGAGAGCGATCCCGGCGCCGACGACGAGGCACGCGGCGAGCGCCTGGCCGCCGACGATCCGCTTCCAGAACGCCACGTCGCGGTCGCGGCCGGCGGCGCCGGCGGCGAACATGAGCTGGTCGCGGTTCGCCGTCGACGGCATCGGTTCGAGCGCCGCCAGCGCCTGCGCCAGCGGGTCGCCGACGCACGGCGCCGGGTCGGTCAGCGGATCGTTTTCGTCGCGGGCGGGCATGGTTTCACACCGAGTTTGTCCCGAAGCAGATCGAGGCCGAGGGCGAACCGGCGGTAGCACGTGCTCGCGCTGCCGCCGACCATCCCGGCGATCTGTTCGAAGGTGAGGCCGCCCCACAGGTGGGCGACCATGATCTCGCGGATTTCGTCCGGCAGGTGCTGGAGGGCGGCCGCGGCCGTGCGGGCGTCCAGCCCGGTGGGGTCTTCCGTGGGGACGAACCAGAGCGGCGCCTGGCCGGCGGCGAGCTGCTCGTACTTCTGTCGGCGGCGGGCGGAGCGCCCGGCGTCGATGGCGGCGTTCCGCACCACGCGGAACAGCCAGGCGACGAGGTTCTCCGGCGCGATCCGTTGCCGGACGAGCTTCAGGAACGCCGTCTGCACCACGTCTTCCGGCGCGGCGCACCACTGCCGGGCGTACAGCGTCAGCGCCGCCGCGTGCTTGTCGACCAGGGTGGCCAGTTCGTCCGGTCCCATCGCAGGTAAGACGGCGGGAAAGCCCGGCCATTTCGCGGAAATCGCGGGCGGCCGGCCCCGTCAGGATCGCCAAAAAGGAAAAATCGTCGGCAAGTCGCGAACCTGACGGCGTTCGAGGGCATCCTACCTCCCATCACGGAGCCGAGCCATGAAGAACCGAAGCCAGAATCGAATCTCCAGAACCGCCGGGTAGCCCCCTCGCGATCGTCGCATTCCACGACGGCCGAGCCTCCCCGACGGGACGCTCGGCCGTACTCGTTTTTTTCTAGTGGTGTGGCCTAACGGTAAGGCGGCTCCCTGTTAAGGAGTTCGATGCTGGTTCGACTCCAGCCACCACTGCTTCCAGTGCGGAGTGCGGAGTGCGGAGTGCGGAGTGCGGAGTGCGGAGTGAAAACCAGAGACCGAAGCAATGGATCGCTCCGGTTTTTTTGTCTTTCACT
>CAYVRB010000309.1:5746-7264 GCA_964453375.1 uncultured Alcaligenaceae bacterium
TTGGGGCACTCAAAACCCCCCCCCTCACTACTGCCTCCGCCCTGTTTTTTTTTTCTCCCCCCCCCCACCCCCCACTCCCCGCTCCGCACTCGAAACACGGGGATCGGCTAACGGTAGGCCGGCGGTCTCTGAAGCCGCCCGTGAAGGTTCGAATCCTTCTCCCCGTACTTGGAAATACGGAATGCGGAATTCGGAACGCGGAATTGAAAACCCGGTCCGGATCGAACTCGAAATGGTGACTTGATTCTGATTCCGCATTCCGCATTCCGCATTCCGCATTCCGCATTCCGAATTTCTTAACTGGTCCTCACGGCGAGCCTCCGGGTGTCGGTGTCTTCGGACCCGCCCCGGAGGCTCGTCATTTTTCACCGGACGAAACCGGGGCACGGACCGCATTCGGAACTCGTAGCTTTTTGGTTCTATATCGCGTATAATGTCCGCGTCGGTTCCCCGTGAACTCCTTCCGGAAGGCTCGAATATGGCGACCGCCGTCGAAGAACCCGTGACGCTCGGCACCAAGGCGAACAAGGTGTGCCCCGTCAACCTCACCGAAAAGGCCGCGAGCGAAGTCCGCCGCATCGCCGCCGACCAAGGCTCCGCCTCGCCGCTGTACCTCCGCGTCCGCGTCGTCGGCGGCGGCTGCTCCGGCTTCCAGCACAAACTCGACCTCGACGAGCAGATCAACGACAAGCTCGACGAACTCTTCGAGGCGCACGGCGTCAACATCGTCGTCGACAAGCGCAGCCTCCTCTACCTCGAAGGCGTCACAGTCGACTTCCACGACGACCTGAACAAGCGCGGCTTCAGCGTCTCGAACCCGCACGCCAAGACGACCTGCGGTTGCGGCAGCTCGTTCTCCATGTAAAACCCATGAGCGATCTCTTCGAGCGTCTCGGCTTGCCGAGACGCTTTTCCATTGATGCGGCCGAGGTCGAGCGGCGCTACCTCGCACGCTCGCGCGAGTGCCACCCCGACCTGCAAGCCGGCGCGACCGAAGCCGAGCAGATCGCGGCGATCGAACGGACCGCGTCCTTGAACCAAGCGTACGCGACGCTGAAGGATCCGTTCCGCCGCGCCGAGTACCTGCTGGGCTTGCTCGGCGGTCCGACGGCGGGGCAGGAGAAGAGCCTCGATCAGGCGTTCCTGATGGCGATGATGGAGACGCGCGAGCGGATGGACGAGCTCCGCGCCGCAGGCTTGGATTTGCGCGAACTCGAGATCGACCTGGAGCGTCAATACAACGAAGTCCTGACCGACGTGGCCCGGCGGTTCGAGCCGCCGGCCGATCTCGTGGCGATCCGCCGACGGTTGAACGCGGCCAAGACGATCCAGAGCCTGCTGCGGGATCTGCGCGGCACGCCGGACGCGACCTGACGGGCGTGTAACTCAGCGGTTAGAGTGCCTCCCTTACAAGGAGGAAGTCGGGGGTTCGAGTCCCTCCACGCCCACTCATCCCTCTCACCCCGAGGGCACCATGTCACTGGCCGAACTACTACCCGCGATCCGCGCACTCCCGCG
>CAYVRB010000310.1:0-7245 GCA_964453375.1 uncultured Alcaligenaceae bacterium
GGCCCGCCCGTTGTCATTTCGCCAGGAACCGCCGCATCTCGTCGGCCATCATCGTCGGATGCGTGTACTGCGGGAAGTGCCCGCAGGGCGCGAACTCCACGCGGCGCACGTCCGGCACGCCGGCCTCCACCTCCGCCTCGTACCGCCGCGGCACGATCGTGTCGCGGTCCCCGCCGATCATCAGCACCGGACACCGCACCTTCGGCAACAGCGGCCGCAGGTCGAGCTTGTCCAGGATCAACGCTCGGCGCGACGCGGCGCGCACCGGCGTTTGCCCGCTGCACGCGATCAGGAAGTCGAACGGCTCCGGCGGCGCCGTCACGAACGCCGGCGATTCCAGCTTCCGCATGACCCGCTCGCGGATCGGCAGTTGCCCCATGCGCCAAGGCCAATAGCGCCCGAGCCGGGCGAGGCCGCGCTCGATGCGGATGAGCGGCCGGCGCGCGAACCCGCCCTGCAGCACGACGCGGTTTAGTCGTTCCGGCGCGAGCGACGCCGTGCGCAGGGAGATCGTCGATCCGAACGACGAACCGAGCAGGTCCACGCGATCGAGGTTCAGATGATCGAGGAGCGCCAGCAGGTCGCGCGAATAATGTTCGTGGCGGTAGATGCCGAGGATCGCGTCGTCGTCCTTGCCGTTCGGTAGCTCGACGGCGACGCAGCGGAAATCGTCGAGCAGGTTCGCCATCACCATCGCGAAGGAGCGGGCGAGGTCGCACAGGCCGTGGACGACGACGAGCGTGCGCGGGGCGTCGCCCCAGACGGCGTAGCGCATCGCGTAGCCGGGCGTGCGACAGACGCTCCAGGCGGCTTCGCGGTCGAAGCGGTCGGTGGCGGCGGCGAGTTCATCGGCGGTGACGGTGTGCGGAGTCATCGGAATTCGAGCTTCTCCGTCTTGCCGAAGGCGTCGCGCCGCTCGCCGACGATGCGCTTGCGTTCTTTCAATTTTCCCGGATCGGCCGCCGGATTCTCGGCCACGTCCAGGATCGCCTCGGCCAGGTCGCGCACGGCGAGGGCGTAGTTCGCATACTTGTCGGCGAACTCCGCCGGGATCGGAGCCGGGCGCGGCGTCTTCCGCACGAACTCGGCGAAGCCGGCCGCGTCGTCGCGAAGCTGCCGCGCCTTCGCCGGCAACTCCGGCCGCTTCGCGCCGAGGTGCACCACGTCCATCGCCTGCCGGTAGAGCGCGTCGACCGGGCCGGGCTGGATCGGCTTCATCGCCGGTTCGATCGCCTTGGCGAAGGCGTTCCGATGCCGGATGTAATCGACGAGGCGCACCTGGAGCCATTCGTGGCTGCGGCGGGATTGGACGACGAGGCCGGCGAGGCAGGCGGCGACGAGGGCGCCGGTGAGGGCGAGGGCGATCCAGCGGCCGGCGCGGCGCCGGCGCTGGGCGACGACGAAGAGCGAGCCGACGGCGAAGCCGACGAGGCCGCCGCCGAAGTGCCCGGCCCAACTGACGCCGGGGGCGAAGCTGACGGCGAAGCTGATCGCGAACAGGATGCCGAGTTGGCGGAGCCAACGGGCGACCGTGTCGGGCGGGAGGTGTTGGCGGTTCAGCCAGAGCCAGGCGAGCAGCGAGCACATGAGGCCCCAGAAGGCGCCGGAGGCGCCGGCGGCGAGGGCGGCGGGATGCACGGCCATGGCGAGGCAGCCGGCGCCGACGGCGCTGGCGAGGTAGAGGACGACGAAGCGGCGCAGGCCCCAGATCGACTCCGTGACGCCGCCGACGCTGGCGAGGGCGTACATGTTCAGGAGCAGGTGGAGCACGCCGTTGTGGACGAAGGCGCAGGTGAGGAGTCGCCAGGCTTCGCCGCGGAGGAGTCCGAAGCCGGAGACGGCGCCGAGGCGTTCGAGCAGGCCGGGGTCGCCGGTGGCGAGGTAGGCGTTGCCGGAGCGGCCGGCGTTGACGGCGATGACGAGGCCGATCAGGAACCAGAAGACGTTCGCGACGATGAGGGCGGGGACGGCGACGGGCGGGCGCGGCGTCAGCAGCGCCTCGCGCGCCGCCTCGCCGCGCTCGAACGGCGTCGGCGCCCGTTCGGGTTCGATTTCGCCGCGCGGGTGCGCCAGCAGGCGGGCGAGCTTCGCGGCGTCGCCGGCGCAGTCGGCGCCGTCGGGCGTGATCGCGTAGCCCTGGCCGAGGCCCTTCACCCAGTCGCGCACGCGCACGAGGCCGGCGTCGCGCAGCGCCGCCAGCGGCTCGTCCAGGGCGTCGCGCGGGACGGCGTGCTCCGCGGCGTGGCGCGACGGGAACCACGGCGCGTCGCCGGCGGCCGCGACCCAGCGCAGCACCAGGGCCGGCGTCGGCAGGAAATTCGCCGTCGGCGTCTCGTCGTTGTCTACCATCTTCGGCATTATGTCGGGTAGGAGGCCCGTTGTCGATTGCCCGGAGTTCGGATGGATGCGAAATGGCTGGCGGTGGCGGACGAGGTGCGCGACGCCCTGCGCGCCGGGCGGCCGGCGGTCGCGCTCGAATCGACGCTGATCGCGCACGGGCTGCCCTGGCCGGCGAACCTGGAGACGGCGCGCGACGCGGAGGCGGCCGTGCGCGAGCGCGGCGCCGTGCCCGCGACCGTCGCCGTGCTCGACGGCCGACCGACCGTCGGGCTGGCGGCCGAGCAACTGGAGCGGATCGCCCGCGGCGGCGCGATCCACAAGGCCGGCCGCCGCGACCTCGCCCCCGCCGTCGCCTTCGGCCGCACCGCCGCCACCACCGTCTCCGCCACCATGGCGCTCGCGCACGCCGCCGGCCTCGCCGTCTTCGCCACCGGCGGCATCGGCGGCGCCCACCGCGAATCCGAATTCGACATCTCCGCCGACTTGCTCGAACTCGGCCGCACCCCCGTCCTCGTCGTCTGCTCCGGGGCGAAGAGCATCCTCGACCTGCCGCGCACGCTCGAAATCCTCGAGACCAACGGCGTGCCGGTGCTGGGCTACCGCACGGACGCCTTTCCGACCTTCTACACCGCGGGGTTCTCCGGCGCGGTGTCGGCGCGCGTCGAATCGGCGGCGCAGGCGGCGGCGACCTTCGCGGCGCACGGGCGCATGGGCGGCCGGGGCGCGCTGCTCGCGCAGCCCTGCCCGCCGGACGTGGCCGTGGACGCCGAGACCTTCAACCGCGCCCTGGCGGAGGCCGAACTCGATGCGACCGCCGAAGGCGTGACCGGCGCCGCCGTGACGCCCTTCCTGCTCGCGCGCCTGGCCGAGCTGACGGGCGGCAAGACGCTCGCCGCGAATCGCGCCCTGATCGTCAACAACGCCCGCCTCGCCGCCGAGGTGGCGGTCGAGTTGTCGAAGGTCGGATAGACGATCGGCCGCAACGGTGTTTCAACTCTCGAATCGACCGACTTCACGTGGCGGGCGAAGCCCGCGGACGCCCGTCCGCGGGGAGTGAGACACCAGCCACTCCTTAAAATTGGACAAGCAGTCCGCGCCGGACGGACGCGGTTCGTCTCGCAGCCGTTCCGGCCGCGGTCGTGCGGGCGCGGCGACCCCGGGCGTTGCCCGGGGCTGAGCACTCCCAGGCCGTTGGCCTGAAGACACGGGGACGCTGTAGATTGTTCGTAGACTGGCCGCCTTGAGTCCGGCGCGGGCGATTCATCAATTGAACGGAAACCCTTTCGCAAGGGTGCGTAGATGATGACCGAGCGAGTCTACATCGAGACGACCGTCGTCAGCTACTTGACGGCGCGCCCCCATCGCGATGTCGTGGTCGCGGGCCACCAACAAATCACGCGCGAATGGTGGGACACGCGGAGCGCGAGCTACCATCTCTGTATCTCGCAGCTGGTTCTCAAGGAGGCGGGAGCGGGAGACGCCCAGGCCGCGCGGGAACGGCTCGAAGTGCTACAATCCATGACGTTGCTGGAAACGTCGGACGAGGCGTTGGATTTGGCGAAGGAGTTGATCCGGGCCGGCGCACTGCCCGCGAAGGCTGCGGATGACGCGCTCCACATTGCCGTCGCCGCCCAGAACGGGATATCCTACCTCTTGACGTGGAACTGCCGTCACATTGCCAACGCCACGATGCGGCCCTTGATCGAAGCGGCCTGCGCGGCGAAGGGCCTCAAGGCCCCGATCATTTGTACGCCCGAGGAACTCTTGGAGGCCCTGCCGTGACCGATCCCATTGTGGATGAAGTTCGTCGAGTTCGCGACGCCCACGCGGCGAAGTTCGACTACGACCTCGACGCGATCTTTCGCGACATCAAGGAGCAGGAGCAAAGCAGCGGCTTGAAGTACGTCTCGTATCGCCCTCGTCCGGTCGAGCCGATTCCAATGCCGCAGTCGCCCGGTGCCGTCACGTCGGTTCCGGAAAGTCCGCCGGTTGCCGGAGCAGTCCCAGCGGTCGAGCTTTAGCAAGCAGTCCGATCTGGCGAACTAACAAATCACAAAATCGAGGGCGAAGCCCGCGGACGACCGTCCGCGGGGAGTGCGCTACTGGCCACGGCGTGGAATGGGACGAGCGGTCCGTGTGGGATGGACGCGGTTCGTGTC
Source organism: uncultured Alcaligenaceae bacterium (assembly GCA_964453375.1). Taxonomy (GTDB): domain Bacteria; phylum Planctomycetota; class Planctomycetia; order Gemmatales; family Gemmataceae; genus Limnoglobus. The sequence continues at coordinate 4,500 of CAYVRB010000310.1, forward strand.
GCAGCCTTTCAGGCTGCGGGCTAGCGGGCGCGGCGACCCCGGGCGTTGCCCGGGGCTGAGCACTCCCAGGCCTTCGGCCTGAAGACACGGGGAGGGAGTGGTTTTCGGACGATTGTCGTGACGCCGGTATTGGTTGGATACCAAGTTGGGAGTTCGGTATGATGTGAGCTGCGAATCGGGAGTATCAACTGTTGGGCGCTCGGTTAACATGGCTGAATACCTGCCAAGGTACGATCCAATGCTTTCGCGTTATTCCTCGGTTTTGATCTGCTTGCCCTTGATCGCGTTGATCCTCGCTTGCAGTGGGGGCGGCGGCAAGACGGCACCGAAAAGAGGGGATCTCGCCACTTTAGCAATCGATGGTGAGAGTACTGTTTGGGTCACTACTGACGAAAAGTCTCAAGACGAACTTTCGGCGTTCTCACGCGCTAAGAATGAGCAAGCAATCGAACAGATGATGCAAAGCGGTCGGCTCTTGGTGTGCGCAAAAAACACTACGGTATCGGTACTGGAGCCCGGTTTCCTGACTACGAAGGTCCGCGTTATGGATGGTAAACACGAAGGCAAGACGGGTTATCTCCCGAGTGAGTGGGTGCATAAAAAATAAGACGCATAACTTAACGCTGCCCATGTGGTCCGCTCTAATGCGACCGCAGGCGTGAAGGGGCGTTCGGCCTTGAGGTAGGTATGGCGGCTAAAATTCCTGACCCGAATGCCCGCGTGTTCTGGTGCAACACCAATCGTGGCGGACTGCCGGGCGGCAACGGCCTCGAACAGCGAATGCACATGCGGTGCTTTGCTGCCGCGTGGAGCTTCGCCGATCATAGGCAGGGGACGTTCAACTACACTGACCACATGCGTCGGGTTCGCCGTGGAGACACGATTGTCATGTATGCCATGCGACTCGGCGTCATTGGCGTCGGTCGAGCCACGGAGAGCCGCATGGAGCTACTTTTCGAGGATCACCCCGGACGGCTACGAGACTTCGCTACAGAAGGTGCGAATGTAGAGGAGTGGCGCATCCCGGTCGAGTGGCTGGCTTGGGATGAGGCCAACCCATGCGAGGTCGATCCGCTCAATGGCACGTTTCTTGAGATAACTCACCACTCCGAACGGGTTCATGCCGTGCTGCGGCATTTTGGTATTTGAAGCGGGTGTGCCAACCATTCTTACGGCCCCCTCCGCCGCATCCCCCGACATCCCGCCCCCCCCGCGCCCTTTAACCTCCCGCTTCGCGACATAATTTATCCCCTCATCCTCCGCTCGCTCCACCGACCGACGAGATTCCCCCGTGTCCTTGACCGAACAGACCGCGACCGAACTGCTCGCCCTGCAGGCCGCCGGCCAAGCCTCCGCCGTCGAGATCGCCGACGCGTTCCTGAAGAACATCGCCGACCGCGATTCCAAGATCCAGGCGTTCATGCGCGTCGATGCCGACGGCGCGAAGGCGCAGGCGGCCGCCGTCGATGCGAAGCGCAAGGGCGGCGCGAAGCTCGGCGCGCTCGCCGGCGTGCCGATCGCCATCAAGGACGTGCTCTGCACCAAGGGCCTGACGACCACCTGCAGCAGCAAGATCCTCCAGAACTTCGTGCCGCCGTACGACGCCACGGTGATCGCGCGCCTGAAGGCGGCCGATGCCGTCATCGTCGGCAAGACGAACATGGACGAGTTCGCGATGGGCTCGTCCACCGAGAACAGCGCGTACCAGACCACGCGCAACCCGTGGGACACGGAGCGCATCCCTGGCGGCTCCTCCGGCGGCTCGGCCGCGGCCGTCGCGGCGTGCCTCGCGCCCGTCAGCCTCGGCACCGACACCGGCGGCTCCATCCGCCAGCCCGCCAGCCTCTGCGGCATCGTCGGCATCAAGCCCACCTACGGCCGCGTCAGCCGCTACGGCATGATCGCCTTCGCCTCCTCGCTCGACCAGATCGGCCCCTTCACCCACGACGTCGCCGACAACGCGCTCCTCATGGAGATCATCAGCGGCCACGACCCGCGCGACGCCACCAGCGTCGACCGGCCCGTGCCGGCGTACACGAAGACGCTGAACCAGAAGGTCGAGAAGCTGCGCATCGGCGTGCCGAAGGAGTTCTTCGGCCAGGGCCTCGATGCGGAAGTGGAAGCCGCAATCCGGGCCGCGCTGAAAGAGTACGAGAAGCAGGGGGCGACGCTCGTCGACGTGTCCTTGCCGCATTCGAACTACGCCGTGGCCGTCTACTACATCGTCGCGACGGCGGAGGCGTCCTCGAACCTCGCGCGCTTCGACGGCATGCACTACGGCCACCGCACCAAGCAGAAGTCTGACCTCATCGGCACCTACGCCAAGAGCCGCGGCGAGGGCTTCGGCAAGGAAGTCCAGCGCCGCATCATGCTCGGCACCTACGCCCTCAGCAGCGGCTACAAGGACGCCTACTACCTGAAGGCGCTCAAGGTCCGCCGGCTCATCAAGAACGATTTCGATTTGGCCTTCGAGACGTGCGACGTCATCATGGGCCCGACGGCCCCGACGGCGGCGTTCAAGAAGGGCGAGAAGAGCGACGACCCGCTGGCGATGTACCTGAGCGACATCTACACGATCAGTTGCAACCTCGCCGGTATCGCCGGCATCAGCATCCCGTGCGGCTTCACGAAGGGGAATCTGCCGATCGGCCTGCAACTGCTGTCGCCGCCGTTCGACGAGGAGCGGATGCTGCGCATCGCGCGGATGTACGAGTCCGCGACCGACTGGCACACGAAGCGGCCGAAG
>CAYVRB010000311.1:0-7235 GCA_964453375.1 uncultured Alcaligenaceae bacterium
AAAAAGGTGCCAGTCCCCTTTTTACACCCGGCCGCCACCGCGGAGGCGACATGCGCCGATTCTGGATCCACCACGCGCTGCCGACGGCGTTCGCCCTCCTCCCGCTGCTCGCCGGCGCGCTCGTCTTCGTCGCCATCCCGCCCGCCGCCCGCCGCGACTACCTCGCCCGCGTCGCCGAATCGCACATCGATTGGGTCATCCTCGCCCTCGGCTCCGTCCTCTTCGCCACGCAGACCATCCTCGCCTGGACCGCCCTCAAATGGGCCGAGACCGACTTCGACACGCGACCCGACAAATGGCTCGGCCACCTCGCGCAGGCGGCCGAATGGTTCCCGCTCCTCGGCCTCATCGGCACCGTCGCCGCCATCCTCCAGACCTTCAACAGCATCGCCCCCGGCACCACGCCCACCGCGCAGGAGATCATCCGCAAGTACGCCCCCGCCATCACCGCCACCGGCAGCGGCCTGTTCATGGCGCTGCTGAACATCCTGCCCTCCTGGATGGTCGGCCTCGGCCGCGACCTGATCCGCGGACTCGCCGGCTTCCCGGAGGCGCCCCTCGTGCCGCTCACCCCCGCCGCCGAGGAGAAGCCGTGATCCGCGCGCCCAAACGCTCGGTGACGCGCTTCTTCATCCCGCTCATCGACGTGCTCATCCTGCTCTTCTGCATCTTCCTGCTCATGCCCTTCGTCAGCAAACCGGACGACGGCGTGAACCCGTCCGACGTGCCGCCGGCGATGCGCGATCCCTCGATGCCCGACGACGTCGAGAAACTCCAGCAGGAGTTGGCCATCGCGCGCCGCCGCATCGACGACCTGAAGCGGAAGCAAACGAACCCCGGCGAACGGCTGAGCGTGCGCGTGATCGAGATCGCGAAGGAATCGGGGAAGCTCTTCTACTTCGACGCCGACGGCGCGGGGCGGCTGGAGTTGAAGGACCAGGCCGACGCCGAACGGCTCATCAACCAGACCCGCGCCCGCGCTGGCGCGAAGGAGGCGTTCTTCCTGATCCTCTATCCGCGCGAACTGACCGGCTTCCCGCTCCGCGAACAGATCGAAACCTATCGCCGCTGGTTCAAGGACGCGCCCCACGGCTTCGACAACCCGTGGAGCCCGGCGGGGAAGTGATTCACTCGGCGCCGGGATCGGGAATGTTCCCCGTTTCGATCGCGTCCCGGTACGATTCCGGGCACAGTTCCCAGGCCGTTTGGTAGGTCGATTCCAACGGCACCATCACGTGCAAGTCGTCGGTCAGCACGAGCGGCATGTCGGGCAGCGCCTCGCCGACGCCGACCGTCTCGATGTAGGCCACCTTCTCGCGACCGGCGTCGTACGAAACGAGCGTCCGGTTTCGGTCGTCGGGAAACGCGAAGTCCTCCAGGAGGATTTCGTCCCAGATCGCCTTGTGGATGCCGCCCGGATCGAGCGCGGTCGGCGGGAACAGGTCGACCGCGAGCAGGTGGATGCCGCGTTGCAGGAAATCGACGGACTTCTCGACGAAGTCGCGCAGCGCCGCGCGGCTGTCCTTGTTGCCGGGCGAGACGATCTCGATGATCGCGACGATGCGGCCCAGGTGGTGCCGCACGACGATCCGGTTCGCGCGCGTCGCGTAGATCTGTTTGGTCGTCCGGCGGACGATGCGCGTTTTGGGCCGTTCGAGCGTCGCCGATCCTCCGCCGGCGAGCGGCGGGCGGCGGGTGTATTCTTCAATCGCAAGGACGTCAGGTTGCTTCGGACCGGACCGCTGCTCGACCAGCGCCGAAAGCCCGGTCGGCAACAGGCCGCGATTGAGCGCGGTCGTGATGCTCATCGACCAGAATTGGTGGAAGTGGTGGAACAGCCCCGACGGAACCCGCGACCAATCGTGGATCGGCATCGCTCGCCCTCCTCGCCCGACTTGCGTCATGATACCGTCATTCGATCCACACGTCGTGGCAGGCTTGTTCGTAGCTCCGCTCCAGATCGTGCGGCACGACGAGGTCCGGGCCGAGCCAGATCGGGAGTTTCGGCATCGGCTCGCCCACGCTCAGAACGTGCGTCCACGCCTCGAGGATCGACCGCTTGCCGCGCTTCACCCACCGGCAGGAGGTCGCGTAGGTGGCCGGCGGCGGATCGCCGAGCGAGGGGTCGGAGTGACCGAGGAACGCCAATGTCTCCGCGTGCAGGTTGAACGGGCGGATCGTCACGATGTCCACGATGCTGACGGCGATCCCCTGGCGGAGGAGCGCGGCGCACTTCGCGACGAACGCGTTGCGGCGCTCGGGCCGGTCCTTGTTGGCGGGGCTGACGATTTCGATGGCGGCCACCAATCGCCGGCCCCGCTTGGCGTCGTAGATCCGCACTTCGTACTCGTCGAATTCGGGCAATTCCGTTTCGACGGCGAGCGTTGCCGGCGCCCATTCGGCGAGCGCGACACCGCCGTTCGAGCCAGACACGGATGTTGAATATCCAGTCTCTTCGCGATCGAATGCGGCGATATCGACCTCCATTTCGGATCCGAGGCGGACGAGCGGCCCCGCGGTGAAACCGGCCGGCAACTTCCCTTTCAAATGTTGGCAGATCACCATCGGCCAACCGCCATGCAGTTCCTGCCAGGACGATTTCAAGTCGACGGGCGGGCGAAAGTGGTCGCGTAGCGGCATGGCGGTTCCCCTCGTGGGGTTCATGTTAGCCGACGAGGGCGACTCGTGGAACCCGACCGATTCCCGTATCATGCACCCCACCCGCCTTCCGCCCTTCGGATGCCCGCCGATGGAACTGCTCGAAATGGTCTGGCCGGACGTCGACGCCCTGCCGCGCACGACGCCCGTCGTGGTTCCCATCGCCGCGCTCGAGCAGCACGGCCGGCACATGCCGCTATTCACCGATAGCCTGCTCCTCGGCGAGGTGCTCCGTCGCGTCAAGCTCAAGCCGATCGCGAAGGAGGTTCTCTTCGCACCGCTGCAATGGCTCGGCAACTCGCATCACCACCTCGACATGCCCGGCACGCTCTCCGCCTCGCCGCGCGTCTACCTCGATCTCCTCCGCGACCTCGCCGAGAACATGATCGTCCAGGGCTTCACGCGGATCGCCTTCGTCAACGGCCACGGCGGCAACACGACCCCCTCGCAGCAGGCCTGCTTCGAACTCAAGCAGGAGTACCGCGAGCGGCGCGACTACGCCTTCGTCGCGCTTACCTATTGGGACTCGGCCAATCCCTCGGCGAGCATCCCGGGGCTGACGCAGACGCAGATGGGCCACGCCTGCGAGTGGGAAACGTCGATGATGCTGGCGCTGCGGCCGGAGCTGGTGAAGGGATCGCTGGCGAAGGCGCCGGAGGTGCCCTTCGGCCGCGGGGCGGCGCCGGGCTATCGCGGTTGGACGATGGCGGACCGGAGCGAGCCGGGGCACATCGGGAATCCGGCCGCCGCGACGAAGGAGAAGGGCGAGGCGCTCTTCGAGGTCTTCGCCGGCGGCGTCGCGGACTTCCTGGAACGGTTGGCGAAGTACGCGGGCGAAGGGTGGGATCTATGACCGCGGCGAAGGCGTGGCCGTGGGCGGTGTGCGGCGTGCTCCTGCTCGCGACGCTGCTCAACTACATGGATCGCCAGGCGCTCGCGGTCCTGTTGCCGACGCTCAAGACGGAGTTCAACCTCGGCGAGCGCCGCGCCGGCCTCGTCGAAGGCTGCTTCGGCTACGCCTTCGCCTTCGGCTCCCTGTTCTTCGGCTTCCTCGCCGATCGGATCGGCCCGAAGTACCTCTACCCCGCCGTGCTCACCGGCTGGTCGCTCGCCGGCATCGCCACGATCCTCGCCGGGAACCCCGCCGTCACGGGCCTGCTGGAATCGCCGGGCGACGACCCGGGCGCGGGGGTCTTCCGCTGGCTTCTCGTCTGTCGGATCGCACTCGGCGTCTGCGAGGCCGGGCACTGGCCCTGCGCGCTCATCACGGTGCGGGCGATCCTGACGGACAAGCACCGGACGCTCGGCAATGGCATCCTGCAAAGCGGCGCGTCGCTCGGCGCCATCCTTGTGCCGCAATATATCGAAGCCGCCGAACGCGCCGGCCAGCCGTGGCAGTTCCCGTTCTGGTCGATCGGCCTCGTCGGCCTGCTCTGGGTGCCCGCCTGGTTCGCGCTCGTCCGCGGGACCGACCTCTCCGCGCCCAAGACCGATCCCACGCAACCGGTCGAACCCGAATCGCGCGAAGACTTCGTTCGGAAGTTGATCGTCCTCGGCCTCATCGTGGCGTCGCTCACCATCAGTTGGCAGTTCCTCCGCGCCTGGCTCGCGCTCTTCCTCCAGGACCACCACCACTACTCGAAGCAGGCCACGCGCGGACTCATGTCCGGCTACTTCATCGCCGCCGACGTCGGCTGCCTCCTCGCCGGCGCGCTCGTCTCGTACCTCGCGGCGCGCGGCGTCCGCGTCCATTCCGCCCGCGTCGTCGGCTTCGCGATCTTCACGCTCCTCACCGCCTGCGGCGCGCTCGTGCCCTACGTCGGCGACGGCCCGCTCATGCTCGCCTGCCTCTACGTCGCCGGCGCCGGCATCCTCGGCCTGCACCCCTACTACTACGCCCTCGCGCAGGAGCTCCCGGCGAAGCACATGGGCGCGCTCTCCGGCGGCCTCGCCGCCGTCGGCTGGATGGTGTCGAGCACGTCGCAGATCGTGTTGGGGGCGCGCATCGAAAAGACGAAGAGCTACGAAGTCGGCCTGCTGATGGTCGGCCTCGCGCCGGTGGTCGGCCTCGTCGCGCTCGTGCTCCTTTGGCCAAAGCCGAAGACGACCGCCGAACGGTCCGCGTCGAACCCGTAGAATACGCGGTCGAGCCACGCCGGCCGAAGTCCCCCGCGCGACCAGGGAACGGGGTTCGGCGCGCCTCGCTCGAAAGAGTGTCCGTCTTCCGAAGGATTCCCCGTGCCCGCACCCCGCGTCTTCGCGCCCGCGATCCTCTCCGGCCTGCTGCTCTGGCTCGCGTTCTACCCGTGCAACCTCGGCCTCGTCGCGTTCGGCGCGCTCGTGCCGTTCCTCGCGCTTGCGCGCATCGAAGGCGTGTCCCCGCGCCGCCGCTACCTCGCCGCGTACGCCGGCGGCCTCGCGTTCTTCCTTCCGGCGCTCCAGTGGATCCGCGTGGCGCACCCGGCCATGTACGCCGCGTGGATCGGCCTCGCGCTCACGCAGGCCGTGTACTTCCCGCTCGCGCTCGCGCTCGTCCGCCGGCTCGATCGCCTCACGTGGGTCCCGTTCCCGCTCGCCGTCGCCGTCGCCTGGGTCGGCCTGGAATACGTCCGCGCGCACTTCCCCACCGGCTTCCCGTTCCTCAAGCCGCTCGGCCTGCACCAGCTCGTCGGCTTCGCCTGGTACTACCTCGGCCACGCCATGCACGGCTTCCCCGCACTCATCCAGGTCGCCGACCTCGGCGGCGTCGGACTCGTCTCCTTCATGCTCGCCGCCTTCAACGCCATGCTCGCCGAATGGCTCTTCCGCAACCGATCCCTCCGCGCGCTGCTCCGCTGGCCGGTCGAACGCCGCGTCGGATTCAACCGCGAGATGTGGTCCGCCGCGCTCGCCATGGCGCTCTTCCTGCTCACCTACGGCTACGGCATGTTCCGCCTTCGGCACGAGGATTTCGAGCAAGGCCCCCGCGTCGCCGCCCTCCAGGCCGACTTCGCCCAGGACGTGAAGATGGGCGACCCCGTCGGCCTCTTCCGCGAGTACAACCGCCTCTGCGAAACCGCCGCCATCCGCCGGCCCGACCTCATCGTCTGGCCGGAAACCTGCTACTCGCCCGAATACACCGTCAGCACCGCGAAGCCGGGGAGCGAACTGCCCGAGGCGATCCGCAACGGTTTGAAGGACAACGCCGACCTCGAACGCCACGCGTTCCAGAACTGGCGGACGCATGTGCTGCTCGGCAGCGGCCTCGACGAATGGGACGGCGAACGAACCTGGAAGTACAACGCCGCGATCCTGTTGAACCCCGACGGCACGTTCAACGACCGCTACGACAAGATGCACCTCGTGCCGTTCGGCGAGTACGTGCCGTTCAAGGGCACCTTCCCGTGGCTGCGGTACTTCACGCCATACCGGCACGACTACTCGTGCAAGCCGGGCGAGAAGCGGACGCGCTTCGCGATCATGAGCGGCGACACGCAGTACACCTTCGGCGTGCTGATCTGCTACGAGGACAGCGATCCGTACCTCGCGCGCCAGTACAACCTGCCGGACGGCGCCGACCGGCCCGTGGACTTCCTGGTGAACATCTCGAACGACGGCTGGTTCCGCGGCTGGGAGGAGCACGAGCAGCACCTGGCGATCTGCAAGTTCCGCGCGGTGGAGGCGCGGCGGAGCGTCGTGCGCGCGGTGAACATGGGCGTGTCGGCGATCATCGACTCCGACGGCCGGATCCAGGCGCTGCCGCACAACAGCGTGAAGGAGAGCGTGGGCCACGTCGGCCCCGTGACGGACCGCGTGCGGCTGGACCCGCGGGAGAGCTTCTACGCAAAGGCCGGCGACTGGCCGGCGGCCGCGTGCTGGGCGCTGATCGCGCTCGGGATGCTGCTGTCGAGGCGAACGAAATCGTGATTCTTCGAAGTTGATTCGTCGGTCGGGCCGAGGATTAGAAAGCCCCGGCACGCTCAACTACGGCGACTTCTTCTTCCGCTTCGGCTTGGGTTTCGGGGCCGCGCCGAAGAGCGGATCGTCCGGTCGAAGGATGCGGTCGAGCACCCAGCACCCGCGCGTGTGGACGGCTTTCTCGGTCGTGTGCTTCTCCGTGCCGCGCAGGTGGCGCAGCACCGCCTCGGAATCGCAATCGGCGTCCAGCAGCGCGTCGGCGAGGATCGGCATCCGGTCGAAGGCGCGCTCCGACTCGATGGTTTGCGCGAGGTTCGCCACCGTCTCGGTTCGCCAGGCGGCCTCGAAACGATAGTCGCCGAACGGATCGCCGACGAGCTCGTGCAGGAACCGCGCGAGCGCTTTGCGGGCGGCGCGCTCCGCGCCGTCGGCGTCCAGGAGGCGGTTGTCGTCCTGCTCCTGCGTGCGGCGGACGATCTCCTCGGCCTTCGCCAACTCGAGGCGCTTGTTCTTGGCGCTGGCGGCGGCGTCGGCGAGTTCGTCGCCCTGCTGCTTGAGGCGCAGCGCCGTGGAGGCGGCGCGGGCGCAGGCGGCGCGGGCCGCGAGCGCGTCCTCGATGCCGTGCGCGGCGCGCAGGGTCGCGTCGCGGCCCGGTTCGTCCAGGAGCGCAAGCACGGCGG
>CAYVRB010000312.1:0-7210 GCA_964453375.1 uncultured Alcaligenaceae bacterium
GGGCGAGCCGTCGTCGGCGCGCAGGCCGCCGTGGGTGCTGAGGATGAGATATTCCTTGCGGCCGAGCAGTTGCGGGTTCAGCCCCATGCCGACGTTCTGCGTCCAGCCGAAGAGGTCGCCGGACGGCGAGTGGCGCAGCAGGTCGTCCGTCAGCGGCAGCGCCCCGGCCGGTCCGCGCGTGGTGGAGACGAGTTGATAGACGGCGTCGTCGGTCGTTTCGACGAGTTCGGCGAAGGCGGGCATGTCGGAATCTCGCGGTGTTCGTGTAAGATGATCTATCGTCGCGGAGGGAGATGTCATGCCGATGATCGACCTGTTTCGCCCGCCCGCCTCGTCGCGCAAGGGATGGGCGGGATTCCACAGCACGTGGATCGTCACGATTGCGACTCAACTCAATGGCAACGGACTCCCCAGTCCCTTTGAAGCCGAACCGCATTCCTTCCTCGGCGCGCAGATCGAAGTCGATGTCGCAACGCTGGAACCGGACGATGGGGGATTCGGCTTCGACGCCAACGGCGCGAACGGACACGGCGGCGTGGCGACCCTCCCGCAAGTCTACGTCGCCCCCGCGCCGACCTTGACGGCCGCGGTCGATATCTCGGAGATCGACGCGTTCGAAGTCCTCGTCTACCGCGATGCGGACCGCTGGCGCTTGGCGGCGGCCATCGAGCTGGTCAGTCCCTCGAATAAAGATCGACCCGAAGCCCGCCGGGCCTTCGCCATGAAGTGCGCGCGGTACTTGGCCACGGGCGTTTCCCTGGTCGTCATCGATACGGTCACCGTCCGTTCGGCGAACCTCCACGCCGAACTCGTCGAACTCTGTTCGATGCCCGACGCGATCGCCTGGCAATCGGACACGAATCTCTCGGCCATCTCGTACCGGACTCGAAAAGTGAACGATCAAATCCGCCTCGACGCGTGGCCGCGGCGTCTGGAACTCGGTTCGGATTTGCCGACGTTGCCGCTCTGGCTCGCGGTCGATCTCGCGGTGCCGCTCGAATTGGAACCGACGTATCAAGCCGCGCGCCGGGCGCTGAAGTTGGTTTAGAGAGCGACTCGCCAACGGTCGGCACGAACGCTACCATGTCTTCGCTTCCCAATTTCTCAGGAACCCTCACAATGCGCTTCACCCTCTCCGTTCTCCTCCTCGTCCTCGCAGTGCCGCTCTTCGCGGCGGGGCCCAAAGTGGACCAAGCACCCTTCGGCAAACTCGCCGACGGCACGGCCGTCACCGCGTACACGCTCGCCAACGAGGCCGGCGCATCGGTGAAGGTCATCGACTACGGCGCCATCGTCACGGAGATCCACGTTCCCGACGCCGCCGGCAAGCTCGGCGATGTCGCCCTCGGCTTCTCCAACATGGAGGGCTATCTGAAGGGCCACCCGTACTTCGGCTCGAACGCCGGGCGCTGCGCCAACCGGATCGCGAAGGGGAAGTTCAAACTCGACGGCAAGGAGTACACGCTCGCGACCAACAACGATCCGAACCACCTGCACGGCGGCAAGGATGGCTTCGACAAGCGGATGTGGAAGGCCGACGCCCCGCTCGCCGCCGGCGCGGGGGGGCCGAGCATCTCGCTCAGCTACACGAGCAAGGACGGCGAGGAAGGCTACCCGGGCACCCTCACCGTGAAGGTGACCTACACGCTGACGAACGAGAACGCGCTGAAGGTGCAGTACCACGCGACGACCGACAAGGCGACCGTCTGCAACGTGGCGCACCACAGCTACTTCAACCTCGGCGGCCACGCCAGCGGCGACATTCTCGGCCACGAGGTCGAGATCATGGCCAAGAACTACACGCCGACGGACGACACGCTGATCCCGACCGGCAAGATCGCGCCGGTGGCCGGCACGCCGTTCGACTTCACGAAGGCCGCGACGATCGGTGCCCGGATCAAGCAGATCGACGCGAAGCCGCAGGGCTACGACCTGAACTACGCGCTCGACGGCAAGGCCGGCGGCGCGCCGTTCCTCGCGGCCCGCGTGACGGAGCCGAAATCCGGCCGCGTGATGGAAGTGCACACCGACGAACCGGGCCTGCAGTTCTATAGCGGCAATTTCCTCGACGGCACGAACACCGGCAAGGGCGGCCACGTCTACCGGCAGTACAACGGGTTCTGCATGGAGGCCCAGAAGTTCCCGGACGCGATCAACAAGATCGGCGTGGACGGCTGGGCCTCGCCGGTGCTGAAGCCGGGCGAGGAGTACAAGACGGTCACGATCTACAAGTTCGGCGTGAAGAAGTGATTGTCAGCCCGGCGCGCGCGCGACGGGCGTGCTTCGCCCGTCGCCCCCGCTCCGGGCTGGAAATTCCTCGCGATCATATCGCCCCCAAACCCAGCCCGTTCAAGATCGCCGTATTCATCGCGCCGTCGCGGATGGTGAACACGCCGGGGAATCGCCGGTCCCACGGTTCGTTCGCGATGGGGCAATATTGCCGGCCATTCGATTCGATGGCGGCGACGCCCGGGATGTGGGCGGCGATCGCGGCGGAATGAATCAGCGACGCGCCGACGCACGTTAAATCTTGCACGCAGCGGAAGAGGTTGAAGTGCTGGGCGGCCGCCGCGAGGAGCAGCGTTTGCGTCTGCCCCTTGCACGCCTTGAACGCGACGCCCGTGGACCCCATCTCGCGCGCGAGCAGCAGCGATTCCAGATCGAGCAGCGATTCGTCGATCACCACCGGCTTCACTTTCGCGGCCTCGTGCATTCGGTTCGCCGGGTTCGCCTTCAGGTCGCGCGCCGTCGGCTGCTCGACGTACTGGATGCGGTCGAAGGCGCGCGGCGATTCCGACTTCACGCGCAGGAGCACGTCGAGCAGGTACGCCACGTTCTGGCAGCGCTCGTTGAAGTCCAGCGAAAAGAAGAAGATTCGATCCGGCGCCGTCTCCTCCGCGATGCGATTGACGCCGAGGACGCGGGCCACGTCCCAGCCGGCGTCGTCGCCGTTGAGCTTGATCTTGAGGTGCGTGAGGCCGTCGCGCGCGATCCACTCGCCGAGCGTTTCGGGCAGGCCGTCGCCGACGGGCGCCTTCACGTCGGCCGGCGTCAGCGGGTCGAGCGCGCCAACGAGGTGGTAGAGCGGCATCCTCGGCTGCGGCTTCGACGCGATGAACCGCGACAGGTGCAGCCCGGCGAATTCCGCGCCGAGGAACGCGTCGAGGTCCTGCGGTAGCAGCGCCTTCGTGCAGCTCTGGAAGCTGTTGATCCCGTGAGCCTTGCCGAAGGCGTCGTGCAGCGCGGCGTCGAACGGCGACGCGACGACGAGCGCGGCGAGCGCCGGCATCGGTTCCGGCAGTCCGGGCGATTCCGCCGCCAGATTGAGAATGCGAGGTTCCAACTCGTGGCCGATCGCGACCGGATGCCCCGCATCCCCGAAGCCCGCGTAGACGCCGACGAGCGACTCGGCCAACCGCTTCATCGCCGCGAGCGTCTGGTCGTATTTCAACAGCTTGCTCGGCCATGCCCAGACGTTGCCGAGCGGCATCGAGCCGAACCCGGTCGCGGACTTGCCCGAGAGGGTCTCCACGTCCAACTCGACGTTGAGCAGCGTGGCGCGATCGAGCGCGATACCGCCGAACTTGATCGGCGTGCGATAGAGGAAGTCCTCGTACGCGAGGCGAACGGACTTGATGCGGAGGTCGGTGGCGGGCATGGCGGAATTAGTTGTTGATTTTTGGCATGGGATGGGGATCGAATCGAGAAACGCGTCGTTTGATTCCAGTATCGGTCTTCTCCTGATCGAGAATCCCGGGATCGCCACGAATCGCTTTTTTCATTTGGGAGGCATAGTTCTCTTCGCGTTTAAGGAATTCGACGATTTCGGTCACGGCCCATTCGACTTGATCCTTGGATTTCTTGGCGTCGAAATACGGACCTCGATCTTGGACTCGTTTCCAAACCGTTCGAGAAACTGAAGAGGCTTCGACCGGCACGAAAAACAACGGCAACATGACATGGGACAACGAACCTCCACTCACGTTCAGATTGTCTTGGAGGATTTCGGAGTAGGCCAACTCGAGTACGCACCATCCACGGGCATTCGACACCATTTGTTCGGTGATGAAAAAGATCGTATGTCGGCAGGTCAAGATGCTGTTCTGAAGTGCCGTGCGCGAATCACGTTCGTATGGATAGTCGTGCCGGTCGATCCACGACGCGATTCCGAGCGATTCTAGCCGACGATAGACGGGAAGAACCAAATTCATCGTGGTCTTCGCGGCTGTGCGACAGGAAAACATGATTGACGCAGGCGGGGAATGATCGGATTTGCCAGAACACGTCCGATCCTCACCAATTGATCGGGGGTAATTCCGGCACTTCGATTTTCCGCGTCGGTCGTCCGGTCAGCACCTCGATCAACGCTTCGCCGAGTTTGGTGGGAACGATGCGCGAAAAGGGAGTCTGGACGGGATCCTCGAGAAATCCCTTGTCGACAAGGCGATCGACGAGCATGGCGAATTCGTCGTCCACCAGGCGTACGATTTGACGATCGTTTCCGGATGTTGCGGGAGTGGTCGAAGTGGACGTCGTTGTTCCGTTTTGATGATTCACTTTGTTGGAATAGTGATTGCGCAAACTGGATTCGAACACGCCTTCGCCCTGGCACCGGTCAGGATCAATCTCGCGAATCGCCACGAGCAAATCCCGGTAAACGCGGGGCATTTTCGCCGCGTAGTCCTGCAGTTGCTCGCCCGAAGGCAACGATTTGACCGAAGTCATCGGCGATCCTCCCTAGACAACTATTTTATATCCTTGATGCGACGATCGGAGTCAATTTTAAACCGTATGTACGATGCGCTTCCCGATTGGCAACTTCCGCCCGGCGTGGACCGCGGGTTGTGGGACTACCTGCACAGCGGCGACATGGTGGCCGGGTACGACGCGCAGATGGCGATCTCGCCCCTGGCGACGGCCGACGTGCGGTTCTGCGAACAAATCTTCAACGCGCCCGGCCGCCTGATCGATCTCGGCTGCGGCACCGGCCGGCTCGCCCGGCCCTTCCTCGAACGCGGATTCGACTACCTCGGCGTCGACCTCTCGGACGAGATGCTCGCCCAGGCCCGCGCAGCCAACCCCGGCGCGGAGTTCCGCACCGCGAATCTCGTCGATCTCGACGGCGTCCCGGACGCGTCCTACGATTGGGCCGCGTGCCTTTTCAGCACGCTCGGCATGATCCGCAGCTCCGAGCATCGCCACGCCGCGCTGCGGGCGTTCCACCGCGTGCTCGCACCCGGCGGCGCGCTCGCGCTGCACGTCCACAACCGCTGGTTCCACGGCCTCGGCATTCGCCAGTTCTCGAACGGCGACAAGACGATGCCGCAGGCCTACGGCGGCGCGCCTCTCACCCTGCATCACTACTCGAAGAGCGAAATCGTCCGCGATCTGACCGCCGTCGGATACGACGTGGAAACGATCGCGCCAGTCGGCCGCGGGGCCGACGGGCGCCTGGGAATGCGTTGGTTCCTGCCATCCGTGCGCGCCTACGGCTACCTGATCGCCGCGCGCAAACCCGACCTCACGGCATCGTGAACGGCCGCGCCAGCGGGTTCGCGGATTCCACCGCCTTCGCGGGCACCACGCCGGTCGCCGCCGTCGGACCGTTCGCGTAGGTCGGCGTCCAGCCGCCCATCACCGGATGCGGCCGCGACCCCACGACCGGGCCGACCGCCTTCGTTTCGACGGCGGTCGGACACGCGCCGGTCTCGCACTTCGCCTTCGCGGACTTCTTGCAGGTCCCGCACGGCAGGCCCGGCGTCGGTTCGCGGCTCGGCCCGACGTACGCCATCGCCGGCGCGTGGTACGGCGCGGGCCGCAGCACCGGCAGGAGTTGCTCGTTGCACGGCTTCCAGCAGAGCAGCGCCTTGACCTTCTCGCACGCCGTCCCGACGCACGCGAAGCGCTTGGCCGGCGCGGCGTCGATCGGCGGGCATTCGACCGTCGGCCGCGTCGGGAGCAGTTTCGGGATGAGCGGCTTCGGATGCGATGTCGGGCACGCGACCGGCACGGGGCACGGCTCGTGGACGACGACGCGCACCGTCGGCGTCGGGCAGGTCGCGCCGCACGCTTCGACCGGCGTCGTGCCGCAGAGCCAATTCTTCAGGCCGGCGAGGACGCCGGGCTTCTTGACGCGCACCGTCGCGCATGGATCGGCGCACGCCGTCGCCGGCTGGCAGCTCACGGCCCACGCGCCGGCCGCCGGCGGATGCGACGGCACGGGCGAGGTCGGCGCAACCGGTTGCGTCGGCGTCGGCACGTCTTCCATCGGCTGCGGCGCGACGATCGGCAACTCGGCGCCGTAGCCCAGCGACGGCGCGGCCAGCAGCAAACCAACGGCGATCCAGCGCGGCATGGGCGGCTCCCGAAAGGCGAAATCCCGCGAATGCCCCTGTCTTCGGCCGGCCCGCCAGTCCGCCTGCGCCGATTCTCCGGCCGGAGCGACCCGGACCGTAGGTCGAAGCCGCACGACCGGCATTCTTTCGCGGGCTTGCCCCGCTTGCCAAACGAAACGGCCCGCGGCGATCGCCGCGGGCCGAATGGAAGGGAGTTTGCGGATCAGCCGACGAACACGCCGCCGTTGAAATCGGGCAGGCCGTCCATGCCGATGAACTGCGGATTGGTCACCGTCGGCGTGAGGTTCTTGCCGAGGTAGGTGCGGATGGCGTCGCTGCCGCCGACCGCCGTGCGGATGTCGGCGAGGTTGTCGCCGTCGATGTCCTTGACGGCGACGCGGACGCCGGCGCGCGACTCCGGATCGCCGGCGAAGAAGTTCGCCAGGGCGTTCTTCGTCGCGCCCTTGGATGAGATCAGGGTTTGCGAATCGAAGACGGTGACGCGCGGGCCGCCGCTCGGTCCGCCGCTGGCCACGATGTCCGCGAAGCCGTCGCCGTTGACGTCGATCACCAGCACCGCCGGCGTGCCGAGGATGAAGGGGCTCGAGCCGGTGGTGCGCGCGGAGGGCGTCGCCGACGTGGTGAAGCTGGTGCGGCCGTCGGCCATGCGCAGCGCGTAGAAGAACGAGTGCACGCCGTTCGCGGTCGAGAGCACCACGTCGGGCAGCGCGTCGCCGTTCATGTCGATGAGCGTGGCGCGGCCGGTGGTGAAGTCGGCGCCGGGCAGCGCGCCCATGTCGCGCACGAAGGGCTTGAGGCACGTGCCGTCGCAGGTGGTGCCGAGGGTGCGCGAGTAGCCGAAGTTGAACTGCACC
>CAYVRB010000313.1:0-725 GCA_964453375.1 uncultured Alcaligenaceae bacterium
GCGTGTTCAGCATGGACGGCGACCTCGCGAAGCTGCCGGAGATCTGCGAACTGGCGGACCGATACGACGCGATCGTCGCCATCGACGACTGCCACGGCACCGGCCACCTCGGCGCGAACGGTCGCGGCGGGGCGGAGGAACTCGGCGTCCTCGACCGGATCGACATCGTCACCGGCACGCTCGGCAAGACGCTCGGCGGCGCCAGCGGCGGCTTCACGGCGGCGTCGGCCGAGATCGTCGACTGGCTCAAGAACCGTTCGCGGCCGTACCTCTTCAGCAACAGCGTGCCGCCATCGCTCGTCGCCGCCGGGATGAAGGCGCTCGAACTGGTCGATTCAAGTTGCGAGTTGCGAGAGAGGAGCCGGGCGAACACGAAGCGGATGCGCTCCGGACTGGAAGCGGCCGGATTTACGATCAAGCCCGGCCCCACGCCGATCCTGCCCGTGATGCTCGGCGACGCCGCCGTCGCCACCAAGATGGCCGACGAACTGCTGACGCGCGGCATCTACTGCATCGGTTTCAGCTTCCCCGTCGTGCCGCACGGCCAGGCGCGAATCCGCTTGCAGGTCTCGGCCGCGCATACGGAGGCGCAGATCGACCAGGCGATCGCGGCCTTCACCGAGGTCGGCAAGCAACTCGGCGTCATTGAGGAGTGCGGCATGCGATGATTAACTCGTAGGACGGACTTCTAGTCCGTCCGAGCTGGGAAAGACGGACTTCTAGTC
>CAYVRB010000313.1:825-6463 GCA_964453375.1 uncultured Alcaligenaceae bacterium
CGTCTCAGCTTGGAAAGACGGACTGCTAGTCCGTCTCAGCTTGGAAAGACGGACTGCTAGTCCGTCTCAGCTTGGAAAGACGGACTAGAAGTCCGTCCTACGATGGGGATACTTTCTTGTTCCGAACTCCATAATGCGTTTCGACGAACCGCAAGAAATCGAGAAACCGCGCGAACCCGTACTGCGGGCCGCGTGTCCGACCGCAAAGGCCTGCGAAGGTTCGCGCAAGGTTTTCGCGGAATTCCCCAATCGAAAAGGGAATTTCCGCTTGCCGTCGGCGTCTCATGGGTAAGATTGGAAATCTTCCCGAAGCCGGCGCAAGCCGACGCGAACCCGCTCGTCCGGGAAGCAACCACCCGTTTCACCCTTAACCGTTGGACATGCGTAACTAACCGCTTCCGGCGAACGGCAACACCGTTCGCCCACCATCCGTCGGAGGTTTGTGTCATGAGCGCCAAGAACCCGATCCGAGTGACGAAGACCGTCCGCCTCGCCCATGCGAAGCGCGTCGCGGCCGTTCGCGCCGGCAATCGGTTCCTGGCAGGCATGGCACGGCCGAACGCGGACTTCCAGTCCCCGGGGCAATCCTTGTCCCCGACCCCCGTCCCCGAACCGAAACGCGGTTCGCGGCCGCAGGAGGATACCGCCATGCCGACCATGCGATATCAGCCGAACGCCGCGACACCGACCGGTCCGGTCGGACGATTCCATGGCCCTGTCAGTCGTCGCACGATCTGGCAGATTCGCTCGTGGCCCCAGGATTCGATCGCACGGCTCGGACGCGACTGCCAATCGCCCGACCGCAACGACAATCCGACGGACCACGGTCGCACGCGGAACCGATCCGCGAGAACGACGCGAGCGAATCGGCTGACGGCGACGACGGCGAAGTGAGGTGACGCGCGGCTTATCGTGAACGAACGCACGGAATTCCCTTCGACCTCCGTGGTCGAACTCCAGGCAAAACCAAGCGATCCCGCGATAGCGCCGTGATGTCCCCGGCCAACCAACCACCGTAACGCGCGGCTTGAGAAGCCCGAGGTTCGGATCCTCCGTTGATGTCGTGTTCCCGCCTCGGCGGGGCATTCGACATCCACGCGATTCGGGCCGGACGCGATGAACCGACGAGCCTGGCTCAGTCCGTTCGCGCCGTCCGTTCCGTCGATCCGATTCCCGCTTCCCGCCGCCCAACATGCCGCCGAACCCGCCGCGGGACTCCCGCGCGTCCGACGCCCCAGCGGCGTCGACCGCGAGCCTCGCTCGGAGCGAACCGACAAGCCCCCTTGCTGATCCGGGGCGGCCGTCGCGTCCGTTCCGACAACGCCGGTACGGCCCACGACACGGGATCGGGACGGGACCCTAACCATGAGCTGGATGGAAATCGAAATCCTGGTGGACAAGGCGAAGCTCGGCGACCGGGAGGCGTACGGCGAGCTGGTCGAGCGGTTCCAGAACAGCGTCTTCGCCATGGCGCTCGCGCGGACGCGGGACGCCGGCGAGGCGCAGGAGCTGGCGCAGGAGGTGTTCGTCCACGCGATGCGGAAGCTGCCGCAGCTGCGCGAGGCCCGGTGCTTCGCCGGCTGGCTGCGGCAGATCACCGCGCGCATGGCGATCAACCGCGCGACGCGGAAGGGCCCGGTCTTCGGCGCGGAGCCGGAGTTCCTCGACGGCGTGGAAGGCGACTTCCGCGCGCCCGACGAGCAGCTCGTCCTCGCGGAGGAGAAGGCCGACCTGCACGCCGGCCTGCGGAAGCTCAAGGACCTCGACCGGGCGACGCTGGAGGCGTTCTACCTGCGGGGCCGGAGCCTGAAGCAGATGGCGCGCGAGTTCGAGACGCCGGTCGGCACGATCAAGCGCCGGCTGCACGTGGCGCGGGCGCGGCTGAAGGACGCGATGGAAGGCCGCGAATCCGGCGCGAACGCCGCCCTGATGGAACTGGCGGTGTGAAGCAAACCCGAAGCCCCGCGACGATCGTCGCGGGGCAATTCCTTTCACGGCTCGTCGGCGACATGCCTCAACACTCTCAGGGCGATCACATAGACGCATTTGCCGGGCGGCAAATCGAGCGTGAGCGCGAACGGGCCGACAAACCACACCCGGCGATTCGAGTTCGTCCTCGATTCCCCGAGATTCCAAGGATTGTCGGCGAGCCTCGCGTCGATCCGCCGAATCACCAGCTCGAGGGATCGCTGTTCGTGGAGACTCAATCCCACGTAGTAATCGGCCAATCGATCGAGCGCCATCGGTTGCCAAATGACGATCATTTGGAAAGTCCTCGAAGGCGTTCGATCACTTTGTCGATGGTGACTCCGCCTTCCATTTTCGCGCTGCGGTCGAGTTCCTCCTCCGACGGCCAATCGCCGTCGACGACGAGTTCCCGAACGTTCGTCAGCTTCCGGCAGCTCACGATCAGATTGCCCGCCTGATCGCGGAATTCGATCTCGCCCTTCGCGTCCAGCAACTGTTGCCCCAGGGCGGCGTCGACGATGACCGTGGACATTGCAAACACTCCTTGGGACCCATTGGTAATTTATACCATTCTCCTTCGATCGCGGGAAACGCTCGTTCCCGGGAATCGCTTCCCTTCCAACGGCGAGTTCGTTACAGTGTTGGCATCCCGCCGCCGGCCTCTCCTTGCCGGAACCGAACGATGCATTCCCATTCCCACGGCTTCAGTTCGCTGCTGCCCCGAGACCGCGAAGGTCTCACGATCCCGTCGCGCCGCAATCTCCTGAAGGCCGGTATCGCCGGGATGGCGGGGCTGACGCTGCCCGCGCTGCTCGCGAAGGCCGGGACTTCGTCCAAGAAGAAAAGCGTCATCCTCCTCTGGATGGCGGGCGGGCCGAGTCAGATCGACACGCTCGACCCGAAGCCGGATCGGCCGCCGGAGAATCGCGGACCGTTCGGCGTGACGAAGACCAAGCTTCCCGGCGTGCTCGTTTGCGAACATCTCCCGAAGCTCGCGGCCATTCTCGACCGCTGCACCGTCCTCCGCTCCGTCGATTGCCGGCACAGCAACCACGAACCGAACACGGTGATGACGACGGCGAACCTGTTCGCGGAACCGCGGACGAATCCGGAGGCCAAGCAGTACCCGGCCATCGCGTCGCTGGTGGCGAAGCTGCACGGCTCGAACCACCCGGCGGTGCCGGCCTATGCCGCGTTCATGCGGTCCCGCTCGCACCTCGCGTTCGCCGGCCGCGCCGGAAAGCAGTACGATCCGTTCCTCGCGAACGAGGCCGCCCGATTGCCGATCTACGATCTGGTCGGCAAGGATTCCGGCAAGCTCTCGGGCGGCAAGATGTTCGAGTTGCCCGTCGAAGTCGATTCCGGCCGGCTCGACGATCGACAGTCTCTCTTAAAAGGCTTCGACCGGTTGCGCGAGTCGCTCGACTCGTCGGAAACCGGTCTCGACAAGTACGGCCGGCAGGCCGTCGAAATGCTGACGAGCGGCCGTGTGCGCGATGCCCTCGATCTGGAGAAGGAACCGAAGGCGACGCGCGAGAAGTACGGCAAGCACCTCTGGTGCCAGCAGGCGTTGCTCGCCCGTCGACTCGTCGAGGCCGGCACCGCCTTCGTCACGCTCGACCTCAGCTACCACACCGCCTCCGGCACTTGGGACACCCACGGCGACAACATCCCGCCCTACGGCGGCATCAAGAACGGCCTCGGCCCGCTCCTGCCGCTCTTCGACCACCTTTACACCACGCTGCTCCTCGACCTCGAACAGCGCGGCTTGCTCGACTCCACCCTCGTGATCGCGATGGGCGAGTTCGGCCGCACGCCCAACCTCGGCACTCAAGGGAGCACCGACGGCCGCAACCACTGGCCTTACATCATGTCGATGCTGCTCGCCGGCGGTGGAATGAGGCACGGCCAAGTCATCGGCAGTTCCACCAAGGACGGCGGCCAGATCCAGGAGCGCCCCGTCTCGCCCGGCGACCTCGCCGCGACGATCTACCGCCACTTCGGCATCCCGCTCGAAAGCGAGTATCGCGATCCGACGAACCGCCCCTATCCGATCCTGCCGTTCGGCGGCGAAGCGATCCGCGAGTTGTTTTGAATCGAGTCGGAAGAATTGCGGAGTTTCGATTCAATCCAACGACACGACTTCGCCGGAGTTCGGAGTCACAGCAGACCAGAAGATGGATTCGGACACTTTCGGTGCGATGGTTCGAACGCTCCCGTCGAACATCGCCACCAGTAATCCATTGACTTGAGTGGCCTGAGGTAGTCGCCCATCGGAATCTTCGAACTTGGGAGCCACTTGGAATGTCCTGCCGCGCTGGCTGGCTACGGTTCTTCCGGACTCGGCATCCGGAATCGGAAGGACATCGTGTGCATTAGCGTCGGCAAAGCTCGCGCTTCGAGTGCCAACATAATCTCCTTCGTTGGCTGAAGGTGTACGAAACGTTCCCGCGTACGTCAGGGAATTCATTCGATTCGACGTGAAGCAATAGTGCTCCACGACGGAAATCGTATTCGAAGTGCCGTCGGAAAAACTCGAATGATAATTGGGCGGGCCCATGAATGCCGTCATATTCACCGCGTAGCTCGACAATCCGCCAAATCTTTGCGTATTGTCGGGATCCCAGAATCGACCGTAGGAAGGGTCGGTGGGCGATTGGAAGAGTTTGATCTCTCGCCATTCGGCCCCGTATTTTCCAGATGTGAAATATGGCAATTGAAATCCATCGAGATAGCTCAAAATCGTGATCAAGGGGAATGAATCCGTATGAATGGAAGTCGTGGTACTACTCGCGTAACCCGGCAATCTGCCATCGTTGTTTCCGGCATAGTTATGAAACGCCAAATTGATCTGCTTCATCGCATTCATGTTGCTCATGCGCAGTGCTGCGCTGCGAACCTTGCCGATTGCCGGAAGCAACAGGCCGATGAGAAGAGCAAAAATGGCGATGCAGACCAGTAACTCGATGAGCGAGATTCCATCGCGTCGATTGCACATGACTTCTCCCTGTAAGTTGGACGACCGAATAATGCTAGACTCATAAATGGAATTGTCTGATTGGTTATGGCGCCTGTCGATCCAAATACGCATCCGGATCGACAGGCGAGACTTTATCTTCTTGGATTATCGACGAGCATTTCTCTTGGACCGGAATGATGCGATTGCATGTTGTAATTCCTAGAATACGAATTGCACCGATGCGGTTATCGTTGGCTGAGCCACTGGTATATTCTGCGCATTTGGTCGTGTCGTATGAATTGTCGCTTTCGCCTTGTACGTCCGAACGGCTCCACCCACACCACCCGCGAGATTCGTGTACGTCGCGGAAGACCAATTTGGAGAATTTGTCGTCGCGACAATGGGATTGGGATAAGCTGCGACGGCAATCTCGTTGCCGCCTACAACTTCCACAAGCACGACTTCGATTTTGGTCAACGAGTCGCCGGCTTGAACGGAGTACGTGCCCAGCGGAGAGAAGCAGTTTCCAAACCCCGGAGGGCCGACGAATTTGTTACCTGTCGCGAGATCGAAGTCTGACCGTAGGCGGCTGAGGATTGCGAAAAAAAGAGAATCAGACCGAGAAGGCAGAAAATGAATTGACTACGGCGTGTTCCCGGCGTGTTCCCGGCGTGTTCCCGGCGTGTTCCCGGCGTGTTCCCGGCGTGTTCC
>CAYVRB010000313.1:6563-7197 GCA_964453375.1 uncultured Alcaligenaceae bacterium
CGGCGTGTCATAGCAAGACTCCCGGATGCGTAAAAGTCGAGTCGTCCGTTGACCTGAAACTCCGTTGAGCGATAGTTCACCCGACCCCGTTCAAAATGTCAAGCGAAATACTCTTCGATTTTCATTTCACCTTCGCGAGAAATCCCGTTGGCCATTTCCACCGAAAGCACGCCCGGTTGCCGATGCCGTTCGCGATAGGTAGGTTTCTCCACAGGCAGCCCCCTCCCGTTCGCACAGGTACACCATGAGCGAGAAAAAGGTCCGCGTGGCCATCATCGGCCTCGGCTTCGGCGCGGAATTCATCCCCATCTATCAGGCGCACCCGAACGCCGAGATCGTCGCCGTCTGCCGGCGGAACAAGGCCGAGATGGACAAGGTCGCCGACAAGTACGGCATCAACAAGCGGTACACCAGCTACGACGAACTGCTCAAGGACCCCGACATCGACGCGGTCCACATCAATAGCCCGATCCCGGACCACGGCCCGCAGAGCATCGCGGCGCTCAAGGCCGGCAAGCACGTCGCCTGCACCGTGCCCATGGCCACGAACGTCGACGACATTCGGCAAATCTGCGACCTCCAGAAGAAGACCGGCAAGATCTACATGATGATGGAGACGGTCGTCTACGCCCGC
>CAYVRB010000314.1:0-4508 GCA_964453375.1 uncultured Alcaligenaceae bacterium
GGTCGCCCGTTCGGGGCTATCATTGCTCGATGCCCCAATCCAGGGGTTCCGCTTCGCTCCACCCCTGGCTATTGTCGGTCGCCCCGTTGGGGCGAAGAGATGAAATTGATCAATCTCGTTCGCTCTGGAACACCGGCGCAACGCCGGGCGGGCGCTATGAACAAATTTTCACTGGACCCCTTGACGCCGCCGCGCATTCCGCCTTCATGACGGGATGGACCTTTTCAGCGACCTCCGTTCCGCCAACCGCCTCGCCGCCCAGCCGCTGGCCGCCCGCATGCGCCCGCGCTCCCTCGACGAATTCGTCGGGCAGGATCAGATCCTCGGCCCCGGCAAGCTGCTCCGCCGGATGCTGCTCGCCGACCGTCTAAACTCCGTGATCTTCTACGGCCCGCCGGGCTGCGGGAAGACGGCCCTCGCCCACGTCATCGCGAACCAGACGAAGTCGCGTTTCGTGAGCATGAACGCCGTTGCCGCCGGGATCAAGGAGGTGCGCGAGGTGCTGGCCGAGGCGCGGGCGCGACTCGAAGAGGAGAAGGAGCGCACGATCCTGTTCCTCGACGAGATCCACCGCTTCAACCGCTCGCAGCAGGACGTGCTGCTGCCGGACGTCGAGAACGGCATCGTGATCCTCGTCGGCGCGACGACGCAGAACCCATTCTTCGCGGTGAACACGCCGCTGTTGAGCCGCAGCCAGATCTTCACGCTGGAACCGCTGACGCGCGAACACGTGAAGACGATCATCCGGCGAGCTTTAGCGGACGAGGAACGCGGCCTCGGCAAGACGCCCGTGACGATGACCGACGAGGCACTCAACTTCCTGGCCGAGATCTGCGACGGCGATGCCCGCCGGGCGCTGATGGCCATCGAGATCGGCGTGAAGTCGACGATGGCGATCGAAAGCACCGTCGAGCGCTCCGCCGATGGGACGATCCTCTTCGATCTCGCGCTCGCGCAGGACTCGATCCAGCGCAAGGTCCTCGACTTCGACCCGACCGGCGACTCGCACTACGACCTCGCGTCGGCGTTCATCAAGAGCCTTCGCGGCAGCGATCCGCAGGCGGCCGTCTACTGGCTGGCGCGCATGCTCGAATCGGGCGAAGACCCGCGCTTCGTCGCCCGGCGGCTCGTCATCTTCGCATCCGAGGACGTCGGCAACGCCGACCCGATGGGCCTGCTGGTGGCGAACGGCGCGTGGGACGCGGTCGAGCGCGTCGGCCTGCCGGAGTGCCAGTTGAACCTGTCGCACGCGGTCTGCTACCTGGCGACCGCGCCGAAGTCGAACGCGGCGACGGTGGCGATCGGCATGGCCTCGAAGGACGTGAAGGAGGGCCGCACGCTGCCGGTGCCGAAGCACCTGCGGGACTCGCACTACGCCGGCTCGAAACAGTTCGGCCACGTCGGCTACCAGTACGCCCACAACTTCGAAGGCGGCTGGGTGGACCAGGAGTACGTGCCGGCCAACGTGACGTATTACACGCCGACGGACCGCGGCTTCGAAGCGACGATCCGCGAACGCATGGCCGAGATCGAGTCGCGACGGCAGTTGAGCCGCGAGGCGAAGTCTTCGAAGCCGAGCGCGGAGGGCGAAGGATGACGGACACACAGTCGGCGAACGGCACGGCGTCAGCGTGCCGGTGATGTGCGAGCGCGGCCACCGGTACGCTGACGCCGTGCCGTTCGCCCGTATTCGGAGTCCGCCCATGACCGAGAAGCAATGGTTCGCCCTCAAGTCCGTCGACGGCATCATCGACCGCCTCGTCGACGACCGCCGACAACTGCGGCTGCTCGCCTGCGCGTGCGCGCGGCGGATGCTCGCCGCGCTGCCGGACGATCCGGTGTTCGAGGCGATCATCGCCGCGGCGGAGGACTACGCCGACGCGCCGAAGGAGCGGGACGCCGCCGTCGCCGCCCGGAAGCCGCTGCGGGACGCGGTGAAGCGATTGACCGACTCGAAGAAGCCGGAGCCGCTGAAGAAGGCGGCGTTCATTCTCACCGACCTGACGAAGGACGTCTTGGAAGGCTTCACGGCCGGCGTACTGAACGCCCGCTGGGTGATGACCCACAAGAACGCCGTACGCCGCGCGGAGGCGACGGCGGAAAAGCTGGCGCAGATCGCGATTCTCCGCGACCTCTGGCCCTGGGACGAACTTCCGTTCGATCCGAACTGGCGTACTTCGACCGCCGTCGGCCTCGCGCAGACGATGTACGACGCCCGCCACTTCAACGCGATGCCGATCCTCGCCGACGCGCTCCAGGACGCCGGCTGCGAGGACGCCGGCCTCCTCGACCACTGCCGCGACGCGAACGGCGTCCACGTCCGCGGCTGCTGGGTCGTCGATCTGGTGCTGGGGAAGGCATGACATCATATAGCGGCGGGCTTGCCCGCCGTGCGAACCGAGTCTTCGAGGTTCGCCGTGGGCGTTGGCGCGGAGAGGAACGTCTCTTTCCCGCGATCGCCCTCGGCGGGTTCTCGCGGACTCGAACCCGCACGGTGGGCAAGCCCACCGCTTTCTGACGGAATCGCACCGTCCGCCGAATCAGTATAAATTTGAACAGTTTTGCTCTTCCCTTCGACCGCGACATCGACGACACTACCGGAGGTCGATCCTTCCCCCTCCCCGGAGCCCGCGCGCCATGTCCCGCCTCATCCACTTCGAGATCCATGCCGACGATCCCGAACGCGCCATGAACTTCTACCGCGAACTGTTCGGCTGGCAGTTCACCAAATGGGACGGCCCGATGCCGTATTGGATGATCGTCACCGGGCCGGACGGGCAGCCGGGGATCAATGGCGGGCTGATGAAACGGATGGGCCCGCCGCCGACCGTCGGCCAGCCGGTGAACGCGTTCCCGTGCACTTGCTACGTCGACAACGTGGACGCGAGCTTCGCCAAGGCGGTGGCGCTCGGGGCCGGAGTCGCGCTGCCGAAGATGCCGATCCCCGGCGTCGGCTGGCTCGCGTACATCCACGACACCGAAGGGAACATCCTCGGCCTGATGCAGGCCGACCCGACCGCGCAGTGACGACCGTCAGGCAAAAGATTCACGCCCCGTAGGACGGACTTCTAGTCCGTCCGGGTTGGGATGGACGGACTAGAAGTCCCTCCTACGGGGCGTAAACAATTTTTCTCCGTTCGCCTTACGCCCCCCGCCCGCCAAATCCTCGAATCACTTCTTCGGCAACTCTTCGATCGTCACGGTCTTGTAGAGCGCCTTCGTCTTGCCGCCGCCGTGGACCTGGAGCGCGATCACGCCGTCGCGCTCGATCTTCTCGTCGGCTTCGACGTAGTCCACCGTCTTCGTGCCGTTGAGCCAGAGCTGCACCTTCGGCCCCTCGCAGCGGATGACGTACTCGTTCCAGTCGTCGTGCTTCACGAGCTTCTCGACGACCGCCTTCTCGGGCTGCGCGAGGATCTTCTTGCGGCGCGATTCGTCGTAGAGCGCGCCCCAGTATTGCTGGCCCATGTCGGCCTGATAGCCGCTCACCTCGTGGTGGTTCGGGATGCGCTTCGTGCGGAACTGGATGCCGGCGTTCGCCTTCGCCTTGTCGCCGAGCAATTTGAAAGTGACCTTCAATTCAAAGTCGCCGTAGGTCTTCGTCGTGCAGAGGAACTCGTTGCGCGGGACGTCCTTTTCGAGCGAGCCGCCGACGATCGCGCCGTCCTCGATGCGCCACGTCGCCTTCGTGTCGCCTTCCCAGCCGTCGAAGGTCTTGCCGTCGAAGAGCGGCTTGTGTTCGGCGCGCGCGGCGAGCGCGGCCGAGAAGAGCACGAGCGCGGAGAGCAGTCGCATGGGATCGACCTCGGAGGAGAGAACGCGTCGCGCTCGTTGTAGCGAAGTGCCGAAAAGTTTTCCGCGCGCGCCAGTCTTAACTTGTTTTTCTCCGGCGCGACGTTAGGATTCTTTCTTTAAGCGAGCCACCGTGTCGTCCCTCGCGACGATCGACGGCTCCCCCGCAGCGCGATGGACGAACGTCGTCCTCGCCCGGGACTCCGAGGACCGGGGAGCTCCGCACCTCATGTTCGAGTCCGACGCGCGCGAACCACTCGCCCTTCGCCAGGCCCCGACGGCCACGGGTGGTTTCGACGACGACGAACCTCCGAGTCGACCGCGCCGCCATCCGATCTGGAACGATGTCCCCGACGCGAACTGGGACGACTGGCGCTGGCAGACGCAGAACTCGATCCGCTCGGTGCGCCAACTGCGCCACCTGCTGCCCTTCTCGCCGGAGGAGCTGGAAGCCCTCGGCGAACTCGAGAGCGACTTCAAGCTCGCCATCCCGCCGTACTACTTCTCGCTCATCGACCCCGACAACGCCGCCGATCCGATCCGGTTGCAGTCGGTCCCGTCGCCGCTGGAGCGCACCTCCGACTTCCAGTTGGAAGACCCGCTGGAAGAGGACAAGGACTCGCCGGTGCCGGGGCTGACGCACCGCTACCCCGACCGCGTGCTGATGCTGACGACGCCGAACTGCTCGATGTACTGCCGCTACTGCACCCGCAAGC
>CAYVRB010000314.1:4518-7054 GCA_964453375.1 uncultured Alcaligenaceae bacterium
CGCGGCGGCTGGGAAGGCGTCAGCAAGAACGACGAGCGGATGATCGACTACGTCCGCAAGAACCCGCAGATCCGCGACGTGATCGTCTCGGGCGGCGATCCGCTGACACTGCCGATCGGCAAGCTGAAGTTCTACCTCGAGAACCTCAAGGCGATCGACCACGTCGACGTCATCCGCATCGGCACCCGCGTCCCCGTGACGCTGCCGCAGCGGCTCTACGACCAGGAACTGCTCGACCTGCTCGCCGAGACGGAGAAGGTCTACATTCAGACGCACTTCAACCACCCGCGGGAGATCACGCCCGAGGCGGCGCGCGTCTGCAAGAGTCTGCTCCGCCACGGCATGCCGATCAACAACCACGCCGTGCTGCTCAAGGGCGTGAACGACAGCCTCGAGACGATCCGCTCGCTGCTCCGCGGATTGCTCCGCATCAAGGTGCGGCCGTACTACCTCTTCCACTGCGATCCGGTGACGGGCGCGGGCCACTTCCGCACGAGCATCTGGAAGGGGATGCAGATCATGGAGGGCCTCCGCGGCCACATGAGCGGCATCGGCATCCCGACGTACGTCGTGGACAGCCCGCACGGCGGCGGCAAGATCCCGCTGATGCCCAACTACCTCGTGAGCATGAGCGACGACGCCGTCGTCCTGCGCAACTACGAGGGGATGCTGATCCGCTACCAGGCGACCGACGAATCGGGCGCGCCGCAGACGACGCCGACGCGCGGCGTCAGCGGCCTGCTCCAAGGCGACAAGACCTCGCTGATGCCGGAAGGCAACGAGCGCATGGCGCGCCGCCGCAAGCTGACCGTGATCGACCCCGGCTACGAAGTGGCCGGCTGCGGCGAATCGAACGGCGAGAAGCCGACGATCCTGCCGCTGCCGATGCTGAACAAGCCGGCGAAGGGCAAGTCCGGCAAGCGCAAGGTCGTGAAGAACGGCCGCCACGCCGTGAAGGTGTGAGCGCGAAGGCCGCAAACGAGTGGAGGCCGCGGATCGAACGGGGTTCGATCCGCGGCCTCCGCCGTTCCGGTGCTACCGCTCAGGGCTTCTTCTCGTCTTTCTTCTCGTCTTTCTTCTCGTCCGGCACGTGCGTCGCGCGGGTCGTCTTCTTCAGCCAGATCGTCAGCGATTTGTCGTCGCTCGCCACGAGCACGCGGCCTTCCCATTTCTCCTCCTGGTACTTGCCGGTCAGCCACTTCACTTCCTTCTTGGTCTTGTCGAATTCGTAGGTCCCTTCGCCGGCGAGTTTGCCGCCGGGCAGGTAGACCTTGTACTTGCCGTCCTTTTCGAGGACGAAGTGCCCGAGGAACAGCGGCGGCCGGTTGGACGCCCCGTAGGATCGCACGTTGTACTTGCCGAGCTTCGGCTCGGACGGCTCATCGTCGGCGGCCGCGAAGGCCGGAGCGAAGAGCACGATGGTCAGCAGCAGGCAGCGGAGGGGGGGCATGGCGGGCACTCGGGAGGAGAAGGGTGGTACGATACGAATTCCGTCCGAGCCGAACCGCCTTATCGGTCGAGTGAGTAGGCCGGACCTTCGACGGAGAACGAGACTCCCACGACCGCGAGGTACGGTAGCGCGTCCTCGGGAACGAGCATTTCGCCGGTTGCCCAGCTCTTGAATGCGAAACGGCCCGCGAGGCTGCCAAGGGCGGTCCGCTTCGCTTCGGCGTTCGGAAAACGGATGAGGATCATGACTGAATCGTAACCCCGCCAAACGCCGGAGACAAGACGCAATAGATCCGTCGGAAGAACTGTTCCGTCGCGGTGTCCTCAGGCCGAAGGCCTGGCAGTTCTCAGCCCAGGGCGAGCCGCTTCGGCGACGCCCTGGGTCGATCGACAATCCCGCTCGCAGTCCGAAGGACTGCGACAATGCGCTCGATGGAACGCGAATTGTGTCAGCCCTTCGGGCTGCTCGCGATTTCCGTCGCGACCCAGGGCGTCGTCGCAGAGCCTCCTCGCCCTGGGCTGAGAACTGCCAGGCCTTCGGCCTAAAGGCAGCAATAGAGTGACTGAAGTCCATCCTCGGACGCATACACTTCGTTATTTTCATTCGCGATATACAGAGTCCCTATGGAAACTCAGATAGTCCTTCGTCTTTTGTGAAAGTAGCTTCTGGATAGTCATGCATCTTAGATCCAATAATTCAATATCTTCAGCGCATAGCTCAGGCGATAGCAAAATTGAGCCGTTATCGTTAAACGAAATGAGCCCGGCATCAAATAACGAATCCAATGTTGCGAGTAGCGGTATTCCATTCAGTGGATCAAGCCGTTCGCTGCTACTCGAAACTCGCCAAGGTTTAATATGCGAGGCACGAATGGCCGTGAATGTAGAGGCGCCGGTCACGCAACAGCGGCCTCCCCAGAGACTCAAAACTGCTCTGCGAAACGTGCCTTGGCCCAGTCGGCATTGTATTTCAGCCAGTTTCTCCGTCGCTGAAACCGAATCAGAAAGTATATCTACAATATCAGGTTCTAGCAGTACAGCGCAGTTTCCGGAATGCCGATGAGCTTGTTATCGGGAGGGACTCCGA
>CAYVRB010000315.1:0-7020 GCA_964453375.1 uncultured Alcaligenaceae bacterium
GGGGCCGACCTGGAGCGTGCCGGTGGCGCCGGATCGCTTGGCGGCCTTGGTCATGCGGATGGCTTCGGCGGTGCTGTTGGAGCCGGTGCCGGCCATGATCTTGATGCGGCCGGCGGCCTTCTCGCAGACGAAGGCGACGACGCGTTCGTTTTCGTCGTGGTCGAGGGTGGGCGATTCGCCGGTGGTGCCGCAGGGGGCGAGGGCGTCGGTGCCCTGGCCGACGTGCCAGTCGACGAGTTGGGCGAGCGCGTCCCAGTCGACGGCGCCGTTCTTGAAGGGGGTGACGATGGCGACCGTGACTCCGGCGAACAGATCCCCGCGCGTGCTCATGTGGGCCTCGGATGCGAGTGGTGCGAGGAAAAGTTACGGAAGCGGCGGGCGGTTACAAGCGGGGACGCGGGCGGAGGAGGCGATAGGCGATGACGCGGCCTGCGAACCAGCCGAGGACGACAGGGGTCGATCGGACCCGGCGGGGCACTCCGCAGGTCAAGTTCGGAGAACGGTGTCGATCATCGCCTGTGTAATCTGGGTCCGCTCGTCGCAGGCTTTCACCAGATCCCTGTGAGGCTTCGCGCCGTGGAAGAGGTGAAGGCAGACTCCCTCCTGCTTCGCCGCCTCGATCGCGGGGAGGAAGTCGGAATCGCCCGCCAGAACCGCCGCGTCGGTGATCTGCCGCTTCGCGGATAAGAGGGCTAGGTCGACCCCCATGAGAATGTCGACCCGCTTCTGCTGGAAGATGGGTCTCCCTTGTGCGTCGTTGCCGCGAAACTCGACCCGCCCCTGCCTCACCTGGAAGCGAGGGAGGTCCTCGAGGGCGGAAAAGAACCCCTGCTTTCGGCTGAGTCGGCGCGACTCATCAGCCGTGGGTGTCGCGGACTGATACGGGAGACAGTCGTAATAGTAGGTACGGAGAATCTCCCGACCGCCCGCAATTAGCGTCGAGAGTTTCGCCATATCCACAGAAGCGGAGGCGAATTCATCTTTGAGCGCGAATTGGAGATAAGCTCCGTCGATGAAGATGGCGATGCGAACCACGGCTGCTACCTGGGCTAGCGGGTTGGTAGTAGGCAAAGAAGAGGGCCCCTCCGGTGGGGAGAGGCCCTTTCTTATGGACACCTGACCTCGCCGAAGCAACGCCAGGGAGAATAGACAGAATAGACACCCAGCCTCGTTTACACAACACTGGGGCGGATAGTGACACCCTATTTAACGCGCAACCAATGGGTCCGTCAAGGAAAAATCCGGAAAAGATCCCAAAATGACCCTTGTGAATGAAAACAGAAGTGAAGGCCCCGCCATGGATTGCTGTTTCGGCTGGGTTTCGCCTCCTCCGGTATCGAGAAGGTATCGTTTCATTTCCACATCGCGCTCAGCTTGTCGGCCCGTTCGAAGAAGGTTGCTTTCTCAGCCTCGCGGCGAGCGTGGCGGTCCGCTTCCCATGCCGCGAGTTCCTCGTCGGTCATCTGGAGCGGAATCATCGCGTCCATCGCGGCGAGGACGCGTTCGATTTCTTCCGGAGTCCTCGGTGCATCGTCGTCATCGACGACAAGATCACCGTTCGGAAGCGGAATGCGTAGCACCGTGCCGTCTGGCAGATCCAACCGCTCGTCCAACTCGATGCGTCCGTCGCGGACGACAGCTTTGATCGTGGTCATGGCATTCCCTCCCATCTGCGATTCTACCAAACGCGAAAGGCTCTGGGGCTGGCGTTCGGGACCGTACTTCCTCCCGTAATATAAAGGCGACTACCCCGACATGTTGTTTGAACAATTCAACAAGGCCCCATTGAGACGGCCCACTCCCGTTGATCAGGAATCCGACATGTTGCTCCTCACGCTGGTCCTCGCGGTCCTGTTCGTCCTCGTCGTGCCCGTCGGCGCCGCCGATCCGCCGCGGCCGCTGGTCGTCGGCCATCGCGGCCTCCTGCACCACGCCCCCGAGAACACGCTCGCCGGCTTTCGGGCCTGCCTCGCCCTGCGACTCGGCTTCGAGTTCGACGTCCAGAAGACGAGCGACGGAAAACTCGTCTGCCTTCACGACGACGATCTGAAGCGCACGACCGGCGGCGCCGGCAAGCTCGCCGAGCGCACGCTGGCCGACCTGCGCCGCCTGGACGCCGGTCGGTGGTTCGACCCGAAATTCGCCGGCGAACCAATCCCAACCGTCGACGAAATCCTGAAGCTGGTATCGGAACACAAGCAGCACGATCTGCTGATCGCCGTCGACCTGAAGGCGGACGGCGTGGAGGCGGAGGTCGTGCGGTTGGCGGAGGAACACGCGGTGCTGCATCGGCTGCTGTTCATCGGCACGACGATCGAGACGCCGGCGGTGCGCGCGGCGCTGAAGCGATCCTCGGCGAAGGCGCGGACGGCGGTCGTGGCGAACAAGCCCGAGGAATTCGCGGCGGCGCTCGCGGCCATCGATGGGGACTGGGTCTACTTCCGCTACGTGCCGTCGAAGGTGGAGATGGCCGCGGTGCATTCCGCCGGCCGCAAGGCGTTCCTCGCCGGCAAGACCGTCGCGGGCCGGGAGACCGAGAATTGGACGCAGGCGGCCCGCGTCGGCGTCGACGGCGTCCTCACGGACTACGCGATCGAATTGGCGGCGACGCTGAGATAAAGGGAACTGGCACCTTTGAGACCGTTTGTCTCACGCCGCCCGGCTCGCCCGTCCGGCGCGATCGCTTTTCCCCTTCGCCGTTGCCCCCGCCGCACGATCTGCGATAATCGCAGGAACCCGCCTCCGATCACCTTTCGGGAACCGACCATGCGCCGCGTCTCGCTCGCCCTCCTCCTGCTCGGCTGCTCCGCGCTGGCCGCCGCCGACTGGACGCGCTTCCGCGGCCCCAACGGCGACGGCGTCGCGAGCGACGACATCCCCGCGAAATGGAGCGCGAAGGAGAATGTCGCCTGGGCCGTGCCGGTGCTGCCGGGCAACTCGTCGCCGATCGTCGCGAAGGGCCGGCTGTTCCTGATGACCGCGAGCGCCGACGGGAGCAAGCGGGCGCTCGTCTGCCTCGACGCGAAGACCGGGGCGGCGAAGTGGGAGCGGAACTTCGGCGGCGACAAGGCGAAGGTCCACGCGAAGTCGTCGCTGGCGTCCTGCACGCCGGCGACCGACGACAAAAACGTCTACTGCGTCGTGTGGGACGGCCGGGCGCTCGCCCTGCACGCCTTCGACCTCGACGGCAAACCGCAATGGGACTACAAGCTCGGCAAGTTCGAGAGCCAGCACGGCGCGGGGCACTCCCCCATCGTCCACGAGGGGAAGGTGTTCGTGAACTTCGACCAGGACGGCGCGGCCGAGATCCTCGCGATCGACGCGAAGACCGGCGACAAGGCCTGGAGCGCCTCCCGCAAGGCGTACCGCGCCTGCTACTCGACCCCGACGGTGCGCGTGCTCCCGGACACGAAGACCGAACTCGTCGTCTACAGCACCGCCGGCGCCGCCGGCTACGATCCGAAGACCGGGAACGTGAACTGGTCGTGGACGACGCCGTGGGAGGCGGGCGAGATGGCGCTGCGCTCCGTGGCGTCGCCGCTGCTCGTCAAGGACACGCTCGTGTGCCTGAACGGCGACGGCTCCGGCAGCCGGTACAGCGCGTCCATCACCGTCTCGGGGGCGAAAGTGGCCGTGAACTGGGAGAAGCGCTCCAGCAAGCTCGCCCCCTACGTGCCGTGCCCGATCGTGAAGGACGACCACATTTATTGGGTGACCGACCAGGGGATCGCCGAGTGCATCGAGTTGAAGTCCGGGAAGATCCTCTGGAGCGAACGGGCGACGAACAACGCGGTGTCGGCTTCGCCGGTGCTCGTGGGCGGCGACAAGTTCATCATCGTGGACGAGCGCGGCAAATCGACCGTCATCAAAGCCGGCCCGAAGGAATTCGAGAAGCTCGGCGAAGGCGATCTCGGCGAGGCGGTGTTCGCGACGCCGGCCGTCTCCGACGGCAAGCTCTACATCCGCGGCGCGAAGAAGCTCTACTGCATCGCCGGGAAGGGCGCGTGAGCGCGCCCCGCATCGTCGTCGTCGGTGGAGGGCTGAGCGGCCTCGCCGCCGCATATCGAATTCGGCGGCGCCTCCCTGTCGCCGTCGTCGTCGTCCTCGAATCCTCCGCCCGGCCCGGCGGCAACGTCTGGACCGAACGCGACCGCGGGTTCACCGTCGAGTTCGGCCCCAACGGCTTTCTCGATTCCAAACCGTCCACCGTCGACCTCTGCCGCGACCTCGGCCTCGCGGACAAACTCCTCCCCGCCAGCGAAGGCTCGCGCAAGAACCGCTTCCTCTACCTCGACGGCCGGCTCCAGAAGCTGCCCGGCTCGCCGTTCGGCCTCCTGCGCACGCCGTTGCTCACGTGGCGCGCCAAACTCAAGCTGCTAACCGAACCGATCCGTCGCCGACCGCGCGACCTGCCGCCGGACGAATCGATCGCGGAGTTCGGCACGCGCCGCTTCGGCCGCGAGGTCGCGGACACCTTCTTGGACGCGCTCGTGACGGGCATCCACGGCGGCGATCCGGCGATGCTGAGCGTCGCGGCCGCGTTCCCGCGCCTGCCGAAATTCGAGCGCGAGGCCGGCAGCGTGATCCGGGGTTTCCTTCGCGCGTCCAAAGACAAGCGCCGCGCCGCGGAAGCCGAGGGAAAACCGAAACCGGGGCCGCCGCGGATGTGGTCGTTCGCCGGCGGGCTGCGCGTGCTGATCGAAGCCTTGGCGCGGGAAGTCGACGTCCACCTCGGCGCGGCCGTTACGCGCATTGAGAAAGCCGAGTCCGGTTGGCTCGTCCGCGGCGACGGGAACGATGCCTGGCCGGCCGACGTTGTCGTGCTCACGACGCCGGCCCACCGGCAGGCGGAACAGCTCGCCGACCTCGACCCCGCGCTCGCGGCCGAGATCGCCGGCATCGGTTCCACGCCGATCGCCGTCGCCGTCGTCGGCTATCGCCGCGCCGACGTGCCCCACGATCTCGACGGCTTCGGCTACATCGCCCCCCAGCGCACCCGCCGCGACGCCCTCGGCGTGCAGTGGTGCTCCTCCATCTTCCCCGACCGCGCGCCCGAAGGGCATGTCGTCTGGCGCGTCCTCTGCGGCGGCATCCACCGCCCGGATGTTCTGGATTGGGACGACGAGACTTTATTGCGAAAGGTCCACGACGAAATGAGGGCGACGATGAAAGTGACCGGCGAACCGGTCTTCCACCGGATCGTGCGCTGGCCGAAGGCGATCCCGCAGTACGTCGTCGGCCACCTCGATCGCGTCGCGCGCATCGACGCGCTCGCGGCGACGCATCGCGGCCTCATCCTCGGCGGGAACGCCTATCGCGGCATCGCGATGAACGACTGCGTCGACCAGGCGGACCGCATCGCCGACGACGTGGCGAAGATGCTCAGCGCTTCGGTTTGACTTGCTTGGCGGGGGTGTCGGCCTTCTTCGAGTCGAAGCAGCCGTAGGTGTTCAGCAGGATGATCCAAAGGGGGATCGAAAGGAGCCAGAGGCCGCCGGCGATCAAGGTCCATTGCTTCTTCTGCTCGCGCGCCTCCTTGGCGGACATCTCGCGGCGGCGCGCGACCGGGGCGGTCGCGTGCGCGCCGAAGCCGAGCGATCCGTCGTGCGAGGGCGGGTTGGCGGCGGGGGCGTACATGTGCTCGCCGTCGCCGGTCGAACCCTCGAAGGGTTGCACGGTCCATTCGCCCTGCACGGCGACGGGGGTGAGTTCGATCGGCCGCGCGACGAGGTCGGCCGGGATCGGCGGATTCACCAGCACGGGCGGGGCGGGTTTCAATTCGACCGGTTCGCCGCCGCCCATGATGCTGGAGTCGGCGGGCCGCGCGGGGGGCGCCGGCATCGGGGCCGGGGCGCCCGGCGTGAGGAACGCGCCGAGCCGCTCGATGGCGGTGCCGAGCGAGGGGCGTTGCGACGGGTCCCGCGCCGTCAGGTAGCGCACCAGTTCGACGAGCGCCGGTGGCAGGTCGGGCCGCAACACGGCGAGCGGCAGCGGCTCGGAGTCTCGCAGCATCGCGAGCAGTTCGTCGGGGGACTTCGCGGGGAACGGCGGCCGACCGGTGAGGAGGAACGCGAGCGTTTGCCCGAGGCCGTAGATGTCGCCGGCCGGCGTGGCCGCGCCGCTTGCTATCCGCTCCGGCGGCAGGAACGACCATTCGTCGAGCGTCGCGGGGCGCGCGTCGGCGAGCGGCGGCCGGTGCGGCACGAGGCCGAGCTCCGCGAGCTTGATGGCGGCGTTCGGCGCGGGCCGCAGCGACGGCGTGCCGTCGGGCTTCGTCCGGTTCGACGGCACCAGCGGGTGGGCGAAGAGGACGCCGGGCCGCACGTCGCCGTGGATGTGCCCGCCGCGGTGCGCCGCTTCGAGCGCCTGCGCCGCCTGCCGGACGTACGCGCACGCCAGGAACGCCGGCATCGGGCCGATGTCGCGCACGAGCTCGTCGAGCGGCGCGCCTTCGGGCGGTTCGATCACGACGAAGAGCTGATCCTCGGACGCGCCGGCCTCCAGCAGCGTGGCGAGGTGCGGGTGGACGACGGTGCTGGCGGCCTGGGCGCGCTGGATGTACGCGGCGAGGTTGTCGGCCGGCGCGAGCCAGTCGGCGGCGATGCGGCGGAGGACGATCGGCGTGCGCAGGCTGGGGTGCCGGGCGGTGAAGGCGTAGCCGCCGGGGCAGGCGCCGCGGTCGTCGAGGATCGGGTAGCCGGCGAAGGCGAGTTCGCGGCCGCGGCCCTCGCGAATGCGGTTCGCCTGGAACGGCGTCAGCAACCCGCGCGCGACGAGCGCGTCGCACAGCGCCGGCACGTTCGCCTGCGGCACCTCGGAGCGGCGCACGAGGTCCTGCACCTGGTCCGACGGCAGCAGCCGGTTTTCCCGGGCCAAGTCGAGGAACGAAGCGACGGAGTCGGAGGGCATTCGCGGCGGTCCGGAGAGGCGCGTCGGGTAGTGACGCCATTCTACATGCGCCACCGTAATTCGCATCGTTTGTCATTCAGTATTGGCCACGGATGAACACGGATGAAAACA
>CAYVRB010000316.1:0-6972 GCA_964453375.1 uncultured Alcaligenaceae bacterium
AGCATCATGCCCGGCGGCGCGGCCGAGGCGTGGCCGGCCGTGAAGCCGATCTTCCAGGCGATCGCCGCGAAGGTGGACAACGGCACCCCCTGCTGCGACTGGGTCGGGCCGGAAGGCTCCGGGCACTTCGTCAAGATGGTCCATAACGGCATCGAATACGGCGACATGCAGTTGATCTGCGAGGCCTACCACCTCCTCAAGGGCGTCGCCGGCCTGAATAACGACGAACTCGGCGAAGTCTTCACGAACTGGAACAAGGGCAAGCTCGACAGCTTCCTCATCGAGATCACCGCCGAGATCTTCAAGTACAAGGACCCCGACACCGGCAAGCACCTCGTCGATCTGATCCTCGACAAGGCCGGCCAAAAGGGCACCGGAAAGTGGACCGTCGACTCGGCGACCGACAACGGCAGCCCGCTGACGCTCATCAGCGAGGCCGTGTTCGCCCGCTGCCTGTCGTCGCAGAAGGACCAGCGCGTCGAGGCGGCGAAGGTGCTCAGCGGCCCGACGCCGAAGGGCGTCGCCGACAAGAAGGCGTTCATCGCGGCGGTCGAGAACGCCCTCTACGCCAGCAAGCTCGTCAGCTACGCGCAGGGCTACGACCTGATGACGGCGCAGGCCAAGGCGCTCGGCTGGGAACTGAACAACGGCGGCATCGCCCTGACGCGGCGGCTGCATCATCCGCAGCCGGTTCCTCGGCAACATCAAGGAAGCGTTCGACAAGAACCCGAAGCTGGTGAACCTGCTGGTGGACCCGTACTTCGCGAAGGAGATCCAGGCGGCCCAGGACGGCTGGCGGACGGCCGTGTCGGCCGGTGTGCTGAATGGCATCCCCTTGCCGACGATGACCTCCGCGCTCAGCTACTTCGACGGCTACCGCACCGCGAGCCTGCCGGCGAACCTGCTCCAGGCGCAGCGCGACTACTTCGGCGCCCACACCTACGAGCGCATCGACAAGCCTCGCGGCGAGTTCTTCCACACGAACTGGACCGGCCGCGGCGGCACCACGACGAGCAAGGCGTACAACGTGTGAGCTGCGATGTATGATGGACACTGGGCGGAGGGTGGAGTCCTCCGCTCAGGTTCGGAGGAAGTCGCATGCCGATGCACGATTGGTCGCGAGTCAGTTCGGGAACGTACCACAACTTCCATGAAGGCTGGACAATCGAACTGAGAAACAGCCTGAATCGTGGCATCCTCCCGCCCGGATATTACGCGATGGCGGACCAGCGCGTGCAAGGTCCGGAGCCGGATGTCGTGGCGTTCCATCACTCGAATGGGCCGACGTCCCATGGCGGTTTGGCCGTGCTGGATGCTCCCCCGAAGGTGCGGCTGCAAGCGAAACTCGAAACGTCGATCTATGCTCGCAAAGCCAATCGGATTCGTATCTACGACAAGGATGATCGAGTCGTCGCGATCATTGAGATCGTCTCGCCGGGAAACAAGGACTCGCAACACGCCATTCGATCCTTCGTCGGCAAGGCGATCGAGTTCTTGAATCGGGGCATCCATCAGTTGATCGTCGATCCGTTCCCGCCCTCGCCGCGCGACCCGGAAGGAATCCATCAACTCATCTGGGATGAGATGGGCGCGGAAAAGTTCGAGCCGCGACCCGCCGACGCGCCGCTGACCGCGATGGCCTTCGATGCCTCCAGTTGCCTGACGGGATATGTCGAGCCGTTCGCGATCGGTAACCCCGTACCGACGATGCCGCTCTTCCTGGAGCCGGGTTGGTACGTGAATGTGCCGCTGGAGGAGAGCTATCAAGCGTCGTGGGAATCGCTTCCGCCGGTGTTGCGAGAACGAGTGCAAGTCGCCGGTTGAGTTCCGATCGGCGCGGCGAGTCCTTCCACACAAACTGGACCGGCGGCTGCAGCACCACGACGAGCAAGGCGTACAAAGCGTGATGCAGTGCCGTGGCGAACCGGACTCCGAAAGGGGTCCGGTCGTAGCCTTCCGTGGGATTCACTTCATCATCTGCTGCGTCTTCTCCCGCAACTCCCGCTTCTCCCACTCGGCCTTCTGCCAGAGCCACAGGCAGGTGCCGATGATGCCGAAGAGCAACACCAAGAGCAGCGGCAGCGTGTAGTCGCGGCGGCGTTTCGAACCGGGCGCGATCGGGTTCAGCGGCACGAACATCCCGGATTCGTAGTGGAACGCCTCCAGCGCGTCGGCGAGTTTCTCGGCCGTCGGGTAGCGGTGTTCCGGCTTCTTCGCCAGGCACTTCAGGATGATCGCCTCCAGCTCCGGCGGCAGGTCCCGGTTGTGGATGCGCGGCGGGTCGGGGTTCTCCGTGATGATCTGGTGCATCAGCGAATAGTGGTTCTCCGCGTCGAACGGCAGGCATCCGGCGAGGCTCTCGTAGAGGATGACGCCGATCGCCCAGACGTCTGTCGCGGGGCCGACGAGCTTGCTCTTCCCCTTCGCCTGCTCCGGCGACATGTAGTACGGCGTGCCCATCACCGCCACGGAGAGCGTGAGGTTGGACATGGCGCGCTTGGCGAGGCCGAAGTCCACCACCTTCGGTTCGCCCGACTTGGTGAAGAGGATGTTGCCGGGTTTGATGTCGCGGTGGACGATGCCGATCTTGTGCGCCGCGGCGAGGCCGCGCGCCACCTTCGCGAGGATCGCGGCGGCCTGGCGCGGATCGCGCGGCTTCGCCGGGTGCCGACCGTCGCCGTAGTGCCCGCCGTCCAGCAGTTCCATCACGAGGTACGGCACCTTCACGTATTCGGCCGTGTCGTCCGCGTGGACCGTGTTCCGCACCGTCACTTCGCCGAAATCGTAAACCTCGACCACGTTCGGATGGTGCACGTCCGCCACCGACTGCGCTTCGGCGAAGAAGCGCGCGATCGTCGTCTGCCCGGCCTTCTCGGCGTTCGGCAGGAGCTTGATCGCCACCATCCGATTGAGCGCGAGCTGTCGCGCCTTGTAGACGACCCCCATGCCGCCGCGGCCGATCTGCTCCACCAATTCGTAGCCGGGCAGCGACGGCAATCCGTGCAGCGACGGGTTCGTGTACGGCGTGCTCGACGAATCCGTCGAGCGCGGGGTTTCGAGTCGAAACTCCACGACTCCGGAATCGGAGGGAAAACCGCGGGCCATGAAAACCCCAATCGTGAAACGGTGCCAAGGCGAAACCGACATCGACCGGACGGGATCAACGCACGACCGAACGGAGCACGAGGGCGACGGCGGCGCCGGTCGCCAGGATCACGCCGGCGGCGAGCGCGTACCCGCCGGCGGCCGACCAGCGCGAATCCCGATCGGGAATCGCGGGCGGGAGATCGGCCGCCGTCGTCGCGCCGAAGTCCGAGATCGTGTCCAGATTCGAGAAGGGCGAAACATTCTGCTGTTCCGTGACCGTTGTGCCGGGCAGGGCGAGTTCGTCGGCGCCGCGGCCGTTCGCGAGTTTCTCGAGCCGCTCGACGACTGATCGCGCCGAGCGCGGTCGGTCCCCGGGTTTCTGCGCGAGCAGTGCGCGCACCAGTTCGAGAAGCTCCGCGCCGAGTCCCGGGCGCCAGCGTTCGACGCCGTGCCGGTTCGCGAACTGATGGACGGGTCGATCGCCGGCGGG
This sequence comes from uncultured Alcaligenaceae bacterium, assembly GCA_964453375.1. Classification (GTDB taxonomy): domain Bacteria; phylum Planctomycetota; class Planctomycetia; order Gemmatales; family Gemmataceae; genus Limnoglobus. The sequence continues at coordinate 3,578 of CAYVRB010000316.1, forward strand.
GGCGCGGCCGGCGAGCAGGAAGTGGAGCAGGCACCCGAGCGAGAACAGGTCGGCTCCGGGCGCGGGGGCGTGCGACGGATCGAAGGCTTCGGGAGCGAGGTATTCGGCGATGGCGAGGGCGCCGTCGAGCTGGCGCGTGGCGTCGTTGGCGTAGTGCGCGGCGAGCCGGCCGTAACCGAAATTGAGGACCTTGATCGACGGCACGTCGTTCGCGTCGGCGTCGCCGACGAGGACGTTTTCGGGCGTGAGGAGGCCGTGGACGATGCCGCGATCGTGGGCGTGCGCGAGGGCGAGGGCGACCTGTCGCGCGATCCCGCAGGCGATCCGCGGCGAGAGCGGGCCTTGCTCGCGAACATAAGTTCCCAAGTCCCGGCCCGGGGCGAATTCCAGCACGGCGTACATCCGCTCGCCGCACTGGTTCGCGTCGAACGTCGCGACGATGTTCGGGTGCAGGAGTTGCACGGCGGCGCGCGTAGCCGATTGAAACGCCTCGCGCATCGGCTCGGAGCGCGTGCGGTCGGGCGTCAGGAGCTTGATCGCGACGATGCGGTTCATGGCCCGGTGCCGGGCGCGGTAGACCTTGCCGCGCGCGTCGCCGAGCGGCTCGAGCATGACGTACGGGCCTAGGTGGAATCCGTCGGCCTTGCCGGCGAGGAGCCGTTTGGCTTGGAACGCCGTGAGCAACCCGTGCGCGACGAAGCGCCGCGCGGCGTCGTCGGCGGACGCGCGGTCGGTCGAGAAGCCTTTCAGCGCGCGGTCGAGCGGCGCGTCGCCGAGCAAGCCCGACCGCCGCACCGCGTCCACGAACGCGGCGCCATCCCGAATCGGCGTAGCAGTCGCGGCCATCATGGTGCCGAACCCCGAATCCTGTCGAAGGGCATCGTTGACGGACTCTAGGTCACGCTTGCGATTTCGGGTGGGAATCGCGATTCGGCGCCGTTGCGGAGCCGGGAAAAACCCGACGGTGCCGCGCCGGCGCGTTGCGGTTCGGCATCCTTGCAAAAACGGATCATCGTCGAAGAGTAGAGTTCGCCCCGGCGCGAAGGCGATTCCTTTCGACCGGGGACGGGAAAGTCGCGATCCATCGCGACTATGATAACCCTCGATATCGCATTCTCATGGAGGCGTGCGGCGTGTCGGATTCTCAACGTGCGATCGTGGTGGGCGGCGGACTTGGAGGACTGGCCGCGGCGTGCACCCTCGCGGCGCGCGGGCATTCCGTCACGCTCTTGGAAGCGTCCCCGTGGCTCGGCGGCAAGGCGGCCGTCCTCCGCGACTCCGGCTTCCGCTTCGACATGGGGCCGACGATCCTCACCATCCCGAACATCCTACGCCGCATCTTCTCCGAAGCCGGCCGCAACCTCGACGACTACGTGAAGCTCGTCCGCCTCGACCCGCAATGGCGTTGCTTTTTCCAGGACGGCAGCGCGCTCGACCTCGTCGAGAACGTCGAGTCGATGGCGAAATCGCTCGACGCCTACGCGCCCGGTTCCGCCGACGGTTATCGCGCGTTCCTCAACCTTTCGCATCGCCTCCACCGCGTCAGCGACGACTACTTCTTCTGGAAGTCGATCGGCGGCGTCCGCGATATGATCGACTTCAAAGCCGGCTTTCAAGCGAAGATCCTCGGCGACGTGATGAGCATGCGCATGGGCCGTTCCGTCGCCGGCACCGTGCGCAAGTTCATCCCCGACGCCCGCGTCGCCCAGATGATCGACCACTTCACGCAGTACGTCGGTTCGTCGCCGGACGCGTCGCCGGCCGTGCTCTGCGGCATCGCCCACATGCAGACCGAAGACGGCATCTGGTACCCGATCGGCGGCACGCGCGCCGTGCCGGAGGCGCTGGTGAAATTGGGGACGGAACTCGGCGTGACGTTCCGGCCCAATACGACCGTGAAGCGATTGCTCGTGCGCGACGGAGCGACCGTGACCGGCGTGGAGACGGCGGACGGTGAAACGCTCGAAGCCGACGCGGTGGTGTCGAACGCCGACGCCGTGCGCACGCACCGGGAGCTGGTGGACGGCGCCGCGCCGAAGGCCGTCCGCGCCTTCGACCGCCGCCGCGACTACGAACCGGCCTGCTCTGGCGTCGTCCTTTACCTCGGCTTGAACAAGGCCTACGACCACCTCCTCCACCACGGATTCGTCTTCTCCCGCGATCCGCACGAGGAGTTCGATTTCATCTATCGCAAGGGAGAACCGGCGCCGGACCCGACGTGTTACCTCGCGGCCACGGCGCGCACGGAACCCGGCACCGCCCCGCCCGGCGGCGAGGCGCTGTACGTACTCGTGCACACGCCGTACATTCGGCCGCACCACGATTGGAAGAAAATGCTCCCCGAATATCGCCGCGTGATTCTGGAGAAGCTGAAGACGACCGGCAAGATGCCGGACCTCGAGAGCCGAATCGTGTACGAGTCCACGCTGACGCCGCAGGACATCCACGATCGGTATCGCGTCTTGAACGGGGCGATCTACGGCGTGGCGAGCCACGGGAAGTGGCTCGGCGCGTTCAAGCCGGCGAACCGTGCGCGGGACTTGAAGAACCTGTATCTCGCCGGCGGCGCGGCGCATCCGGGGCCGGGGATGCCGATGGTGCTGATGTCCGGCTGGATCGCCGCCGATACGCTGGATCGGGATGGCGGCGTGAAGCGATCACGAAAGCCCGAAAGCACGAAATCTCGAAATTCGGGTTAACGTCGTTCTTGGCCGGTATCGGTGTTTCGTTCTTTCGGGTTTTCGTGATTGGTTCTCAACAATCGTCCCGGCACTTCGAGGCCGTGGGTTTCCATCAACGCCGCGTCGGCGAGCAACTCGCGGGCAAGTCCGTCGGCGGCGAGTTTCCCGCCATCGAGTACCAGCACGCGTGGGCAAAGGTCCAGCACCATCTCCAGGTCGTGCGTCGCCAGCAGGATCGTGCCGGCCCAGCCCTTCACGAGTTCGATCAATTCGCGCCGGCCGCGCGGGTCCAGGAACATCGACGGTTCGTCCAGCAAGAGCACCGACGGCTTCATCGAGAGCACCGTGGCGATCGCGGCGCGGCGCTTCTCGCCGCCCGAGAGCCGGTGCGGCACGCGCTCGGCGTGGTCGGGCAACCCGACGGCGCCGAGCGCGTCCGCCACGCGCGACCGCACATCGTCGGGACTATGGCCGAGGTTGAGCGGCCCGAACGCCACGTCGTCGAACACGCTGGGGCTGAAGAGTTGATCGTCCGGGTTCTGGAACACGACACCGACGGTTTCGGGCAGCTTCCGCCGCTGGCCGGGGTCGGCGGGGTCCAGCCCGGCGACGGCGGCCTGCCCGCGCGGTCCGCCGAGCACGCCGCACAGCCGCAGGAAGAGCGTCGTCTTGCCGGCGCCGTTCGGCCCGACGATGGCCACGCGCTCGCCGGCC
>CAYVRB010000317.1:0-6959 GCA_964453375.1 uncultured Alcaligenaceae bacterium
AGGCGCCATGACCGTTTTGCGGCGAGGCGGAGTCTTCGGAGCCGAGCGCGGGACATCGCTGACGCGCTCGGCTCCGCGGACTCTGCTTCGCCGCTCAACGGATTCGACGAGATCCCGGTTCCGCGCTCGGCTCCGAAGACTCCGCCTCGCCGCTAAACTTCCACCATGCCCACCGCCTCCGATGCCCTGCTGCACTACCGCCCCTGGCGCGGCAAGTTCCGCGGGCCGGTCCACGGCTCCTGCGCCATGGCGCGCCTCGCGCTGCTCCTCCTCATCCGCCGCAAGCTCTTCTGGGGCCTCTACGCCCTGGCGCTCATGATCTTCTTCTTCTTCTTCTACGGCCAATACCTCGTCGTCTGGATCCAGGAGCAGACCGCGCAGCAGACCGTGCAGTTCGGCGGCGTCCCCGTGAAGGTCGGCGACCTCACGAAGTTCCTCGACCGGCTCAACCTCAACGGCTCCGCGCACACCTTCGGCAACTTCATCTGGTTTGAAGGCTACATCGTCATGATCGTCATGGCGCTCGCCGGCTCCGTCCTCGTCGGCAACGACTTCGCCCACGGCAGCCTGCCGTTCTACCTTTCCAAGCCGATCGGCCGCCGCCACTACCTGCTCGGCAAGTTCCTCGCCCTCGGCCTGTTCCTGAACCTCGTCACCACGGCGCCCGCGCTCGTCCTCTTCGTCCAGGCCGGCCTGCTCTACGACTGGCAGAGCTACTACGTCGACCACCTTCGCGAATTCGCCGGCATCCTCGGCTACGGCCTCGCGCTCACCCTCACCCTCGGCACGCTCCTGCTCGCCACCGCCGTCTGGGTCCGCCGCACCGTGCCGCTCATCATGATCTGGACCGGGATGTTCGTGCTCACGCGCCTGCTCGCCTCGATGTTGGTCGAAGGGGCGAAGCTGGACGCGCGCTGGAAGCTGATCGACCTGTGGAACGATCTCTACCTCGTCGGCCTCTGGTGCCTGGGCGCGTCGCGCGAGAGCATCCGCGGCGACCAGCCGGAGTTCTGGGAGGCCGCCGCCGTCTGCGCCGCCGTGATCGCGCTCGGCTTGCTGTACCTGCGGAAACGGATTCAAGCCGTCGAAATTATCTCCTAGTGCGGAGTGCGGAATGCGGAGTGCGGAGTTCAACACGGACATCCCGACGAGTGCGGACGGGGATTTTTCCTCCCACTCCGCACTCCGCACTCCGCACTCCGCACTCCTGCTCTTCGAGCAGGTCTCGAAGTGGTACGGCTCCGTCCTCGCGCTCAACCAGGTCACGCTCGAACTCCGCGGAGGCATCACCGGCCTCGTCGGCGCGAACGGGGCGGGCAAGTCCACCCTCATGAAACTCGCCACCGGGCAGGTGCGCCCGACGCTCGGCCGCGTCGCCGTGCAGGGTGTCGACGCCTGGCACTGGCAGGCCCGCCGGCTTGTCGGCTACTGCCCCGACCTCGATGCCTTCTACGAGGACATGACCGGCCGGGAATTCGTCCGCGCCATGGCCGACCTCTGCGGCTACCCCGCCGCCGAATCGAAACGCCGTGCCGAGGAGACCCTCGACCGCGTCGGTATGGCCGATCGCGCGGACCGCAAGCTCCGCGGGTACTCGAAGGGGATGCGCCAGCGCGTCAAGCTCGCGCAGGCGCTGCTCACCGATCCACCGTTATTGATTCTCGACGAACCGCTCTCCGGGATCGACCCCGTCGGCCGGCAGGAACTCCTCGTCCTTTTCCGCTCGCTCGCGGCCCAGGGCAAGGCGCTGCTCATCTCCAGCCACGAACTCGAGGAGCTGGAGAAGCTGACGAACCACGTGGCCATCATGGCGCGCGGCCGCATCGCCGCCGTCGGCACGCTCGCGAAGATCCGCGACATGCTCGACCATTACCCGCTCTCGGTGCGCATCGACGTGGACCGCGCCAAGGACGTGGCGAAGCTCCTGCTCGCGCTCGACGACGTGACCGGCGTGGACGTGGCCGGCGACTCGCTGACGGTGCGCGCGACGTCGCCGAAGACGTTCTTTCGCGATTTCGGTTCGCTCGCCGTCCGGGAGCGCCTCGCGGTGCGCCGGCTCGAACCGCTCGACGACTCGGCGCACGCGATCCTGGGCTACCTGCTGGGCGGCAGCGGGAAGACGTAATCAGCCGGTCACGGCGCCTTCGCTGGCGGAATGGACGAGCTTGGCGTACTTCGCCAGCACGCCGCGCGCCACGCGCACCGCCGGCTTCACCCACGCGGCCTTCCGCTTCGCCAATTCCGCATCGCTCACGTTCACCTGAAGCAGCTTCTTGTCGCCGTCGATCGTGACGCTGTCGCCGTCCTTGAGAAGGCCGATGGCGCCGCCGGTCCAAGCTTCCGGGGCGACGTGGCCGACGACGAGGCCGTGCGTGCCGCCGCTGAAACGGCCGTCGGTGATGAGGCCGACGCTCGCGCCCAATCCCTGGCCCATCAGGGCGCCCGTGATGCTGAGCATCTCGCGCATGCCGGGGCCGCCGACGGGGCCTTCACCGCGAATGACGACCACGTCGCCGGCGACGATCTTGCGCGCCTGGATCGCCTGGAAGCACGCCTCTTCGCCGTCGAAGACCTTGGCCGGGCCGGTGATCGTGCGAACCTTCAGGCCGGAGAGCTTCGCGACGCAGCCTTCGGGGGCGAGGTTCCCCTTCAGGATGACGATGTGCCCCTTGTCGTACTTCGGCGAGTCGAGCGGCATCATCACCTTGCGCCGCGGGTTGGCGTACACGCTCGTCGTGTCCGCGAGGTTCTCCGCCAACGTCTTCCCGGTCACGGTGATGCAATCGCCATGCAGCATCCCGGCATCGAGGAGCGCCTTCAGGACGGCCGGCACGCCCCCCTCGCGGAAGAGGTCGTACATGACGTACTTCCCGCTCGGCTTCAGGTCCGCGAGGTGCGGCACCTTCATTCCGAGGCGGTCGAAGTCTTCGAGCGTCCACGTCACTTCCGCCTCGCGGGCGATGGCCATGAGGTGCAGCACCGCGTTCGTCGAACCGCCGAGGGCCAAGACCAACGTGTAGGCGTTCTCGAGGCTCTTCCGCGTGATGATGTCGCGCGGGCGGAGGTTCGCCTTCACGAGCCGCACGAGCGCCTCGCCGGCGTGGAAGGTCTCGCGGTCCTTGGCGCTCGAGATGGCGGGGTAACTCGAATCGTGCGGCAGCGACATGCCCATCGCCTCGATGGCGCTCGACATGGTGTTGGCGGTGTACATCCCGCCGCAGGAGCCGGCGCCGGGGCAGCTCTCGCATTCGATCTTGTGCAGCTTCTTTTCGTCGATGGTGCCGGCCTGGAACTTCCCGACCGCCTCGAAGATCGAGACGATGTCGACATCCTCGCCGTCGGGGCCGGTGCCGGGGAGGATGCTGCCGCCGTAGACGAACAGGCCGGGGATGTTCAGGCGCGCGAGCGCCATGAGGCAGCCGGGCATGTTCTTGTCGCAGCCGCCGATGGCGATGAGGCCGTCGTGGTTCATGGCGCCGGCGACGGTTTCGAGGGAGTCGGCGATGACCTCGCGGCTGACGAGGCTGTAGCGCATTCCCATGTGGCCCATGCTGATGCCGTCGGAGACGGTGGGGGCGCCGAAGATCTGGGGGACGCCGCCGGCGGCGCGAATTCCCTCGATCGCCTTGCGCGCGAGCCGATCGAGATGCATATTGCACGGCGTGATGTCGGAGTGCAGCGAGGCGACCCCGACCATCGGCTTGGCGAAATCGTCGTCCTGGAACCCCACCGCGCGGAGCATCGCGCGGTTCGGGGCGCGGCCGGCGCCGCCGGTGGTCGTCAAACTCTTGCGATTCGTCATATCCGCCATGACTGCACCTGAAAGTTCGTTTCCCGCGCGGGAAAACTGGGCAAACTGCCGAGGATGTCGGGAGTGTGTTCTAGGAACTCAATGTACCCGACGGTCGAATCGGGCCGAAAAATCCGAAATTCGGGGGTCTACCGTTTGCGTCGATTGTGATCGCGATCTAGATAAGGGTGTCGCAGGCGGCACAGGGGTTCAACCAGCAGGCCGGGTTCCCCGGTCTCCTCCAGCCAGCCGCGAACAATCATCCTGAAGGGGATTTCGATGAACAAGCTCGCGCGCAAGATGGTGGAGTTCCTGAAGAAGGAAGACGGCCCGACGGCGGTCGAGTACGCCGTGATGCTCGCCCTCATCATCGTGGTCTGCATCGCGGCCATCACCGCCCTCGGCAGCACGGCCTCCTCGACGTTCAGCTACGTCGATAGCCGCATCGCTTCCGGCAACACCACCGCCGGCACGTAAGCCCGATGGAGGGACCCGGAACCGCCGGGGGGTGCGATGGCCGCGACGCGGTCCATCGCGCCCCCCGTGCCATTTCCGGCGGCCGGAGCGGGGGACGCGGGCGCGGACGATCCGCCGCCGCACCGACCCCCTCGAGGTGACATGAACCGCTTGCTCCGTCCGTTGGTTCGCTTTCTCAAGAACGAAGACGGCCCCACGGCCGTCGAATACGCCGTGATGCTCGCCTTGATCATCGTCGTCTGCCTCGTCGCCATCACGGCGCTCGGCAGCACGACGAGCCAGACCTTCGACACCGTCACCGACCGTCTCCAGGCGGCCAACGGCACCGCGTCGTAAGTCGATCCGCGCGAATCCCCTTCGACCCCGGCGGCCGCCGGGGTCGTTTCATTTCTCCAACTCCGCCACCACCAACGCGTGCACGTCCAGCCGCGGCACCGTCACGCGCGGGCCGGCCTCCGTCAGTTCCACGGCCAGCACGCGCCCCTCCGGCTCCAGATGCACCGACTTCAACTTCGTTCCCGCGCGGAATGTCACGCGAATGTCGTGCACGGGCAAGATTTCCTCACGCAATGGCACGTCGTCGTTCGGGAACGCGTGCCCGCCGGTCGTGTTCACGTTGTTGAAGAGATGCACGACGAGCCGTTCGCCGTCCTTCACTTGGCGCATGACGGTCGAATGGACGCACATCGGCGCTTGCACCGTCACGGGCGGAGCGACGCCGTTCGCGGCCCAGGAGATCGCTTCCTTGAGAATCAGCCGTTGGTACGGATACGAGTACTGGTAGTAGCCGGCGTCGAACCCCGCCGGCAGGTGGACGACGCGACCCTGGCCATGGGTCCGCGTCACGATCGCCGGATGCTCGCCGATCGTACCGATCACGTTCGTCCCGGGCCGAGGCTTCACGCGCACGGCCGGCCCCTTGAACGTCACCGGATCGCTGCCGATATAAGTCGCGAGCTTCGCGTTCTCCAACAGGAACGACTTCGGCGCGAGCTTCGCCTGAAAAACGTTCCGCCGCTTCTCCCAGTAGTCCGGTCCGATGGCCTTGGCGAAGTTCACGTCGAGATCGTCCATCGGTGCTTTCGCATCCGGCAGGCCGCGATAGTCCACGCCGAAGGCGTCGGCGAGGCCGAAGTTCGGGCGCGGATCGCCGAACTCGTTGAAGAGCGACGCATCCAGGCTCGCGACGAGTCCGCCGCCGGCACGCACGTACTCGTCGATGGCCCTCGCTTGTGCATCGCTCAGGCACGCGGTGTTCGGAAGGATCACCACGGCGTGCTTCTTCAACTCCGCCGGCGTCAGGTTCCAGTCTTCGATCACCGTCGTCGGCAGATGCTCCTCGACGCACGCGCGGAACGCGCCGAAGACATTCGCCAGATAGCGCTCCTCGACCTTGCCCGACGTGCGGCCGTAGAAGGTCTTCGTGGCGTCGCTCATCACGAGCGCCGCCCACGGTTCGGGCGACTTGTGCGTCAGCCACGGCTTCCGCTTTTGGACTTCGTCCAGGGCCGCGTACATCGCCGCCTGCATCCGCGGCGGCTGCGCGACCGCGATGCTCGGCTGACAGCCGTACGTCAGGCACAGCATCATCCGGCGTTCGATCTCGTGGGCGGGGAAGCTGTCCTTGCCGTACGGGTTGCCGTGGCTCATCAGGTACGGCTCGCTGAACGCGACGCGGTGGTTCGTGACGGCCCAGGCGTACGCGACGCCGAACGCCGGGACGATGCTGTTGCCGCGATTCGATTCGTCCAGCCACAGCTCCTGATCGGGTGCGTCAAAGAGCAGGTTCAACTTCGCCGGCATGTTCCGCGGCACGCTGAGGAAGTGCCCGAAGCGCCCGGCGTTCGTCGTCCAGGTCACGAGCGCGACCGTCGGCTTGATCCCCTTCAATCGCTTCTGCATTTTCTGAACGAGCGCGACGAGCCGGCCGTCGGCCCACGCCTGATAGCGTCGGAATTCGGGATCGTTCAAATCGGTCTTCGGAATCGCCTTGCCGGTGTCGGCCTTGTAATTCTTGCGGCAGTGCTCGCAGTAGCAGACGCCGCCGTGGTGCAGGCCGTCGAAGCTGAACGCGTCCACGTCGGGATGCTTTTCCAGAATCTCGGCGAGGACATCGATGAAGAAGTCGCCGTACGGCCCGAGCGGGCAGAGCATGCCGCCGTGGCCGAACTTCTTCATATCCACCTGCGGGATCGTCGTGGTGTCCGTCGGGATGCGCCGCCAGTCGAGGTGCGTTTCGTAGACTTCGCCCTGGAGCGTGGGCGGATAGACGCCGAGGATGCGGATGCCGAGGCGTTTGTACTCGGCGATGTCCTTCTGCAACCGATCGAGCGGCACGTGCGGGCTGCGCTTCTTGAGGAGCTTGCTGTCGTAGTACGGGTAGAACGGATCGACGAAGCCCATCTCGCTGAGGGTGACGCCGTGCCGGACGGCTTCGGTTCGTTGCGCGGTGGTCATGCCGGAGAGGGTGTAGCCGGCGCCGAGGGTGTCGTGGACCCACGCGGGGATTTTCACCGGCTCCTGCGCGGCGAGCGGGGTCGCGAGGAAAATGAACGGCAGCGTGAAGCGAAGGGATAGCATGGGGGATTCTCGAATGCGAGCAGCTTATAGTTTAGCCGCGAGGCGGAGTCTTCGGAGCCGAGCGCGCGGCCCACGCCCCCCCCGCGGCCCCCCAACAACCCCCCCCCGGCGC
>CAYVRB010000318.1:0-6848 GCA_964453375.1 uncultured Alcaligenaceae bacterium
GGGCGACAGCAAGGTGGTCTGGTGCGAGGGGAACTTCCAGGTGTACGAGGAGCAGCGCCACGCGCGCCTGGGCGCCGAGGCGGACGTGCCGAAGCGGATGAAGCACCGCAAGATGGCGTGATCTTATCGCAGGACTTGGCGCAGGATCGGCCGCAGCTTCGCGACGGCGCGGCCGCGGTGGCTGAGGGCGTGCTTCACGGTCGAACTGAGTTCGCCGAAGCTGGCGTGGTATTCGGGGATGACGAAGAGCGGATCGTAGCCGAAGCCGCCATCGCCCTTCGGTTCCTTCGCGATGACGCCCCAGCAGCGCCCTTCGACGACGGCGACGACTTGGCCCGTCGGATCGGCGAGGGAGGCCGTGCTGACGTAATAGGCGGCGCGCTTCTCGCCCTCGAATCGCGCAAGTTCACTCAGGAGCTTCGCGTTGTTCGCGGCGTCGTCGCCGTGGGTGCCGGCCCAGCGCGCGGAATAGACGCCCGGCTGCCCGCCGAGCGCCGGCACCACGAGGCCGCTGTCCTCGCCGAGCGTCCACTCGCCGAGCCGCGGCGCGAGCGTCGTCGCTTTGATGCGGGCGTTCTCCTCGAAGGTGGCGCCGGTCTCCTCGATGTCGGCCGGCGCGTGCGGGAACGGCGAGAGGTCCACGACGTCGACGAGGTCGGCGAGCAGTTCGACGAGTTCGCGGAGCTTCTTCTTGTTCCGGCTGCCGAGGACGAGGCGGGGCATGTCGGCGGCTCCGATCACTTCGCTTGATAGGCCGGCAGTTCGCGGACTCGCGACCAGACGGCGGCGTAGTTCGCCTTGAATTTCGGGCTGGTCGTGGACTCGAATTCGGCCTTGAACTTCGTTCCCGAGATGCCGTCGCGGAAGCCGACGATCGACGGCACGTAGTCCTTCACCGCGAACGCCTTGGCGAAGGGGGCGAGCGACTCCGGCTTCGCCTTCACGAGCTTCGCGAACTCGATGCCCGCGAAGTCGGCGCAGAGATCGGCGAAGCTGAACCCGCTCGCCTTCGTCATGTCGAGCTGCTCCTTGAACAAACCGGCGCTCTCGGCCAGTTCCGGCCCGGCCAACTCGGCGAGCGCCGCAGACACCGCGAAGTGTTGGCAAAGGTCCCGCCGGTTCCGCACCGTCGGGTTGCCGAGCGCGGCGATGCGCGCCTTGCGTTCGGCGTCGTCCTCCACGGCCTTGCAGAACGACGCCGTCAGCGGGTTGTCCCGCAGCACGCCGGAGTCGTCGAGCGCGAGGCCGAGCGCCAGCACGAACGCCGGGGCGCGGTCGTCCTTCTCGAGGGCGAGCGCGGCGCTCGCGGCGGCGCGGACGTACGCGGCCGTCAGGTCGTCCCCCTTCAATTTCGTGGCAAATCCGACCGTCAGCTTCGCGTTTTCCTCGGCCTTCGCCGCCACGGCGCGGATCACCGTCCGCACGGCTTCCTCCTTGGCATTGCGAGTCCGTCCCGCCGCCGGCGCCTTCGGCAGCACGGCCACCGTGCCGGTCGCCGGCACCACGCCTTCGGGCGGCTTGATGCCGGCGCGATCGAGCAGCGCCAAATAAATCTCCGGCAGCGGTTCGTCCGGCAGCGCGAGCCGTGCCGTGCCGTAGATGCGCCCGAGCCGCGTCTGCGCCGCGGAGGAAAGGTCGGCTAGGCGGTTCGCCTTCCCGCCCCGGAGTTCGTCGGCCACGAGGCCCATCGCGAGGACGTTCAGCGGATCGAAGCCGATGCGAAACTTCGCGGAGACGGCCTGTCCGTCGCCGAGGCGCGGCCGCATCGCCGACGCGCGGTCCGGTACGGTCGTCGCGCCGAGGTGCCGGCCCATTTGTTGAACCAAGACTTCGACGCGCTCGGCCTCCGATCGCGGCTCGCGCTCGCGGATCAGGATGTGCGATTGCAGCGCCACCACCGGCGCCGCGAACGGCACCGCCTTCGGCATCTCACCGGGGAGCGCGTCGAACTTCCGGCTCGTGTAGCCGAGCGCCAGCGAACCCGGCTTCGCCTTCACCACCTTGGCGAAGTCGGCGGCGAGCGCCGCGAACTCCGTCGCCTTCGGGTCGGCGTCCCACGTGCCCACGTCGGCGAGTTCGTAGCGCACGCCGGTGTGGCTCTCGACGATCGCCGCCGCCTGCGCGAAGCGCCTCTTGAGTACCGGCTCCCACGCCGCGCGCGTGCGCCGTTCGGAATCGTCCACGAGGAGGGAGACCGGGATCGTCCATGTCTTCGCGGTTTGCGCCGCCGACGGGAGCGTGCCGGCGGGCGGCGCCTGGCTTTCGAGCTGGATGCCGGCGAGTTCGGCCTTGCCGTTGCGGTTCGTGAAGACGTACGCGGTGTACGCCTCGAGCGCGAGCGGCTTCTCGGTTCCCATCGTGAGCGACGCGGTCTTATCGCACGGGAAGGGCCGCGACTCCCCCGGTTCGAGTTTGTAGTCGGTCGGCTTCCCGCCGTCGGCCGCGAGCGTGAAGGTGAGCGGTTCGTTCGAGCCGTTGCCGACGACGACGACCGCCGCCGAGGCGACGTGGGCGAGGATCAGGAGGATTGCGGACCCGGCGAATTTCATGGGATTCCAGTGAGACGAAGTAGGCCGGCGCGCAGCCCGGCCAATGAACGGATCGTAGCAGCGACCGGCGGGTAATCAAGTCGCCGACGCGGTTTGCGCCCGGCGCGAAGCTTCGCGCCGAGTGGCACATCGGGCCGTTCCATCTACAATTCCGCCAGCGAACCCTCACCCACGCTGGAGCTTGCCCATGAAGGCCGGGATGAACCTCCTCCTCTGGACCGGTCACGTGACCGCCGAACACTTCCCGCTGCTCGGCAAGATCAAGGCGGCCGGCTTCGACGGCGTGGAGATCCCGCTCTTCGAGGGCGATCCGGCCCACTACAAGACGATCAAGGCCGAGCTGGACAAGCAGGGCCTGCAATGCACCACCGTCACGGTCGTCGGCCCGGAGGCGAACCCGATCAGCCCGGACGCCGCCATCCGCGCCGCCGCCCACGAACGGCACAAGTGGGCCATCGACTGCAGCGCCGCCCTCGGCGCGCAGACGATGCTCGGGCCGTTCCACTCGCCGCTCGGCGTCTTCACCGGCGAGGGGCCGACGGCCGACGAGAAGAAGTGGGGCGCCGACACGCTGCTGAAGGCGGCCGAGCATGCCAAACAGGCGAAGCTGATGCTTGCGATCGAGTACCTGAACCGCTTCGAGTGCTACTTCCTGACGACGGCCGCCGACGCGGCGGCACTGGTGAAGGCGGTCGATCACCCGAACTTCCGCACGATGTACGACACCTTCCACGCGAACATCGAGGAAGTGCGGCCGAGCACCGCGATCAAGGCGGTCGCGCCGTATCTGGCGCACGTCCACATCAGCGAGAACAACCGCGGCACGCCGGGGACGGGCCAGGTGAACTGGTTCGAGAGTTTCCGCAGCCTTCGCGAGGTCGGCTACGACGGCTGGCTGGTGATCGAGGCCTTCGGCCGCGCGTTGCCGGCCCTGGCCGCCGCGACGCGCGTCTGGCGCGACTTCTTCCCGTCGCCAGAGCACGTGTACACGGAGGGGTACAAGTTCATGAAGTCGATGTGGGATTTGGCGAAGGTGTGAGTGCGGCAGAGTGCGGAGTGCGGAGTGCGGAGTGAACACCGATACCCCGTTTAGCCGCGACGCGGAGTCTTCGGAGCGGAGCGCGCGGAGTGCGGAGTGAAAACCGAAACACCGTTTAGCGGCGACGCGGAGTCTTCGGAGCGGAGCGCGTCAGCCGCGAAGGTGGTTCGGCCCGATTCGCGCGCGGCGCTCGTAAGATAGCGGCATGCGCCATTCCGGAGACGAAGCGACGCGGGCCACGCTTGAACTCCTTTCGCCCGCTGGCGATTGGGAGGCGATGCGCGCGGCCGTCGCCAACGGGGCGGACGCGGTCTACTTCGGCCTCTCGCAGTTCAACGCCCGGGCGCGGGCCGCCAACTTCACGCTTGCCGAACTGCCCGAAGTCATGGAGTTCCTCCATCGGCGAAACGTGCGCGGCTTCGTCGCGATGAACACGCTCATCTTCAGCGACGAACTGCCAGATGCGGCGCGGTTCGTGGAAGCGATGGCGGCCGCCGGCGTCGATGCCGTCATCGTGCAGGACCTCGGCCTCGCGCGGCTCATCCAACACCTCGCGCCGACGCTCGCGATCCACGGCAGCACGCAGATGACGCTGACGGAGCCGCGCGGCATCGAATTCGTCCGCAGGCTCGGCGTCGAACGCGTCGTCCTCGCCCGCGAGCTGTCCCTCGACGACATCCGCAAGGTGACGGCCGGCACGGACATGCCCGTCGAGGTGTTCGTCCACGGGGCGCTCTGCGTGGCGTACAGCGGCCAGTGCCTGACGAGCGAGGCGCTCGGCGGCCGCAGCGCGAACCGGGGCCAGTGCGCGCAGGCGTGCCGACTGCCGTACGAATTGATCGTGGACGGGACACCCCGCGACCTCGGCGACAAGGCGTACCTGCTCAGCCCGCAGGACCTCGCGGCCTACGAACAGATCGGGGAGTTGGTGGACGCCGGCGTGATCTCGTTCAAGATCGAGGGGCGGCTGAAGGGCGGGCCGTACGTCGCCGCGACGACGAAGACGTATCGCGCCGCGATCGACGCGGCGCTGGCGAAGTCGGATTTCCACTTGGAGCGCAAGGCCGAACTGGAATTGGCGCAGACCTTCAGCCGCGGGCTGACGCCGGGATTCCTGGAAGGAACGAATCATCAGAAGCTCGTGCGCGGACGATTTCCGAAGAGCCGGGGCGTGAAGCTCGGCACCGTCGTCGAGGTGGCGCGAGATCGCGTGTCGCTGAAGCTCGCGGAGTCGCTGCCGGCGGAGGAGCTCGTGCGCGCCGGCGACGGCGTGCTGTTCGATCTGGGCACGCCGGAGGCGAAGGAGCCGGGCGGGCGCGTCTGGCGCGTGGAGGTTCCCCGCGGACGGTCGTCCGCGGGCTTCGTGGAATTGCATTTTGAAGCAAACGCGCTCGAACTGGCGCGCGTGCCGGTCGGGTGCGACGTCTGGAAGACCGACGATCCGGCCTTGCGCAGGAAGCTCGAACAGACCTATTCGCAAGACAAGGTCGTTCGTCGCGAGCCGGTGACCGCGAAACTGAGCGGAGCGCTCGGGGGACCGCTGACGCTGACCTTGGGGGAAGCGACGGCGAGCTGGCCGGGGCCGCTCGAGCGCGCGGCGAAGCGGTCGACGACGGCGGACGAGATTCGCGAACAGCTCGGGCGGCTCGGCGAGACGCCGTTCGAATTGAAGGACGCGACGCTCGACCTGCCGCCCGACGCGATGGTGCCGAAGAGCGTGCTGAACGACCTGCGTCGGCGGGCCGCGAGCGAATTGATCGAATCGCGACTGGCATCGCACCGACACGCGTTGGTCGATTCGGGGCGAACGGCTGTCAGCCCCCTGTCACTCCTTCGTGCCCAAAGGAAACCGGAGGCTGACGCCCCCGGCTCGCCTCCGCAACTCACCGTTCTCGTTCGCAACCGCGAGCAACTGGATGCGATCCTCGCGTTGCGACCTGCGGCGGTGTACTGCGATTTCGAGGACGCGCGCCGGTACGCCGACGCCGTGTCCCTCGCGAAGGACGCCGGCGTGCCGGTCGGCGTGGCGCCCTTACGGATTTGGAAGCCGGGCGAGGACGGCTTTCAATCGCTGATCGTCCGCGCGAAGCCCGACATCGTGCTCGTGCGGAATCTCGCGGGGATCGACTATTTCCGCCACGAACTGCCGGACACGACGCTCGTCGGCGATTTCAGCCTGAACGTGGCGAACGACCTGACGGCGGACCTCCTGCTCGCATCGGGCCTGTCGCGCCTCACGCCGAGCTTCGATTTGAATTGGGATCAGTTCGCGGCGTTGATGGCGAACGCCGATGCGTCGAAATTCGAGACGGTGGTCCACCAGCACATGCCGATGTTCCACATGGAGCACTGCGTGTTCGCGGCGTTCCTGAGCGCCGGGAAGGACCATCGCGATTGCGGCCGGCCGTGCGAGCGGCACGCGGTCGAGATGAAGGATCGCGTGGGCGCGAGCTTCCCCGTCCTGCCGGACACCGGCTGCCGGAACACGGTGTTCAACAGCGTGCCGCAATCCGCGGCGGAGTACGTCGGCCGGATGAAGGAGCTGGGCGTGCGCTGGTTCCGCATCGACCTCCTGCGCGAGTCGCCGGGCGACGCGGCGCGGCTGGTCGAACAGTACCGCCGCGTGATCGAGGGCGTGGACGACGGCCAACGGACGTGGAAGCAGCTCAAGGCCCTGAACCAACTCGGCGTGACGCGCGGCACGCTGAATTTGGCGTGACCGAGGCCCTCGGGGAAGGGACAATCGCCTAAAGAGGTGATACGCTGTCCCGCACGTCCTCCGGTTTCCGCGCGGGAATTCCATGAAGCCGATCGCCCGATTCGTTCTTCGCACCGGCGGCGAGGGGTTGCTGTTCCTGCGCCCCGGGCGCTACGTGATCGGCCGCGGGAGCGATTGCGATCTGATCCTGCCGGGCGAGCGGGCGTCGCGCCGCCACGCCGCACTCGAAATCGCCGCCGACACCGCGACGCTTGTGGACCTCGCCAGCCGCAACGGTACGCTCGTCGACGGAGAGCCGGTCGAGCGCGCGCCGCTGAACCACGGGTCGATCGTCGAGATCGGCGTTTCGGTCTGCGTCTTCGAGTGGCTCGGTGCGGCGGCGTTCGGCGACGACATCCCGACGCCGTCGGTGCAATCGAACCCGGCGGACGATTCGCCGGCGCTCACGCCCGCGGAGCGCCGCGTGCTGACGTGCCTCCTGGGCGGCCTAGTGTCCTGAGTTAGAAATCCGTTGACATTGCTCTTGCGCTTTTTCGCAGGC
>CAYVRB010000319.1:0-6837 GCA_964453375.1 uncultured Alcaligenaceae bacterium
AGGAATTCGACCGTCTTCGTATCGAAGGGCCGATTCGACCCGGTTTTGCTTTCGGACCCCACGGTCGGACTCCTCCGCAACGGATGATGTGGCTTCAGGATATGAACGGACCTCGACTCCGGCGATTCTCGCGGGTCAGGCGGTCGCCGCGGGCGTAGCCCCGGCGACCGGGGAGGTCCAGCCGTCGAAGGCGCCGTCGTCGGACGTGACGACGACGACCTTGCCGTCCGGGCCGATGGCGAGCGTGTGCTCGACATGGACGCTCGGCATGCCGTCCTTCGTCACCACCGTCCAGTGGTCGTGCAAGGTCTTCACGTCCTCGCGGCCCATGTTGACCATCGGTTCGACGGCGAGCACGAGGCCGGGCACGATCTTGAAGTCGTTCTTGCGGGTCTCGCGGTTGACGAAGTTGGGCACCTGCGGGTTCTCGTGCATGGAGCGGCCGATGCCGTGGCCGACGTACTGCGTGACGACGCTGAAGCCGGAGGATTCGACGTGCTTCTGCATGAGGCTGGCGATCTCGCTCCACCATTTGCGGCGCGGGAGTTCGTCGATGACGATCTGCAGCGTCTCCTCGGCGACCTTGAGCAGGCGGAGGCGTTCGGGGCGGACGGCGCCGACGGGGATGGTGACGGCGCGATCGGCGCACCAGCCGTTGTACTTGCAGGCGGTGTCGACCTTGAGGAGGTCGCCGTCCTTGAGAACGCGGTCGCCGGGGATGCCGTGGACGACCTGCTCGTTGACGGAGAGGCAGGTGCTGGCGGGGAAGGGGACGCGGCCGGGGTAGCCCTTGAAGAGGGGCGTGGCGAGGTGGCCGGCGTAGAAGGCCTCGACGGCGCGGTCGATCTCGATGGTGCGCGTGCCGGGCTTGGCGAGGTCGCGGCAGATCTTGAGCGCGCGGGCGACCAGGACGCCGGACTCGCGCATCAGGCCGATATCGCGAACGGATTTCAGCTCCGTCGGGCGGTAGTTGGAGGGTTGCAGCATGTTCAGGAGGGCACGGGCGACGTGCCACATGGTTCCATTCCGGGGGGAAGTTCGGGGGTCAGGGTTTCACGGCCTTCAGGAGGTTGGCGTGGATCGTATCGACCGGATCGAGGGCGGAGATTTCGCGGAGCAGGCCGCGCGACCGATAGTGTTCGATCAACCGGTCGGTGTTGGCGTGGTATTCGACGAGGCGGCGGCGGACGGTCTCCTCGCGGTCGTCGTCGCGGACGACGAGCGGTCGGCCGCAGCGGTCGCACGCGCCGGCGACCTTCGGCGGCCGCGCGAGCAGGTTGTAGCAGACGCCGCACTCGGAGGCGCCGCAGCAGCGCCGGCCGCCGATCCGGCGGACGATCTCCTCGTCCGGGACGGCGAGGTGGACGACGGCGTCGAGCTTGAGGACCTGCAGGTTCAAGAGGGCGTCGAAGGCGATGGCTTGGGCGTAGGTGCGCGGGTAGCCGTCGAGCACGAAGGCGTCGGGGCGGTCGGGGCGGCGGAACAATTCGGCGACGAGGTCGTTCACGATGGCGTCGGGGACGAGCCGCCCTTGTTGGAGGATGGGTTCGGCCTGGAGTCCGAGGGGGGATCGGTCGCGGATGGCGGCGCGCAGGATGTCGCCGGTGCCGATCGCCGCCAGGCCGTGCTGGCGGACGAGCAGGTCGGCCTGGGTTCCCTTGCCGCTGCCCGGCGCGCCGACGAGCACCAATCGCATGAAGCCGCCGCCCTGACCCGACGGCGCCGCGCCGTCGCCGAATTCCGTTCGGGTATTGTCGGACTTCGCGCCCGGCGCAGGCAAGGGAGCGCGGGGAAAAAGGGCGCGAAACGAGGGGCATGGCGGGTATGATGGACCACGGGGAGGACGGCATGACGCGAACGGCCGACGCGATGGTGGAACCGAACGGGACCGTGCGACTGCTGACGCCGCTGGCGGTGGCCGAGCCGACGCGCGCGGTGGTGACCGTGGTGGAGCCGGCCGCGCCGCCGCCGCCGGCCGTGGATCGCCCGCCGCCCCTAACGCTGGAAGAGGCGCTGCAAGGGATCAAGGACGCGAAGACCCTCGAAGAGTTGTTCGCCGCGGCCACGGCGGCCGCGCCGTTCGAGACGCCCGATCCCGAGGGATACGATCTACAAAAAGCGTTGGAGGAAAATCGAAAACGGCCGTGGTTCCGGCCGGTGAACTTGAAGGATTGGGGGTACGACGTTGAGTAGAACGATCGTACTCGATACCACGCCGCTCGGAATCCTTTCCAATCCCCATCCCACGGCCGCCGTGTTGGATTGTCGACGCTGGCTCGGCAATCTGATCGCCGCGAGATGCCGGATCGTCATCGCGGAGATCGCCGACTACGAAATCCGACGCGAGTTCATCCGAATGGGAAAAACGGTGAGTATCCAACTCTTGGATGGTTTGGTCTCGACTCACGATTACGTTGCCATTTCGACGCCCGCCATGCGGATCGCCGCCGAATTGTGGGCTTTCGCGCGGAACATCGGACAACCCACCGCTCACGATCACGCCCTGGACTGCGACGTGGTCCTCTGCGCCCAGACCCACGCGTTGAGCGATCCGACGGCGATCATCGCGACCGGAAATCCGGCGCATCTCGCGCGGTTCGCCCCCGCGGCCGACTGGCAAACCATCGCCCCGTGACTTCCCCGTCCCGCGCGCATTCCCCGCGCCCTACAACACCCCTCCCGCGCCCCCGGAGACGCACGCCGTATGGCTTCCACGGTCCACCACCTGCCGCACACCCGCGTACCCACCATCGCCTTCCCCACCAGCGTGGCGGCCTCGAACTTCGTCGCCCGCGAGATCGACAAACTCGTCCGCTCCCGCAACGCCGCCGGCAAGCCCACCGTCCTCGGCCTCGCCACCGGTTCCACGCCCGTCGGCCTCTACCGCGAACTCATCCGCCTCCACAAGGAGGAGAAGCTCGACCTCTCGAAGGTGATCACCTTCAACCTCGACGAGTACTACCCGATCCCGAAGGAAGATCCGCACAGCTACTTCCGCTGGATGCACGAGACGTTCTTCAACCACGTGAACATCCCGTGGGAGAACATCCACATCCCCGACGGCACGCTGAAGCCGGAGGAGATCGAAGGCTTCTGCGCCGATTACGAGCAGAAGATCAAGGCCGCCGGCGGCATCGACATCCAGATCCTCGGCATCGGGCGCACCGGGCACATCGGCTTCAACGAACCGGGCAGCCCGCACAACAGCCGCACGCGGATGGTGACGCTCGACAGCATCACGCGCCGCGACGCGGCGCCGGGCTTCTTCGGCGAGGAGAACGTGCCGGCGCAGGCGATCACGATGGGCGTCGCGAGCATCCTGGATGCGCGCCGGATCTTCCTCATGGCCTTCGGCGAGCACAAGGCCGGCATCACGTACCAGGCGCTCGAACAACCGCCAACCGAAGCGATCACCGCGAGCTTCCTGCAGGACCACGCGAACGCCACATTCGTGCTCGATTCCGCCGCGTCCGCCGAGCTGACCGCGATCCAGCGTCCGTGGGAGGTCGGCCCGTGCGACTGGACGACGGAGACGGTCCGCCGCGCCGTCGTCGGCCTCGCGCTCAGCGTCAAGAAGGGGCTGCAAAAGCTCAACGACCAGGACTTCCGCGACCACCACCTCTACGAACTGCTCCGCGAGAAGGGGCCGGCCGCCAAGATCGGCGAGCAGGTCTTTCACGACCGGCTCGCCACCATCCAGCACCATCCCGCCGGCACCGGGAAGAAGACGGTGCTCGTCTTCAGCCCGCACCCGGACGACGACGTCATCAGCATGGGCGGCACGATCATCCGCCTCGTCGAGCAGGGGCACGCCGTCCACATCGCCTACATGACCAGCGGGAACATCGCCGTCTTCGACCACGACGCGCGGCGGTTCGTCGACTTCGTGGACGAGTTCCTCGGCAATTTCGGCGACGGCGGCGAGAAGTCGACCGCCGGCACGATCAAGGAGCGCGTGAACAAGTTCCTCGACGAGAAGAAGCCGGGCCAGCCCGACTCGCCGGACCTGCTGGCGATCAAGGGGATGATCCGCGCGACGGAGGCGCGCGCCGCGGCGCTCGCCTGCGGCATCCCGCCGACGCAGCTCGAATTCATGAACCTGCGCTTCTACCGCACCGGCACCATCAACAAGAACCCGATCCAGCCGCAGGACATCGACGACATCGTCGAGCTGTTCGGCCGGCTGAAGCCGGACCAGATCTACGTCGCGGGCGAGTTGAGCGACCCGCACGGGACGCACCGGACCTGCGCCGAGGCGATCTACGAGGCCGTCCGCCGCGTCCGCAAGAACGATCAGATGTTCGACGTCTGGCTGTACAAGGGGGCGTGGGAGGAGTGGGAGCCGCACGAGATCGAGATGGCCGTACCGCTGTCGCCGGACGTGCTGGAGCGCAAGAAGCAATCGATCTTCCGGCACCAGTCGCAGAAGGACCAGGCGATGTTCCCCGGCGGCACGGACCGCCGCGAGTTCTGGCAGCGCGCCGAGGACCGCAACCTGCGCACCGCCCAGACGTTCGACGACCTGGGCCTCCCGGAGTACTACGCGATGGAAGCGTTCGTGAAGTGGGTGGAGTGAATCGCGCCATTGCTTGCCGCTGCTCAATCCGACAAAGTCGTTGTTTCTCCACCCGCCCGCGTGGCGAGCGCCGGCATCGCGTCGTTGGCCGAGTACTGCAAGAACCGTACGGAGCCATCGGCGAAGGCGAAGTTCGCACCGCCATTGTGGAGCGACCAAAAATGGAATACTCCGCAAGGGTCGGTCTGGTTGGTCGGTCGGAACTCGTAGGGTCCGTCCGGGCAAGTCCGAACGGGGACGTGATCGATGATTCGAACTTCTCGAACTCCCAGCACCGCATCGAGAGAACCCGTTCCCTTTTGTCCCGTCCCGGCGTACCACCAGCCGTACCAGAAATCGGGGCTGACGGGCCGTTCACCGAAAGCAAGCGTCGAGGACGTGCCGTCCACCACATCGGACACGCGCGATCGGGAACGGGAATAATAAATACCGTCCCGAGTCTGCAAGGAACGTCCGGCGACCGCGAGATAATTGGTCAGGGCGACGCGCCGGGTCGAATACGTGGTTTGGACGGCGTGCGAACGGGCATCGGCGGGACAGGTGTAGCCCGTAACGACGGTGGTCCCGCCATCGTGGGGCGGTTGGAAGGGGTCCGCGCGGTGGGTCGCGTACGCCTCGCGCGTTCGTTCCCATAAACCGGTCTGTTCGATGAACGGGAGGAGTCGCATCAACCAACCGCTCAAGGGAAACGATTCGTTCGGGCCGCGCGGAATGTGGCCTTCCGGGAAATGTTGATGCGCGTCGTGGTAGGTATGGGTCGCCAGCCCGACTTGCCGCATGTTCGACTGGCAGGCCGCTCGGGCCGCCGAAGCGCGAACCGATTGGATCGCGGGCAAGAGCAGTCCCAACAACAACGCGAGGATCGCGATCGCGACGATCAATTCGATCAGGGAGAACGCGCGGCGGGGGATCATGTCGGTCCCTCGCGGCCCGTTCGCCGCGATTTCACGATCGCGTAGGCGACGATTACCAACAAGGCCGCTAGTGCCGAAACGCCGATCCACAGATTGCGTCCGCCGGTCCCGACTTCTTCGCTTTTCGGGCGATCGGATTCCGGCTTTGACGCGACGTTGGTCGGGCGGTCTTTGACGATCTTCGTCCCGTCCCAATACCCCACGACCTTGTCGGTTCGTTCGTCGTCGACTCTCGTACCGGTAGGAAGATCGAGGGAAGCGATGGTACCCGGTTCTTTCGCGGGCGTTTTGAATTCGATGCGCTCGACGTCCACGGTAATCGTCGATGTGAGTTTCGGTTCTTCGCCTTTCCGCGCGCCGAATTCCTGGATCGCCATCGACTTGGGAATCACGTCGTTGGGAGCTTGGGGATCGTAGACGCTTTCGATGATGCGAACCAGCGGGAGTTTCTGAAAGTCCCACAACACGCGGTGGACGCGGAAGTCGGCGCGGTCCTCGATCCAGTATTCCAAGCGCGAGTCGATCGACGTCAGCACCTTGAGATGCCACGTCTCCACGCCGCGGATCGTTTCCCGACCCACGACGGTGGCCTCCTTGCAATTCTGGTAGCCGAAATACATCCCGAACGGAGTCTTCGCGGAAAGATCGGTACTCACGCCCAGGAGCCTTGGGTCGAAGAGAAAGTTGCTCGGGCCCCGGCTGACCGGTTTCGTCGTGGCGCTCGGGTGCCCTTTCCAGAAGAGGTGGAAGACGTCGCCCGCCCACGCGGTTCGGATTTCCTGCACCTTCGGAAAGGCGTACCCCTTCGCGATTTTTTCGGCCGGGTCCATAACCTGGATCCGATCCGCGATGGATGCGTGCTCCGGCGGGATGACAAGGATATCGCTGGTTTGGAAAAACGTTCGCATATCCTCGCGGAATTGAAAATCGATCGCATGAGTTTCCGATTGCTTCCCTCGTACGGCTGTGATCTTTAATTTGCCTTCGCCCGCGCGCAGGGCGCGCCGAGATTGTTCGGCGCCCCGGAGCATGGCGAGCGCGCGTTCGTCCACGCCGGCCGCGTTCGACAGGCTTGTGGAGCAAATCAACAGGAAAAGCGCAGCAGATCGAGCCATACAATTCCTCCAGACCGGTACGCGGTACCCCCTTTACTCTGTCAGAGCGGGCCGGTATCGCAGGACACAACCTTTTTACTCGCGGTTTGAACGGCATTTCCTTGTCCGATTGGGTCCGCTTCGCAAAAGCCGGTCATACCGAGTTGACAATAGGTTGGCCGGTAGCATTCGATGCTCTCGTAACCGTTCACGGCCCGTCTGATTGATCTTGCGCTTTTTCGGGCCTTCGGCG
>CAYVRB010000320.1:0-6802 GCA_964453375.1 uncultured Alcaligenaceae bacterium
TCTTCTGCCTCGCCTCCGACGGCGAACTCAACTGCCTCACGACGGCGGGCAAGCCGGTCTGGCACGTCAACTTCAAGACGGACTTCGCCGGCCAAGTCGGCATGTGGGCCTACACCGAGTCGGTGCTGATCGACGGCGACGCCCTCGTCTGCACGCCCGGCGGCGCCACGGCCACGCTCGCCAAGCTGAACAAGGCCGACGGCAAGGTGATCTGGAAGTGCGCCGTCCCCGGCGGCGACCTCGCCGACTACGCTTCCATCATGACGGTCGAGGGTGGCGGCCGGAAGCAGTACGTGCAGTACCTGCGCAAATCGCTCGTCGGCTGCGACGCCAAGACCGGCGAGTTCCTCTGGAAGCACTCCCGCACGCAAGACCCCGGCGCCAGCATCCTGACGCCGGTCGTGTCCGGGAACAAAGTCTTCATCGCCGGCTCCCGCACCGGCGGCGCGGCGCTCGAACTCGTCGCGGCCGGCGCCGGCGTCGACGCGAAGGAACTCTACTTCGACAAGGCCCTCGCCCCCAGCCTCGGCGGCGCCATCCTGCACGAGGGCCACCTCTACGCCACCGCCGGCACCGGCCTCTTCTGCGCCGACTTCGCCACGGGCCAAGTGAAGTGGAAGGACAACTCCGTCGGCCCCGCCTCGATCTGCTTCGCCGACGGCCTGCTCTACGTCCGCGGCTACAATTCCGGCGACATCGCCCTCGTCCGGCCCGACCCGAAGGAGCACCAGGAACTCTCCCGCTTCAAGCAACCGCTCAAGACGAAGACGACCGGCTGGCCGCATCCCGTCGTCGCCAACGGCGGCTTCTACATCCGCGACATGGACGTGCTACTGTGCTTCGAGGTGAAGGGGAAGTAGGAGGAGCGATTCTTGGCGAGCCGGGGGCGTCATCCCCCGGTTTCTCGTTATTGCTCTCATGAGAAACCGGGGGTTGACACCCCCGGCTCGCCAAGGTCAGCAACAACGACTGAAACTCTATATGCAATATGAGCCACTCTCATTCTTGATCATCGGCGTTTTTTTGTTTCAGCTCTTGGAACTTTGCTGCCATAGTCGGATTACCTCTCGTTAACCGCTTTACGGTCAATTCGTCAGCCTTATTATTTGCAAGGCGATAATTGTTCTCGGAACCAAGTAGTGCCTCCTTTATTTTCTGTAAATGTTCAATTGTCTTGTCAATCTCTTCGATTGCCGTCTTGAATTTCTTGGAAGCGATATCATAATTTCGAGCAAATCCACTCTTAAAATCTTCGAGCCTGGTCTCAAAGTTGGTAATATCAATATTTTGCGATTTGATCATCGCAAGCTCTGTCTTGTACTTGAGCGAGTGCTGGGCAGCGTTTCTTATCAGTGTAATGATAGGAATAAAGAATTGCGGCCGTATCACATACATTTTCTTATAGCGATGGGAAACGTCGAGAATGCCAGAGTTGTAAAGCTCGCTGTCCGGCTCAAGCAATGATACCAGAACGGCGTATTCGCATTTTTTCTCATTCCGATCTTTGTCAAGTTCTTTAAGAAAATCTTCATTGCGCTTCTTCGTTGCCGTCTCGTCGCTCTCATTCTTCATTTCAAACATAATCGATACGATCTCGTTGCCGGAATCGTCTGTGTCTCGGTATATATAATCTCCTTTGCTGCCGGCGCGTGAGTCATTATCTTTCTCGAAATATGCGGCCGGAAATGCAGTCGAACGAATTCGGTTAAACTCGGTTTCGCAATGCTGTTCGAGCGTTTCACCAACCATTTTTGTAGATAGTCGTATTTTCATCTCTTTCAGGCGTTCGATGGCATCATCGCGATCCCTTATCTGTGTCTCGTACTTGTCCCTGAGGGCTTTCTCCGCGAGTTGTTTCTCGAGATTCGCTCGGTCAAGCGTGCTCTTGAGTTCGTCGCGTTCCCGCTCGACAGCATTTACGGCTTCAGTAATGGCCAGCTTCTGAAACAATTCGGCGTTAGCGAGCTTGGTCTTCAACTCCTGAAGTTCTCCGTCTTTTGATATTGTGATTTTCTGTAGCTCATTTCCGAGCTTCGCTTCGAAAAGCTGCGAGGCAGTACTCTTTTCATGCTCTACGTGTTCTAGTTTGTTTGCGAGCGTGTCACGTTCTGTTGTTATTCCGTTCAATGCCACTGTCAAAGCAAGCTTCCTCTCGACCTCGCCAGCATCGATTTTAGCCTTCAACACAGATATCTCGGCATCCTTCTCGGCGGACACTTTTTCTAACTCGCCGGCGACCTTGGTAGTTGCGAGATCGACAGCGATTTTCAATTCCTTTTCTGCCAACGAAAGGCGCTCTTGAATCTTCTGCTCGATCTCTTTCTCACGAAATAGTTTGAAAGTTTCCGCATACACAACTTCGTCGATCTTGAATGCATTCTTACATTGAGGACAAATGATTTCTTGCATGGCGATATTACTCTGGTCTTTGTCAGACACGTAAGCGGATGAAATTGTTGCCTAATTCGCGTTAACTATTGTGGTAGTCCTCGAAGACTCGACACCCTACGAATCAGTTCTCACGCCTTCTTCCACTCGTACCCCACCTGCTTGCGGAAGCCCTTCACCACGATCGTCCCGTCCGCCTTCACGTCGACGGTCGAGTAGCCGTTGTTCTCGGCGCCCTTGCCCTCGATCATCGCCGTGAGCGTGCAATAGTGGATGCCGGCGATTTCCGTGTGGTCGTTCTTGTGGCTGTGGCCCTGGAAGACGGCCAACACCTTGCCGGACGCTTCCAAGAGCTTCCGCACGGCGGGGGCGTTCTGCACGCGGTAGTCGTTCGTCACGTCCAGCCGCTGGTGGACGAACACGATGACCTTTCCCTTCGCGGCCTTCAGGTCCTCCTTCATCCAGTCGAGTTCGGCGGCGGGGATGTTGGCGTCGTTCCACTTCGAGTTCTTGCGGCCGTAGGGCTTGCCGTTGGAGCTGTAGCAGGCGTCCAGAACGACGAAGTGCGTGCCGCCGGAATCGAAGGAATAGTGGGCGTCCTTGCGTTCGACGCCGCCGAGGAATTCCTCCTTGGTGAGCATGTCGACGCAGTGGTTGCCGAGGACGTGGTGGCGCTCCTTGGCGATGGCGGTGAATTCCTTGTTGATCGTCTTGAGGTAGGCGAGTTCCGTCTCGACGGCGCTGGCGGCGTCGATGAGGTCGCCGAGTTCGACGACGAAGGCGGGCTTGTCCTTGGCGAACTGCTGGCCGGCCTCGGCGAGTTTCGTGATCGTTTCGCGGTAGTGGCGGGTGCCGGCGGGGGGCTTGTCGGCGTAGTGGAGGTCGGTGATGACGCCGAAGCGCGTGGCCGGCGCGTCGGCGGCGTTCGCGGCGGAGCCGGCGGCGGCGAGGACGAGGGCGCCGTCGCGCAGGAAGGCGCGGCGGGTGGGGAATGCGTTCATGGCGGTCGCCCGCGGGGAGGGATGCGGACATCGTATTCCGGCGTTCGCCGGCGGGAATCTCCGTAAAACGAACCTGTTCGATTCCCGTCTCCCTCGAAGGAGAGACCGGTGTTCGCGTCGATCTTCTTCGAATTCCACCTGCCGAACTCGACCTCCTGGTTCTACTTCGCGTTCGCGCTGACGGTGGCGCTGTTCTTCCACTTCCCTCGGCCGTTCTCGCTGCGGAACTGGGACGTGCTGGCGCTGTTCCTATTCGTGCCGGGGTTCCTGCTGTTGCAGGAGGCGAACCAGACCGCGAGCGCGGAGCCGAGCATCGCGGCCGGGGAACGGGTGTGGGGCTACGCGTGGCTGTTGGGGGCGTCGGCGTTCTGGTTCGCGCGCTGCTTCCTGGACCTGGGCGCGATCCGCCGGCCGTCGTTCCGGCCGAATCTCGCGGTCGCCGGCCTCGTCTGGTTCGCGGTCTCGCTCTTCTTCTGCCTGGCGTCGGTGGCGGCGCGCCGACCGACGGACGCATGGGAGCCGGTCGGCAAGCAGTCGGTCGCGATCGAGGGGGTGGCCGAAGGGGCGACCGCCGTCGTGGCAAAGGGCGAACCGGTGGACGAACAAAACTACGCGACGCTGCGGAACTGGACGGTGCGCGGGCTGGCGATGGTCGGCCATGCTGCGGTCGTGGTCGGATTGTTCTTCGTCGGCTGGCGGCACTTCCGCGACCCCGAGACGGGCGCGGCGATGGGCGGGCTATATCTGCTGCTGCCCTACACGGCGTACCACATCTCGCAGTTGCACCACGTTCTGCCGGCGGCGCTCGTGCTCTGGGCGATCTTCGCGTACCGGCATCCGCGCGTGGCGGGGTGGCTGCTCGGCCTCGCCGCGGGCACGACGTTCTTCCCGGCGCTGCTCCTGCCGTTGTGGCTACACTTCTACTGGCGGCGCGGGGCGGGGCGCTTCCTGCTCGGTTTCCTGTCGGCGTCCGCGGTGGCGCTCGCCGTCACGCTCAGCCTCGTCTGGGCCGCCGGGTACTATCCGAACGGACTGTCGCAGCAGCTCCACCTCGCCGACTGGCAGCCGTGGAAGCGCCCGCTCGCCGAGAGCTTCTGGCAGGGCGTGCACTGGGCGTACCGGTTGCCGGTGTTCATCGTGTTCGCGGCGTTCACGTTCGCGTCGTTCTTCTGGCCGTCGGTGCGCACGATGACGCACGTGGCGGCGCTGTCGGCGGCGGTGCTGATCGGCGTGCAGTTCTGGTACGCCGATCGCGGCGGGCTGTACGTGCTCTGGTACACGCCGCTGTTGCTGATCGTGGTCTTCCGGCCGAGCGCGAGCGAACTGGAACCGCCGATGCCGGCGCCCGGTCGCGGTTGGGGCGCGCGGGTCGCGCTCGGCGTTTGGAACCGCGTCGCCCGGCGAACCCCGCAAAACCAGCCCCCGGCGCTCGCCGCGTGACGGTTCTCACCGGAATTTCACTCTGAATCCGGTCTTGTCCGACGCCGCGCCGCCGTTTACCCGGATACGTTGAAGGCGACCGATCCGCCTCCCGCCCCACCTCTCTCAGGGATACTTCCGATGCGACGACTCTGGACCCTCCTGGCGATCTCGGCCCTCGGCCTGGGCACCGCCGCCAACGCCCAACCGCCGGGCAACGAACGCGCTCGGCCCGGCGCCGGCGGCCCGCCGAACCGCGAACAACCGCGAGACCAACCCCGGACGGAGCGCGGCGGCGAAACCCGCACCGCGCCGACGCGCACCGTCGATGCCCCGCGCGGCGGATCGCACGTCGAGCAATGGACGCGGATGCTGGCCGAGCACATGATCGACCCGCACGACAGCGTGCGCGACAGCGCCCGCGCCGGCCTCGTGGCGATGGGCGAAAAGGCCCTGCCGATGCTGCGGAACCTCGCCAACGGACCGGACGACGCCCGCGCCACCGCCGCGAAGAAGGTGATCGAAGCGATCGAACGCGCGAATCGCCGGCCCGGCCCCGCGACGGTCGCGAATCGCTCCGGTCCCGGTGGCCCCGACCGCACCGGCGGCGGCTTCGGGTTCGGCTCGCCGATGGGCCGCGGCGGGCCGCCCTTCGCTTCCGGCGGTCCGGCCCCGTTCAATCGCGGCCCGATGACCGGCGGATTCCCCGGCGGCGGCGATCGCCGGCCGGAAGGGCGACCGATGGGCAACCCGATGGGTGGTGAACGCCGCCCCGACGCGCCGCGCCCGGACGAAGGACGGCCGATGGAACGCCGACCCGAAGGCGGCGAACGCCGCCCCGATGCCCCGCGACCGGTTGAAGGCCGACCGATGGAACGCCGGCCCGAAGGCGGCGAACGCCGCGAGGGCGAACGCCGGCCCGAAGCGCCGCGACCGACGGAACGCCGCCCGCAGTAGCACGAATAAAGAACCGCCGGGATCGCACCCGGCGGTTCTCGTTTTCACGTCTCGCGGTTCACTTCGTCGGCGAATAGTCGGTCGGCTTCAGGAACAGCGACTTCACGCCGTCCTTCACGGTCAGCGAGCCGCCGGCCTTCTCCTCGGACGCGGTGCGAGCCTTCACCCAGTCGGGATCCATTCGGAATCCGTCGAACGACTTCTTCGCCGCGTCCGGCGAGGCGTGCGAGAGCATGTAAATGAGCGACACCGGCTTCGCGTCGGCCTTCCCGTCGGCCTCGGCTTGCGCCTTCTCGAACGGCGAGCAGGCGCGCAGCACCTTCTCCACCGTCGCCTTGTCGTTGGCCGCGAGGTTCCAGTACGCCACGTTCGTCATGCCGTGCTTCTCGAAGAGCTTGACGGTGTGGTCGCGGAAGCGGGCGTTGATGGCGGCGACGCCGTTCGCCGGCGTGATGTAGGTCCGCAGCTCGAAGACGCGCTCGCCGTCCTTCTTCGTCGCCTGGATCGCCGGACTGAAGTCGGTCGCGGTCATGAAGAACTCGTCGATCCGCGAGAGGATCTTGCCGTCCTTCTCCGAGTCGGCGGCGGCCTTCTTCCAGTCGGGGTCGGCGACGAACGACGCGAACGACTTGTTCCGGCTCTCCAGGTCCTTGTGCGCGATGACGTAAATCAGCCGTTCGTCCGGGTTGTCGATCGGAGTCCAGTAGCCGATGTTCGTCATACCGTGCTTCGCGAAGAGCTTGACGGTGTGGTCACGGAAGCGGGCGTTGAGGTTGTCGAGCTTGCCCTTGGCGGCGGTGTAGACGCGGAGTTCGAACAAGCGGGTCTCCTTTTCGGCGGCCGGGAGCGCCCCGGCCAAGGCGAGGACGACAATCGATGCGATGCGGAACATGCGGAACCTCCGGGGAAAGTCGGTTCGCGTTGTTCTAGCGACGTCGGGGAACGGCGTGCATGAAACTCAGAACTCACGACTCAGAACTCATTAGGACTTACGCAGTT
Organism: uncultured Alcaligenaceae bacterium; assembly: GCA_964453375.1. Taxonomy (GTDB): domain Bacteria; phylum Planctomycetota; class Planctomycetia; order Gemmatales; family Gemmataceae; genus Limnoglobus. The sequence continues at coordinate 6,765 of CAYVRB010000320.1, forward strand.
GCCACCGGCCGGGCTTGCAGGACCGGATTGGCCAAGAA
>CAYVRB010000321.1:0-6771 GCA_964453375.1 uncultured Alcaligenaceae bacterium
GCATCACCGGCCGCTCGAACTCGGCCGCGACCTCGCGGATGATGTGGATGCTCTCGGCTTCGAGGGCCTTCAGGTGCGTGAGTTTGTAACTGCTCGACATCCGCGCTCCGGTAGGGCGTGTCCGTTCAATTCTATGAGTTTCACGCCACGGCCGGCAGCACGGGGAACGCGCGTCAGAATTGAATGTAGATGAACGTCTTCGACACGCCGGGGCTGAAGATCGCGACGGCGGCGAGGAGCGCCGCGGCGTTCACGGCCCGCAGCGGATCCCAGCTCCACGCCAGTCGCGGCAGGCGCTCGCGCACCAGCTCCCACCCGTGGCCGGCCAAGCCGAGCTGCACGAGCAGCGGCACTGTCGCCGGCACGAGCTTCGCCCCTTCGCCCAGGCCGAGCACGCCCTCGAGCATCGCCGCGCCGTTCGACCAGCCGGTCATGCGCACGAGGATCAACCCGAGCAGCAGTTGGCCGAAGGTCGCCAGCCAGGCGAATACCGCCCACGGTTGTGAGGCGCGCAGTCGCTGCGCCCACGGACGGCCCTTCAACGCTTGATCGAAGACGCGGTGCAGGCTCATGAGCAGCCCGTTGTAGACGCCGTAGGCGAGCCACGCCCACGTCGCGCCGTGCCACAGGCCGCACAGGACGAACACGAGCATCAGGTTGAAGTAAATGCGGAAGGTGCTTCCCCGGCTGCCGCCGAGCGGGAAGTAGAGGTAGTCCCGCAGCCACGACGAGAGCGAGAGGTGCCAGCGCCGCCAGAAGTCGGCGATGCTCGCGGCGAGGTACGGCAGGTGGAAGTTCAGCGGCAACTCGAAGCCGAACCACTTCGCCACGCCGACGGCGATATCGGAGTACCCGGAGAAGTCGCAGTAGATCTGCACCGCCCACGCCAGCACCGCCCAGCGGCAAGCCACGGCCGAATACGCCGACGGATCGTTGAACACGGCCGAGACGAACAGTTGATCGAGTTGGTCGGCGACGACGAGCTTCTTGAAGAGGCCGCGCGCGAAGAGGAACGTCCCCTCCTGGATCTGTTGGGCTGAAGGAACGGGCGGCGTCGCCAGCTGCGGCAGGAATTCGATGGCGCGCACGATCGGCCCGGCCGCCATCTGCGGGAAGAACGCCACGAACAGCGCGTAGTCGAGGACGCGATCGACGGCCTTGATCTGTCGGCGATAGATGTCCACCGTGTAGCTGATCCCCTGGAACGTGTGGAAGCTGATGCCGAGCGGCAGCAGGATGTCCCACGCCCGCGGCGGCACGTCGGCGAACAGGCCCGCGACGGCGACGCCCGCGTCCCAGACGAAGACCGTGTATTTGAACGCGACGAGCAGCCCGAGGTTCGACACGATGCTGACGACGAGCCAGCGCTTCCGCTTCCGTTCATCCGTCTCGGCTTCGATCTTCCTTCCGACGTAGAAGTCGATGCCCGTGAGCAGCCAGATGACCCAGAGGTAGTAGGGGCTGAGCGCAGCGTAAAAGACCCAGCTCGCGGCGAGCAGGAACGCGTACTTCGCCGTCCGCCCGCGCATCAGGTGGTAGCCGAGCAGGACCACGGCAAGGAAGATGAAGAATCCTTTTCCACCGACAAGCACGATTCAGACTCCGATTGATGGCCACGAAAAGGCACAAGAAGGCACAAAAAGGAGAGAAGACCGGTTCTTATTTTTGTGGCTCTTCGTGCCTCTTTGTGGCCATCTCCGCTCTCTCCGCTTCCCCCGCCTGGGCACGGACGATCGGCGTGTCCGTCGGTCCCTCGCGGCCCAGCTCGTCCAGCTTCCCCTTGAGCCAGCGCGACAACACCATCGCGCCGACGCCGTTCAAATGGATCGTGTCGGCGAAGCCGGCGTCGGTGATGCCGACGAGGTCGCGATGGGCGCGGATCACGGTCAGGCCGCGCGTCGCTTCCTCTTCGGCCAACAGCTTGCGATACTCGGCGAACGCGGTCGCGTGCTTCGTCTCGAGGTCGCCCGTCACCGGCATGTCGACGAGCACCAGCGACACCCGGTTGTCAGTCGTCCAGCGGATGAGCCGATGCAGGTACTGGCGGTGCGAGCCGGTCTTGTAGTTGTCGAGGAACTGGAACGGGGGCAGCTCGCCATTCACTTCCTTCACGTGGTCGTAGCGCTGCTCGACGGACGCGGCCGCCGGGGCGTAGCCGTCGCCGTTTCTCAAGGCGTCGGCGTAGTTCCGCAGCTCGCGGGCTTCCTTCGCGGAGGCCGGGCAGGCGCCGGGGAACCAGTCCTCGAACTGGAAGGCCGCCGCCATGCGGATGCCGTGGCGGTGCCGCCACAGCGAGGATGCGCGCGCGACGCGCGCCGAGACGTACTGGCGGACGACCCACTCGCGGGAATCGCTTCGCGACGCGGCCCAGTCGAAGGTGTCGCCGAAAGTCATCAGCGAAGCCGGTCCGTGCGGTTCGTGGCGGCTGTCGTTCAGATCGCTCGCGGTGATGCCGTAGACGAGCAGCTTTGGCGGGAGCGGGCAGGCGCGCTTCACGCCATGATAAAACTCCGACGTCGTCCCGCCGGGGAGACCGACCGCGTAGAGGTCGTTCATCGTCTCGCCGTTCCACCGGATGCCGATCAATTCCTTCGGCACGATCCCTTCGCTCACCGTCGAACCGCCGACGAACACGGCATCGCGCCGTTCCTTCGCGCAGCCCTCGACGCGCGCGGCGTAGTCGTCCGGCGAGTGGCGCGCCCACACGCCCGCCGTCGCCAGCGCGGCCAGATCGAGCAGCACGAACGCCAGCAGCACGCGGAGCGGGCCGCGCCAGCGGCGGAGACGTCCTCGGAGCATCGCGAACCTTCCGGGGCGGTGCGGATCGGCGACAGCATACGTCGATTCGTTTCCGCGACGGAATACCAATTGGTCGCCGTCCGGCGGCTCCGGCGGTAGAGTGGAGATTGCCCCGCACCCCAAGGCGTCCGCCATGACCGCGCTCTTCGACCAGATCCAGGAATCGGCCGCGTTCCTCCGCTCGAAATGGTCCGGCGCGCCGTCCGTCGGCATCATCCTCGGCACCGGCCTCGGCAAGCTCGTCGAGGACATCCGCGCCGAGGCCGTCATCCCCTACGCCGACATCCCGCACTTCCCGCGCTCGACCGCGCCGTCGCACAAGGGCCAGCTCGTCTGCGGTATGCTTGGCGGCAAGAGCGTGATGGCGATGGAAGGCCGCTTCCACTTCTACGAAGGCTACCGCCTGAGCCAGATCGCGTATCCCGTGCGCGTCATGAAGGCGCTCGGCTGTAGTACGCTCATCGCCTCGAACGCCTGCGGCGGCATGAACCCGCAGTTCGACAAGGGCGACCTGATGCTGATCGAGGACCACATCAACCTGATCGGCGACAATCCGCTCATTGGCCCGAACGACGAGCGCCTCGGCGAACGCTTCCCCGACATGTGCAACGCCTACGACCGCGAGCTACTGAAGCTCGGCCGGCGGATCGCGATGGAGGAGAAGATCGCGTGCCATCAGGGCGTGTACGTCGCCGTCTCGGGGCCGAACCTGGAGACGCGGGCGGAGTACCGCTTCCTGCGGACGATCGGCGCGGACGTGGTGGGCATGTCCACGGTGCCGGAGGTGATCGTCGGCGTGCACGGGAAGATGCGCTGCATGGGGATCTCGGTCATCACGGACATGTGCCTGGCGGACGCCTTGCAGCCGGTGAGCCTGCCGGAGATCATCCACGTGGCGAACGAGGCGGAGAAGAAGCTGCGCGTGCTGGTGCGGCGGGTGGTGGCGGAGCTGTAAGGCGAACGGCGAATGATTGTTTACCCCCCGGTAGGACGGACTTCTAGTCCGTCCGTACTAACCCGGACGGACTAGAAGTCCGTCCTACCGAGGGTAAATCTTTCCATGGCGCTTTTCGATGCCCTGATCCACCGCGGTCCCGACCGGTTCGTCGAGAGCTGGCTGCCGATGGACGAGGTCGTGCGGCGAATCGTCGCGCGCTTCCCGCTCGCCATCGTCGACCGCGAGCGGGGCGACCGGATGGTGCGGGACCACACCGACGAGTTGATCGCGTTGGACGCCCACACCGTCGTCCTCGAAAGTTGGAAGGCGATGGAGGGCCACGTTGCGTACGTGACCATTCGCGAAGACACCGTCGGTCCGCGGTTCCATTTCTTCCTCACCGAACGCCCGACCAGCTTCGACATCGACTACGATCGCGAGGAGGACCGGGAGGTCTGCCGGCCGCTGCTCGAAGCGCTGGAGGAGGCGCTCGGCGAGTACGAACTCGTGTCGGAGGACCCGGACGAGCCGTCGGACCTCGCGCCCGACGACATGCCGGACGGGGTGCGCGCGGCGATCGGGGAGATGCACCTTCGCTGGGAAGGGGACGTCGCCATCCTCGCGGCGGGGCCGCACCCGGACGGCGAACCGTTCCCGCAGGAGTCGGACGATCGCCACTGGATCGACGACAGTTCGAACGTGATTCTCGACTTGACGGGCTTCGCCCCGGTTCCGTCGCAGCATTTGATCGAATGGGTCCAGGTGATCCATCAGACCGTCGCGGCCCGGGGCGAGGATCGAAATCTGCGGCTCTGTTATCCGCCGGGCGCGGTGGACGAGCGGCTGACGAAGTATTTCCGGATCGTGATGATGCCGATCCACGATTCGCTCGCCGAGGCGATGGCGGCGGAGGAAGCGTCGCAGGAATGACATTGAGCGAAGCGTGTGGGAAGACGAAAATGGGACGACCACGAATGCCGTGCGTGAATCCTTTACCTGTTGACCCGTCAGGGAGTCGGGCTGACCAAAAATGGCGATGTCCGGCCAGCGTGGGGGGGTCCTCACACCTTCCACACGATCGGACGTCGCCATGACCGGCTTCGCCCAGGCCATCGCCCAAATCATGGGCAACCTCGAACAACTCCTCCCGACGACCTCGTCGATCCGATCGCCGGACTGCTCCACCTGACCGGATGCGATTGCTCCGCACCCACGACCTCGCCCACACGCCGACGATGCACGACGACATGCGGGAAGGCGATTTGCTCTTGGGAGACCGCCCTACGGCAGCTTCGCCCACCTGGCGCTCCTGCGGACGCGCGGCGTGCACGGGCTGTTCCGCCTGCACCAGCGACGGCCGCGAGGACTCGCCCGCGACCTACCCGCCGGTGCCGGTGGTGCTGGTGCACCCGGCGCCTCCGGGCCGGTGCGAGCCTCGGACGGTGAAACGCCGGCCGAAGGAGTACGACCGCGCAAGGAATGGAAGGATGGAAAGCTGAAACCCGAGGACAATAACCTCACGCAACGGTATTCGGGACTGTCGAGGTTCTATTCGCCGTGCTCCCGGAAGCGGTAGCCGACGCCGCGGACGGTCTCGATCAGGTCGAGCGTCGCGCCGGCGTCCAACAGCTTCTTCCGCAGCGTCTTCACGTGGACGTCGATGGTGCGCTCCAACACGATCGACCCCTCGCCGATGGCGGCGTCCATGAGCTGGTGGCGCGTGAATGCCCGGCCGGGCTGGCGCACGAGGCACTCGAGAAGGCGGAATTCCGTCGGCGTCAGTTCCAGCTCCGCGCCGTCGTGGGTGATCCGGTGGCGGACGCGGTCCACCTTCACGCCGAGGTGCTCGGCCACGTCGCCGCTCTCCGCCGGCGCCTGCGCGCGGCGCAGCTGCACTTTCACCTTCTCCATCAGGATCTTGTTGCTGAACGGTTTGGTGACGTAGTCGTCGGCGCCCATCGAGTAGCCGACGAGCTGGTCGGTTTCCTCGGACTTGGCGGTGAGCATGATGACGGGGATGGCGCGGGTGCGCTCGCCGGCGCGGAGTTCGCGGCAGACGGTGAGGCCGTCGACGCCCGGCAGGTTGATGTCCAGGAGTACGAGGTCGGGCAGGAGCGTCTGCGCCTTGCGCAGCCCCTCGACGCCGTCGTGCGAGACGGTCGTCTCGTACCCTTCGCGTTGGAAGTACCAGGCGAGCGACTGGGTCAGCCCGCGTTCGTCCTCGACGATCAGAATGCGCGGCTGCGCCACCATCTCCTCCAGTGCGGAGTGCGGAGTGCGGAGTGCGGAGTGAAAACCATTTTGTCTTTCACTCCGCACTCCGCGCTCCGCGCTCCGCGCTCGAATTAGCCGAACCGTCCGGTGATGTAGTCTTCGGTCTGCTTCTTGGCGGGCTTGGTGAAGACTTGGCGCGTCGGGCCGGCCTCCACGAGGACGCCTTCGAAGAAGAACGCCGTGATGTCCGAGACGCGCGCGGCCTGCTGCATGTTGTGCGTGACGATCACGATCGTGTAGTTCGCCTTCAGGTCGTCGATCAGGTCCTCGATCTTGGCGGTGCTCTTCGGGTCGAGGGCGGACGCCGGCTCGTCCATGAGCAGCACCTGCGGGTCGGTGGCGAGCGCGCGGGCGATGCACAGCCGCTGCTGCTGGCCGCCGGAGAGCGCGAGCGCCGACGCGTTCAGCCGGTCCTTCACCTCGTCCCAGAGGGCGGCCTGCTTCAGGCTGCGCTCGACCAGGTCGCCGAGCGTGCGGCGGTCGTTCTGCCCGGCCATGCGCGGGCCGAACGCGACGTTCTCGTAGATCGACTTCGGGAACGGGTTCGACTTCTGGAAGACCATGCCGATGCGCTTGCGCAGGGCGTCGATCTCGACGCCTGGATCGTGGATGTCGCGCTTCTCGAAGAGAATCCGGCCGTCGATGGTGACGTCGTCGATGAGGTCGTTGAGCCGGTTGATGCAGCGCAGGAGCGTCGACTTGCCGCAGCCGGAGGGGCCGATGAAGGCGGTGATCTGGCGCTCGGGGATCTCGAGCGAGAT
>CAYVRB010000322.1:0-6745 GCA_964453375.1 uncultured Alcaligenaceae bacterium
TCATCGCGATCCTGATCGGCCTGCTGCTGCCGGCCGTGCAGAAGGTGCGCGAGGCGGCCTCCCGCGCGAAGTGCACGAACAACCTCAAGCAGATCGCGCTCGCCGCCCACAACTACGAAAGCGCCAACAACGTCCTGCCGCCCGGCTACCTCGGCGACCTGCCGCGGGGCGTGCCCAACGGCACCGCCTTCACCAACGGCCAGTGGGTCTGCGTGCTCGCATACCTGCTGCCCCACCTCGAACAGGAGAACGTCTACCGGCAACTCAACGTGAACTGGGACATCAACCAGTCCGGCAGCCTCTGGGCCAGCGACGCCAACACCTGGACGGCGGCGCACACGCGCATCCCGGGCTTTATTTGCCCGTCGTCGGACGATCCGTATTCCAGCGCGAACGTCGTCAGCCGCAGCAGCACCTACGCGACCAGCGCGACGGCGACGAGCGGCACCGTGACCTGGCGCACGTACTCCGCCGCCGTCGAGCAGGGCCTCGGCCGCACGAACTACGCCGGCGTCATCGGCCGCCTCGGCATCACCGGCGCCGCCGCCGTCGACATCCAGGAAGGCGTCTTCAGCAACCGCTCCCGAACCACCATCAACACCATCCTCGACGGCGCCAGCAACACCTTCCTGTTCGGCGAGACCCTCGGCCGCTCCGGCACGCTCCCCCGTGACCTCGCCCTCTGCTGGATCAGCAGCGGTCATTCGCCCACCACCTTCGGCATCCCGAACCCGCCGACCAACTGGTTCCACTACAGCTCGCTGCACACCGGCGTCATCCTCTTCGGCATGGGCGACGGCTCCGTGCGCGGCGTCCGCGCCGGCGGCGACACCACCATCTTCCGCCAGATCGCGGCCAAGCAGGACGGCACCGTGCCGGACGTCTCCGCCGTGATGCTCAACTAACCCTGGAGGCGACGCATCATGAAACGATCGCTCTGGATCGCCGGCCTCGCGCTGGCGATCCTCACCGGCTGCGGCGGCGACGACCGCAAGGCGATTCCGCCCGCCGGACCGATGACTCCGCCCGGCCCGGGCGCCGAACAGGAAGGTTTGCCCGCCAAGGGGAAGAAGGCCAACACGGCCGAGGAGAAATAGTAAGCCCTTCACGACTCGCCGGGCGAAATGTCGCCCGGCGAGACTTTGTAAGATCATCTGTCACGAGAAGCGGGGAATGTACCGAGTACCGAGTACCGAGTACCGAGTTCTGAAGAACGAGGACCGAGTACCGAGTTCTGAAGAACGAGGACCGAGTTCTGAAGAACGAGGACCGAGTACTCGGTTCCGTGTAAACAGTTCCGAGTACTGAATACTGAACAACTGACGAGCTGAGAACATACCGTACTCGGTACTCGGTACTCGGTACTCGGTACTCGGTACTCGGAACTCGGAACTCGGAACTCGGAACTCGGAACTCGGAACTCGGTACTCGGAACTCGGAACTCGGAACTCGGTACTCGGTACTCGGTACTCGGTACTCGGTACTCGGAACTCGGTACTCGGTACTCGGTACTCGGTACTCGGTACTCATTCTTCACTTACAGCATTTCAAAGATGCTGCCAGATCACGCAAATGGCGATTTGAAGCACCATCAATACGGAATATCGCACTCCGGCCCCGTGTACGTCGCGAAGGAATTCTCCGTTTCCCACAGCGTCACTTCGACGACCGGCAGCTTCTGGCTGACGGCGTGCTCGTAGATCATCTTCGCGATGTTCTCGGCCGTCGGGTTCTCGCCGATCACCATGAACGGCTCGCCGAGCTTCATCAGGTCCGGGATGATGGGGTCGTCCTTGTGCAGGATCATCTTGTGGTCGAGGTGCGTGTCGATCCATTGGCCGACGAGCTGCTTGACGCGGGTGAAGTCGACGACCATGCCGAGGTCGTCGAGGCCGTGCGATTCGAGGGTGATGACGGCCTTGCCGTTGTGGCCGTGGAGGTTGGCGCACTTGCCGTTGTAGTTGAGCAGGCGGTGGCCGTAGCAGAACCAGATTTCCTTGGAGACTCGGAACATCGGCGTCACCTCGCGGCGTAGTCGGTGGGGTCCGGGGCGTGCGCGACGGCGAAGCCGGCGCGGCGCTCCGCGCACTTGTTGCAGGCGCCGCAGTGTCGGCCGCCGACGGGGCGGATGCAGGAAAAGGTGTGCCGGAGCGGGACCGCCGCGCCGCGGCGCACCACGTCCGCCTTGCCGAGGCCGAGGTCGGCGTACGGGCGCCGCACGCGGACCGATCCGCCGACGGCGCGATTCACCTGCGCCGCGAAGCCGTCGTAGAATTCCGCCGTCGCGTCCGGGAACGGATTGCCCGCCAGCGGCGCCGTCGCCAGTTCCGGCACGCCGTTCAGGTGGCACCAGATCAACGGCTTCGCCAGCAGCAGCACGTTCCGCCCCGGCAGGTAGACGTCCTCGTCCGGCGAGTCGGCGGCCGGCACGTTCTCCCCGGTCAGGCTCCAGTGCGATCCGTACAAGTCGTCGACCGGTTGCCGCAATACGACGCAGGGCTTCAACCGCGGCGCGCGCAGCGCGGCGAGGAAGCGCGTCAGGTATTCAAATTCGACATCTTCCCACGCGGAACCGACGCGCACGTACAGCGGGTGCACTCGGGCGCCGCCCGCGAGCGCTTCGGCGAGCAGCACGGCGCTGTCGAGGCCGCCGCTGACGAGCACCGCGAGCGCCGCGCCGTCGCGCGGCGGCCAGGGGTCCGCGGCGCGAGGCGTCATCCGCTTTCGCCCATCGCGGGATTGTTGAACAGCCGCAGCATTTCCTGCGATTTCGAGAACGGCATCTTGCTCTGCAGGTACGCGCACGCCCCGGCGTAGGTGTACACGATGTTCGCCAGGAACGTTTCCTTGAAGACCTTGTTGCCGCTGAAGGTCAGGATCTTCTTGGTTTCGTTGGGGATTTCCGAATCGTCGCCCTTGCCCATCGGCCCGTCGGTGAGGTGGGTGGCGATCTCCTTCGCGGTGTCCTTGGTGTCGCAATCGACGGCGGCGCCAACCTTGATGTAAGTGCCGAAGATCACCCAGGAGCCGAAGAACTTGGAATTGACCATCTGGTTGCCCATCGGCGGGAAGTCCTTTTTGAGGGCTTCGCCCATGGACTTGGTGTAATTCTGGAGATCGCCGGTGTTCTGGATGAGGGTCCAGAGGTGGCCGGCGCAGATCTTCTTGCCGGCGTCGCCGTATTTGCCGGCCATGGTGTTTTCCTTGGCCTTCGGGCCGCCGAGGCTGGTGCGGAAGACGCTCTCTTGCTGGGCGCCGGCGGGCACGACGATCAGGAGCCGGTTGTTGGGCGAGTAGACGATGGCGTTGGCCATGTGGCCGCGGCCGTTCGCGCGCCAGTACGGCGTGCCGTCGGCGTTCGCCTCCGCGCCGAGCTTCGCGCCGATCGCCTTCGCGTCGATCGCCACGCGCGTGCGGATCACGAAGATGTGCCCCGCCAAGCCGCCCTGCTTCTTCTTCGCCACGATCGCGTAGTCGACGAAGTCGATCGCCTTCTCCTCGCCGGCGGCGCTCGCCAGGTCCGCCGCCACGTCGCGCACTTCCTTGTTGAACTGCGGGTCCAGCTCCGGCAGGTAGCCCGGATACTTGCTGATGAGGCCGACGTTCATCCCGCGAATCAGATTGAAGTCCCCGGGCACGTGGCTCATCATCTCGTCGACCTTGCCCACGCGGCCGAACAGCAGGTATCCGATGCCGCCGATCGCGCCCAGGATGATGAGCGCCCCGGCCGCCATCAAATACAGGATGATCGGGTTGCTCTTCTTCTTCTTGGTCTTGCGCACCTTCACCGCGTTGCCGCCGGTCTTGTCCTTCTTGTCCTTCTTGGACTTCTTCTCCGCGGGCTTGTCCTTCTTCTTGAGCTTCTTCTCGGGTTCCTCGCGCGGCGCCCGCCCCTTGCCGGCGCCGCCGGTGAACTGGTTGCCGCACTTCGGGCATTCGATGGCCTCGCCGGCCGCCGGAATGTCGTCGAGCGTGAGCTTGGCTTGGCACTCGGGACAACGGGTCTGGTAGGCCATCGCGGGCCGCTCCAGGCTAAAGGCGGGAACCGTCGAAGATCGACGTGGAATGTCTGTTATCGGCGGCGGCGGGGCGAAGGCAAGGCGAAACGACCGGGGGGCGTGGCGCGGCTGTGCCGGCCGTTCCGGTCGTTCCGGCCCCGATCCCGCGCGGACGGCGCTTGACGAACCGCCCGCCGCCGGTCACGCTAGTACTCGTGGGAATTCGTTCGCCGGAGTCCGCCATGCTGCGCCGCCTGTCCCGTGCCGCGGGATTGCTCGTCCTCGGATCCTTCGCCGTCGCCCAGGATGCGAAGCCCGCCGCCGACGCGATCCCCAGTTCCTTCCGCGCCTTCGTCGCCGCCGACGACCGCTTCGAGAAGGGCAGCCCGCGCAACCGCGCCGACAAGATGCACTGCCTCGTCGTCGACAACGCGCTCAATCCGACGGTCGCCGTCTTCTCCCGCCTCCCCCCGATGCTCGCCACCGGCGCGCAGCCCGTCGCCAACCCGGAAATCTCCAAGCTCGCCTCCAAGCTCAACGAACTCGTCACCGACAAGGAACTCAAGGCGCAGCGGCTCGGCGCGTTCGTGATCTTCCTGACGCTCGGCAAGGAGTACCCCGAAGACGACAAGCGGGACGAAGCCGCCAAGCAGGCCAAGGACCTGTCGTCGCAGTTGAAGTCGCTCGGCGTGCCCTTCGCCCTCGCGCCGGGCAAATCGGAAGCGACCGCCGCCTGGGCGATCGGCGAGAAGGACACGCTGACCGTCGTCTTCTACCGCGAGATGAAGACGCTCCAGAAGTGGACCTTCACGACCGAGAAGCCGCTGGGCGACGAGGACGTGAAGACGATCGCCGCCGCCGTCGAGAAGGAACTCCGGGCGAAGAAGTGAACCGGGCCGCCCTCGTCTTTGGCCTCCTCGCCCTCGTCGCGCTGCCGGCCGCCGGCACGCCCTTCCGGGGCGATCAAGCGCTGTTCGCGATCTCGGCCCGCCAACTCGCCGACGGCGCCGTCCTCTATCGCGACGTCTGGGACATCACGAACCCCGGCATCTACGCCTTCTACACTTTCGCCGGCGCGCTCGGCGGCTTCACCGAAGACGGCATTCATCTTGTGGAATTCCTCTATTGGTGCGCGTTCGTCGCCACCGTCTGCGAATTCACCCGGCGCGCGCACGGCCTCGACCGCTGGCCGCTCGCGCCCGCGTTCTTCGTCGGTGCCCTCTACTATTGGCCCTCCTGTTCCGATCCCGTGCAATTGACGAAGACCGAGGGCCTCGTCGCCTTCCCGATGTTCGTGGCGATGGCCGCCGCGAGCCGCGACCGCACGCGCTGGATAATCGTCGCCGGCCTGGCCGGCGGCGCCGTGCTGCTCTTCAAATTCCTCTTCGGCCTCTGCCTCGCCGTCGGTTGGGGATACCTCGCGATCGACCGCGCCCGCCGCTCCGGATCGCGGTCGGCCCTCAGGTTCGCGGTCGCGCTGGCGCTCGGCGTCGCCGGTGCGCTCGCGCCGGCCATCGCCTACTTCGCCGCCCACGGCGCGCTCGCCGACGCCGCCCGCACGCTCTTCGTCGAACCCCGCGCCATGCTCGCCGAGGCCGATCCCGCCGGCTTCGACCGGCTCGCGACCACGATCCGCTGGGACGTCGAGCTCTATTCCGTTGTTTTCGCCCTCGCCGCGCTCGGTGGACTCGACTCCCTGCGTCGCCGCCGCGACCCGTTCGTCGCCGCCCTCGCGCTCGTCATCGTCGCCAGCTTCGTCGTCATCGCCGTGCAGCGATGGTCGTGGTGGACGTACCACGCGCTGCTGATGGGCGTGCCAGCGACCGTGCTGGCCGCCTACACCGCACCGGCGATCTGGCAACGCATCGCGCGCCACGCCACGCGCGCCGAGCGGATCGCGGTGCTCGCCTGCGCGCCGCTCCTGTTCCTGCCCGCCATCGGCCACGGGGCGAACGCCTACTGGCGGCTGTTCGCCGCCGGCGGCCGCGCCGCCGCGCGCGAGTCCGCCGGCCACGCCTACGCCGAAGCCCGCGCCATCGCCCGCTGGCTCGATGGCCGCCCCGGCTCCGTCTACGTCTGCGGCGATCCGCTCGTCTACTGGCTCGCGGATCGCCGCCCCGCCGTGCCCATCAGCGGCTGGTCGCTCGAACTCTACCATGCCGCCAAGCGCGCCGAACTCGCCGCCCAGCTCCGCGCCGCGCGGCCCGCCGCCCTCTTCGTCCAGGCCGCCCCCCACGGCTACGACGCCCTCCTCCGAAATCGCTACCCCGAACTCCAATCCCTCCTCGACGCCGAATACATTGCCTCCGAACGCACTCCGCTCGGCACCTGGTACTCCTTGAGGTCGCCATGAAACCCAAACTCTTCGACCTCACCGGCAAGGTGGCGCTCGTCACCGGCGGCAACAAGGGCCTCGGCAAGGCGATGGCGCGCGGCTTCGCCGAGGCCGGCGCCGACGTCGTCATCGCCGCCCGCACCGAAGACCAACTCAAGACTTCCCTCGACGACATCCTCCACGGCACCCATCGCTGCGGCGCCTACTTCGTCTGCGACGTCGCCGACCGCGAGCAGGTGGCGCAGATGGCCGCCGACGCCCTGCTGAAGATGGGCAAGATCGACATCCTCATCAACAACGCCGGCACGAACCACCCCCAGCCGATCGACGCCATCAGCGACGAAGTCTGGGACCGCGTGCTGGAGATCAACCTGTCGTCGTGCATGGCCCTGACGCGCGCGATCGTGCCGAA
>CAYVRB010000323.1:0-6734 GCA_964453375.1 uncultured Alcaligenaceae bacterium
GCAGCGGCGCGCGTCAGCGGGTGCACGAACTCCACGTGTCCGGCGCCGACCCGTCCACCGGCGCCCCCGCCGCCGGCGGCGGCGGCGGTCAACCGGCGCAGGCCCTCAACGCCTCCGACCTCGGCGGCCTGCTCGGCAAGTCCGACCAGGCCACCGGCGTCGAGGTCCAGCGCCGCAACGCCATCAGCAGCGATCCCCGCATCCGCGGCCTGCGCAACGGCCAGTACCTCGCCCTCGGCGACGGCGTCCCGTACTTCCCCGGCCGCCTCGACCTCGATACGCCGGTCTCCAAGTTCTACCCCGCCATGGTTCGCGACGTGCAAGTGTTCCGCGGGCCGTTCACCACGCTCCTCGGCCCCGGCTTCGGCTTCATCAACATCGGCACCGTCAACGCGCCCCGCTCCAAGAACGGCGGCACCGAATACCACGGCATCTCCTCGCTCGGTTACCAGACCAACGGCGAACAGTACAACGCCCTGCAAATCGTCACCGCCGCCGGCTCCAACTGGGGCTTCCGCGGCAGCTACAACATCCTCCAGGGGAACGACTACGCCGACGGCGGCGGCAACAAGATCCCCGCCAGCTACCTCTCCAACAACTTCAACGTCGCCCTCGGCTACGACCTCTCCGAAGACGTGACCGTCGACTTCAAGGGCCTCCGCACCTTCCAGAGCAACCTCGAGTTCCCCGGACTCTACTTCGACGTCGACGCGTCCGACACCGAGGCCTACAACACGCGCATCACCGCGCGGAACTTCGGCCCCTTCGACGTCTTCACCACCGACCTCTGGTACAACGCATCGACCACCAGCGGCAGCACGCGGTCCGGCTCGAAGAAGGTCTTCGTCAACAATCTCCTGCGCTTCGCGTTCGAGGAGCCGTTCCTCAGCCGCGGGCCCGACGGCTCGCCGATCATCCAAAACGTGCGCGGCTTCGGCTTCAACGACACCTCCACCACCCGGTTCGCCGAACGCTCCCTCGGCTATCGCTTCAACGGCCAGTGGGGGAACAACAAGGACGAATTGACCCTCTTCATGGGCACCGACCTCAACGTCTTCGGCCAAAACCTGACCGAAAACATCCTCTTCGAACAATTGCGCAATCCCAACGGAACGTACTTCGGCACGCCGCTCGCGACGGCCGACAACCCGAACCCCTCCCAGTTGCCGCCCGGCCAACGAAACTTCATCACGCAGACGCAGGAGATTCCGAAGTCCAACAGCGTGAATCCCGGCCTCTTCCTCGAAGGGATGCTCCCGCTCAACGACAAGCTCAAGCTGAAGGGCGGCTCCCGGATCGACTACGTGCGCACCAGCAGCAACGCCCGGCGCATCACGGGCAACGTCGACCTCTTCGGCGACCCGCAGAACCCGCAACCGGCCACGAACCGCTTCGTGCTCGATCCGATCATCTACTCGGTCGATCCGACCACGCGCAACCTGGATCGGGATTTCACCCTCTACGCCGGCTTCGCCACGGCCGAGTACAAGATCTCCGAGGCCACGTCGCTGTTCGCCGGCTACGGCTACGCGGAACGCGCGCCGAACCTCACCGAACTCTACACCTCCGGCCCGTTCCTCGGCGTGTTGCAGACCGGCACCAGCCGCGTCATCGGCGATCCGAACCTCTCCAAGGAACGGATGCACCACATCGACATCGGCCTCCGCTACGACACCGACTACCTGAAGTTCGGCATCAGCGGCTTCTACGCCATGATCCAAGACTACATCACCTACGACGCGAACCGCGTCTCGCAGCTCGGCCTGTCGCAGGTCGTCTTCACCAACACCGACCTCGCCACCCTGGCCGGGACCGAACTCTTCGTGCAGGCGAACGTCACGAAGTGGTTCTCGCCGTTCGCCACCCTCAGCTACGTGCAGGGGATCGACCAGACGCACCTGGACAACCGCCGCGGCAGCATTCAAGCGAACGGTTCGCGACTGGACAGCAGCCGCCGACGCGACCCGTCCACCGGCTCCGCGGGCACCGACACCGAACCGCTGCCGAACATCCCGCCGATGGAAACCCGCCTCGGCTTCCGCATTCACGGGTCCGATCCGGTTCCGAAGTGGCAGATCGAAGCGGTGGCGCGGATCGTCAACGGCCAGAACGCCATCGCCCGCAGCCTCGGCGAAATCGCGACGCCCGGCTTCACGACCATCGACCTGCGGGGCTACTACCAGCTCAACGAGAACCTGCTGCTGACCGGCGGCGTGGAAAACATCGGCGACCGGCTCTATCGCGAGCACCTCGATCCGATCGCCGCCAACCAGTTGCGGGCGCTTACGGGCGAGGGCAGCATCCCGGTGCTGTTCCGTCCGGGCACGAACTTCTTCTTCAACGTCCAGTACAAGTATTGATCGTTCGTTCGATCCGCGCGAGGCCGACGGAGTCCGCTCCGTCGGCCTTACGCTTTCATGTCCTTGAAGAACTGCAGGTACACGATGCCGCCGATCAGCGCGACGAGCAGCGCCGCGGCGACGTAGAGCAGGCCGGCCCACTGGGAATAGGACTTGTCCTCGACGAGCGATTCGGCGGACCAACTGACGGAGCTTTGGGACTCGGTGAGGCGTTGGAAGACGCCGGCGACGAACGCCTGGTGCTTCTCGTCGCGCCCGGTGGCGGCGAGGTAGCACCCGGCGACGAGGGGCAAGGCGGCCAGCCCGTCACCGGCGAGGGCGGTGGACTCGACCGGCAGACCGCGCGCCATGACGCGCCCGAGCCGCGGCCCGCGGACGAACATTTCGTGGAGGAACGCGAAGAGCTTCTGGTTGTGGGGCGGAACGAACGCGCCGCCTCGCAGGTCCGGCGGCCAGTCGATGCGCAGGTATTTGATGACCCACGACGCCAGCACGTTCATGCGGATCCAGTCGGCGGCCTGCTCCATGACGGCGGGCACCTCCTCCGGCGGACGGTCCGGGACGACGGGCAGCCGCTGGCCGATCCGCTGCTTGAGCATGTCCTTGGGGAACCCGCGTCGGAACTCGTCGAAGCCCGTCGCCTGCTCGAGGTCGCAGACCATGACGAAGTGGGAGTAGCGTTGGCGGAACGCGGCGCGCGTGGTGGCGAGGTCGGTGGCGAGGACGCCGAGCGCGTTGCGGCAGATTTCGTCGGTTTCGAGGGCGGCCCAGGGGAGCAGGACCATCATGCCGTTGATGGGGCACCAGGGGCGGCGATCGCGGGCGATGAGTTTGCAGAGGTAGGCGAGCCGGCGGGGGCCGAGGCCGAGGGTTTCGTTCGAGAGGTTCACGCGGCGGGCGCCGCCGCCGGCCTTGGTCGTTTGGATCATTTCGCCGAGTTCGCGCAGGCGCGCGTCCTCGTCGGGCGTCAGCGGCCGATCGCTCTGGGTTTGCAGGAGTCGGTAAAACTCGTCCTGGACTTTTTCATCGACGCCTTGCAGCGCCTGGCCCGGGGTGATGGTGGCGCCCGCGCCGGCGGAATTGCCGACCTCGAGCGAACCGATTTCCGGATTGGCGAGCGCGTCGGCGAAGCTGCCCCAGGTGGAGGCGCCGGAACAGCAGACGAAGATCGCGTCGGGGCCGGCGAAGATGCGCAGGGGGGAATCGACGGCGACGGGGGCGCGCACCTCGATGCGCTGGCCGGAAGCGAGGAAGAGCGCGTCGTCGCCGGCGCTCGGCTTGCCGAGCACGAGGTAGAGCGGGGCGTCGCCGAGCTTGTAGCCGCTCTGCGCGAGCTTGCGGGTGGCGTCGTCCCAGGCCGATTCGATGTCGGGGAATTCGGCGGCGTCGCCGCGGTTGAACAGCTTCCACCAGAAGTAGCCGAGCCACGTGATGACGTAGATCAGCAGGAAGATCAGCGGGAGGTAGATCTCCTTGATGGCGTTGGTGGCGCGGGACTTGAGCAGGTTCTGGACGAACGGTTGCTTGTTGACGTACCACAGCCCGTAGAAGATGACGCCGAGGATGATGGCGTGGACGAGCAGGCGGAACCACTTCGGCCAGGTGCGGAAGTCCGCGGCTTCGGCGAAGATCGGAAGGACGATGCCGACGAGGCCCCGGATCCAAGCCACGAACGTGGCGCCGAACATGACGATCGATTGCATGGCAGTCCGCGGTTAAGGGGGTCAGTCGTTCTTGGAGAGATACTGCGCGAGGACGGCGGCGCCGGCGAAGAGTCCGGCGGCGACGACGACCATGAGCGCGCGGCCGGCGGTGCGGAAGCGGTCGCGGCCGCGCAGGGCCGGCACGTTCGTCTTCATGCCCAGGTCGGCGGGCATGCGGAATTCCTGCTGGTGCGAGGTAATGACGCGCCGGCGGACGCGTTCGACCCATTCCGGCGGGTTGAGCAGGCCGGGATCGCCGCGGAAGCCGAGCATGACGCACCAGAGGTAGGCCTCGACCGCCTCGGCGCCGGGGCGCTTTTCGGCGAGGTCGGCCTGGAGCCAGAAGCGCCAGGCGCGTTCCTGGCCGCCGCCGAAGAGTTCGGACTCGAGCGATTTCTCCTTCCACGCGCGGGACCACGATCCGTTGGCGCCGGCGACGTCGTTGATGAAGATTTCGTCGAGCCAGACGGCGAGCGCGTAGCGGACGCCGAGGAAGTCGGTGGCGGTGGGCTGGACGGGGCGCGGGACGTTGTCGCCGTAGTCCGGGTGGCCGCGGACGGCGCCGTCGGCCCAGAGCATGGACTTCAGCTTGGAGTTCTCCGCGTCCAGCAGCACGCTCTCGCCGCCGAGGATGCGCTCCTTGAGGCTCATGCCGTAGGCGAGCACCTGGAGGACGTGGCTGGTCAATTCGTGCGCCATCGAGCGAAGCCTCCGGCCGATCAGGCCTTGGGAGGAATGATGTAGAGGGTGAAGCGGAGGATCGGTTGTCGGTTCGGCTGGCCCTTGATCATCACGTCGCGTTTGCCTTCGAGGTCGCCGGCGAGCAGGCGTTCGTTCAGGCGGATGGCGACGCGGCGCGTGCGCTGCACGAACGGCCATTCCTCCTTGGTCGCCTCGATCGAGAAGTACGTGTCCTTCTTCGTGATCGGGAGAACGCGCGGTGGTTGGGGTTCGTGGCGGAAGATCATGCCGCGGTGCCCGCGGGCGTAGACCTCCTCGACGCGGTCGGACGAGGCGATCTTCATGTTCATCTGGCCGCTGGTGAGCAGGGCGATGACTTCGGCGCTGGCGAGGTTGGATTCGACGCCGACGTACATCTGCCAGCCGGTGGCGAGCCAGGGTTCGTCCATGTCGACCTGCATCTGCAGGCCCTTGCCGCTGAAGGGGCGCTGCTGGAACTTGCGGTCGGCGCCGATCATGTTGAGGAGCTGGTCGAGGATGCGCTTGAGCTCGAAGAAGCCGGTGCCGAGGTCGTCGTGGTCGTACTTGGCGAGTTCGGGGCAGACGCGATCGGGGCCGAAGATGGCGAGCTGGCCGATCAGCCGGCTGAGTTCGGTGAACGCGGGGAGCGGGTGCTGGCCGTCGGTCTGCGCGAGGATGCGGGTGACGGCGGCGGCCTCGTTGAGGAGGCGGACCTGCTCGAACATCAGGCGCGCTTCGGGGTCGGTGTCCTGGAAGGTGATTTCGCGATCGCGGACGGTGGTGCCGAGGTCGCGGACGAGCGAGCCGATCTTATAGTAGATCGGCTGGAGGATTTCGGTGCGGAGTTCGGGCCAGGCTTCGCAGGCGAGGATCGGCGGGATGTAGGTGCGGTTGAGGATGGGGGCGGTATCGCCCTGCGTGGAGCGCGTGAGGGTGGCGATCGGGAGGGTTTCGTAGCCGGCGGAGTCCTGGCCGGTGAGCAGGAGCGAGAGGTTCAGGCGGCGGAACTGCAGGGGGCGTTCGTTCTTGCCGTCGTTCTCGTCGGGCACGCGGGCGTCGGATTCGATGCGGTAGCGCTTGTCGTCGTCGTTGGCGCCGCCGACGTTCATCCGGCCGACTTCGAGCGTCGGCAGGGCGAGCATCACCTCGACCTGGCTCTGCTGCTCGAACGCCGAACGCAGGTCGAGTTCGCGGAGGTTGCAGTCTTCCGGGACGCGGACGATGGTGCCGTCGCGCATGCGCGCCTGGAGCGCCCGCACGACGAAGCGGTAGTTCTTGAGGGCGTCGCGATCGATGTCGATGCGGCGGATGCCCCAGTTGTAGGGGGCGTCCCAGCGGCTGGAGAGGCGGGCGTTGTCGGCCCAATAGCGGTCGGACGCCTGGAAATGGTGGGGGCGAAGGAACATCCCCTCGTGCCAGTAGACCGGTAGGGTTCGCATGGTTCTTCCCGATTCGCCACGTGCCGGGACCGGCCTTCGCCCCCGTAGGTATACCCGATGGAACCGCGCCGGTGAAGGGGCGGAATATCGGGATCGCAAACCGGACCGGCGGGCGATGCCGGTTCGTATCATGGTAGCAATCGCGGCGGGGTGGCCCGCGCGCGGGGGCGCCGAGCGAGTCGACCATGAACAGCGACGATTGGTGGAAGGGCGGGCGCGCCGACGCGATGCTGGACCTCGTGGCGGAGCGGTTCACGCCGCGGCGGTGGCGGCTGCTCGGTACGGCGTGCCTGCGGCGCCGCTGGGACCTGCTGCCGGAGGGGGCGCTGCGCGCCGCCGTGGAGGAGATCGAGGCGAACTCGGAGGCCGCGCCGACGGCGTTCGCGCCCCGGCGGCGCGAGGCGATCGCGCGCGAGCTGCCGGACCTGGTGGCGCGGGCCATCGCCGACACCGAGGAGCTCGTGCGCGGCGCGGCGATGGACGCCGTGGCGGAGCCGAACCCGAACGCGCCGGCGCTGCCGCTGTTCGTG
>CAYVRB010000324.1:0-6683 GCA_964453375.1 uncultured Alcaligenaceae bacterium
CGGCGGACGTGCTGTCGGACGCGGTGCTGAGCTGGCCCTTGGTGAAGCCGGGCGGGCTGGTCTGCTTCGACGACTACGAGTGGTGGATCGACGCCGCCCCGGAGCGCAGCCCGAAGCTGGCGATCGATGCGTTCCTGGCGACGATGCGGGGCCGCAGCGAGGTCGTGAGGAAGGGGTGGCAGGTGTGGGTGCGGACGACGGGGTGAGGGTCAGAATTCGATCGTGGCTGCCGCACGCTACACGCTCTCCGCTGTCCGTACTCGCCAGTTTCACCGCCGGCTATCGGCATTTCGGCGACGAATTTCTGTGCAGGCCCCGCAATACATTGACCGCCTTACCCCCCCCCATTCACTGACCAACTCCCCCACTGCTCCGCCCGGATGAAGAAATACCGCCAGTCAAATTTCGACGAACTGGCGAATTGAACTTCAGCGAATAAACTTAAGCCATGTTATTGGCCGTAATAACTTTGACAAATCCAGGGGCGGTACGGAGTCACCGCAAGACCATCGCATGTGGAAGCATCAAAAAAACAATTTATATACCCTGTCAAAGAATGATGTTCGGGGCATCCTATCTGATAGCATTGACCTAGGCTCGTGCACAATAATACAGACTCTATTGCTTTCATCAAATAGAATCCCAATGGCGGACTCATTGCCCTCCCACCATGTGAGGCAATGATAAGGGATGAGCCGCGAACCCAGATACTCTGTTTCGACAGTGGCGTAACGACCAGGAGGCCGCCCAAGCAATTGCTCAACCTCGTCCATGCGCATGCCCAAAGTTACCCTGGAGGCCAACTTGTCATCAAATGACACTTGTATTTCCCGAGTAACATACGTGCGCAATACCAAGGATGAGGCAATCAATATCCCAACCGCGAAAGCGGCTACTTTTTTTCTGTCCATACTTGCACGCCATTTCTGATGTAGCCAATTGTAGACTTTAGAATCAGTCTTGACCGACTCTTGTCCAGTGTCCAATTCTGCCCATCGCTATTTGCAAATAGCGATAGCGCAAAATCTGCAACGATACTCTTGCCATCGTCTTTCCCTCCCTTGTCTGTCACAGTCACTCGAAAATACGCCATGTAAACCAGGGTAGAGGCCGTGTTGGGCGCAAGACCGTTGCGCCCCGCAGTTGACCATCCCGGAAAATCATCCCATGAGATTCTTGAACGGGAAACGGATATATTGGGTAGCCTAGTTTCCCTCGTAATAAATCCGCCAGGTAGAGTGGTCATTCCTTTCGTGCCATTTACACGTTCATCTATTACCAAATCTGACAAAAATGCCGCTGCCGAGCCGTCCGTCTTTCCGTCTATGATCTGCCCGACTGCGTCTTGCCATCCTTCGAGCCAAGGATTTGCCCTCCCAGGGGCCATAATAACAACGGATCCCCCGGTGCTATTCCCAGTATTATATATTTTTTCTGTTTGGTCGTTATTTACAATCAGCGCCATTGATTTTACTTCTTGTTTCACCTTGGCATTAACTATATGGTCCTCTGCGCTGACATCGGCAGATGTAGTAATCTTAAATCCATAACTTGGCCCGCCAAGCGGATCGATTTTCATGCCTAGCTCCCGGAAGTGCTGTGGAGTCACGGCATGGTTGCTCATGTTTGATAGACCGCGATCGGTTAACTCAATATATTCAAAACATACAGATAATCCGCTTGGGTCATTTTGAGAAAGTGGCGAACCGGCAAAAGCACGTGTTAGATTCGTATCCAGGCCGCCATAAAGAATTGGATCCCTCGTTGCCCACTTTCCAAGCATAGACGAATAGTCGCGGTTGCGAAAGTGGTACAGGCCGCTCGTCGCGTCCAGCCGCCCGCCCTGGTGCAAGTGTTGCCACGCGTAGGCGCTCGAACCGATGCCGGTCCAGCCGGCATTCATGATCGTCACGACGCCGAAGGGGTCGTAGGCGTAGCGATCGACCACGGTCCCCGAACTGTTCGTCAGGGCCGTCACGTTCCAGTTGGCGTCTTGCTGCACCCAGAGGCGCTCGTCCAGCGTGCCATCGTCGGCGGTGTCGCGGTCGCGGAGGATCATCGCGTCCACGTACACCGGTCTCCACACGTAACGCACTTTGGTGTCATTGGTGCGGGCGGTGTCGCGTTTCTCCAAGACCTGCCAACCGGAGGAATAATAGAAGTCGGTCGTGGCGCCGCTCGCCGTTTCCGCCACGCGGCGGTTCAAGGCGTCGTAGACATACGTCTTCAGCGTCGTGCCGCCCGAGTTCTTCGCCACCTTCAGCCGGTTCCAGGCGTCGTAGACGTACTGCTTGCCGGTCTCGTCGGTCGTCATGTTGCCGTTCGCATCGTAGGTCGGCGTCGTCGCGCCGCTCACCGACGTAATCTCGTTCTGCTTGTTGTGCGTCCGCGTCTGCGGGCTGCCGCCGTCGGTCGTGAGCGAGTCCCAGTTCCCCAGCGCGTCGAAATCCCACGCCCGTTTGGGCGTCCGAAGTCGATGGGACGATACGGAACCGGGGAAGCACATGCTCCCATTCGACCCGCGAGAGATGCGGCCGGTCAAGAGAATTGTCGGCAGAGTCCGGCCACCGGGACCGCTCTTGGCGCCTGCAATCGACGGTGAGCATCGAAAAAGTGAAAGTGCCCCGGCAAGGACTCGAACCTTGGACCCGCTGATTAAGAGTCAGCTGCTCTACCAACTGAGCTACCGGGGCATGAGATAACCTGTTGTAGCGTGTCCGGCGACGGCAGCAAGGGCCGCGCCGCGATTTTCCGCCGGTCCACGGACACGTCCGGCAAGCGCGGGTTCGCGCGGGCGGATAGAATGCCGGTCCCATGGACGATCCCGCGATTTCGGAGCTGCTGCTCGCCGCGCTGCGCTCGGAGGGGTTCGTGCGCGCGGGGTTCGCCGGCGCGCCGCGGAACACGACCGCCACGCGGTGGACGCGCATCGCGGTGCGGCCGGTGACGGTGCGCGGCGAGCGACGGATCCAGTTCGAGTTCTTCGACGACCGCCAGGCGTTCGCGAAGAACGCGGCCGATCCGGCGGAACTGCTGGCCGAGGCGCTCGCGATCGGGTTCGCGAACATCCACGTCGAAGCGGACGGCGAGACGATCGAAGTCCGCACGAGCAAGAGGGGGAAGGTCCACGTCGCGCGACGGCGCGGCGGCTCGGTCGAAGCGGAGGCCGGGCACAACCGCGCGAAGGACTACCCCTTGCGCGAGGGCCTGCCGAACCGGTTGCTCGAAGTGCTGGGGATCGCGACGCCGGACGGCCGCGTGCGGGCGAGCCACCGGGCGAAATTCACGCAGATCAACGAGTTCCTCAAGCACTTCGACCACATGCTGGCGCCGTCGGGCCTCGCGCGGCTCGAGCGGCCGCTCGCGATCCTCGACGCCGGCTGCGGATCGAGCTACTTGACGCTCGCGGCGCACCACTACTTGAATGAAACGCTGAAGCGGCCGGCGACGATCCTCGGCGTGGACGTGAACGACGCGGTGATCCGCAAGAGCGCGGCGCGGGCGGGCGAACTCGGCGCGGCGGGGCTGTCGTTCGCGTGCGGGGCGATCGGCTCGATCGACGCGGCGGCGGACATCGTGATCGCGCTGCACGCCTGCGACACGGCGACGGACGACGCGCTCGCGCAGGCGGCGAGGTGCGAGGCGAAACTGGTGCTGGCGGTGCCGTGCTGCCACAAGCATTTGAATCGCCAACTGGGGGCGGCCGGGCCGAGCGAGGCGCTGCGGCCGGCGCTGCGCCACGGCATCCTGCGGGAGCGCGTGGCGGACATCGTCACGGACGCGTTCCGGGCGCTCGCGCTGCGCATCCTCGGGTATCGCGTCGACGTCGTGGAGTTTGTGAACCTGGAGCACACCGCGCGCAACGTGCTGATTCGGGCCGCGAAGATTCCCGACGGGGACGTGTCCGAGTTCGTTCGGGAATACCGGGAACTGAAGCGATTTTGGGGCGTGGAGCCATATCTGGAATCGGCGCTCGGCGAGCGGTTCCGGCAACTCGTCGCGTAGTCACGGCTTGTTCATGCCGACGAAGCTGCCGTTGTTCTCGCGCGAGAGCGCCCAGAGGAAGGCGCCGACCTCGTTGCTCTCGAAGAAGAAGCCGATGGAATTGATCTTCACGCGCTTCGCGTCGCGGTCCGGGTTCCAGGATTGCTTAAGCGTTTGGCGCACGTGCTTCGTGAGATAATCCGAACGCTGGGCATCGGTGAGGGTCTTGGCGTCGGCGGGGAGTCCCTGGCCGCTGGTGGGTAGGCCGTCGGAGAAGAGGTAGATGGTGTCGAGGCCGTTCGCCTTGAGGCGGAAGGCGAGGTCGAAGGCGTCGTACATGTTCGTATCGCCGACGGGGTCCTCGTCGAGGAGCTTGTCGGCGACGAGCTTGAGGGTCTCCTCGCCGCGGTAGGGGAGCCAGCCGCCGGTGCCGAAGAGGTAGCGCGAGGTGCGCGAGAAGAGGACGATCTGATATTGGTCGAGTTCCGGCAGGCTGCGCATCACCTTCGTGAGCGTCTCGACGACGAGGGGCCATTTCTGCGGCGCGGCGGTCTTGTCGTCGAGGAGCTTCATGCTGCCCGACACGTCGATGGCGAAGACGACGCGCTTGCCGGTCATGGCGATGCCGGCGAATTTGGCGTCGCTTTCGATGCGGAGGCGGTCGATCTTGTCGGCGAGCTTTTTCTTGTCCCCTTGCAGGTCGACGATGTTCACGTTGGCGTCGTCGAGTTGCTTTTGCAGGTCGCGGACGGCGGCCTTGGCGGAGGCGAGTTCGTCGACGGTCTTGCGCATGGCGGCGAGGTCGGACTTGGCGTCGTCGTTCGCCTTGGTCATCGCCCGGAGCTTGGCGTCGGCGTCGTTGAGTTGATCGACGGCCTTCTTGGCCTTCAGCGCGAGGTCGTCGCGTTCGACGTCCTTGTCGCGGAGGAGCTTGCGGAGGTCGTCGGCCGATTGCGTCACGTTGGCGAGGCGCGCGGTCAGGTCCGAGGCGTCCTTGCGCTTCTTGACGAGCTGGTCTTCCAGGTCGCTGGCCTGCACGATGGCCTTGGCGAGCTTGGTTTCCAAGGTGGAAATGTCCGCCTTGGCGACGGCGAGTTTCGTCGCCGCGTCGTCGCGTTCGGTCGTGGTGGCGAGGAGCTTGGCCTTCAGGTTGTCGATCTCGGCGTTCAGGCTCCGCCGGGTGGCTTCGAGTTCCTGCGTGGTGCTGAGCAGGCTGGAGCGCGTCGACGAGAGTTCGGCGATGGCGGCCTTGTTGCGCTGGGCTTCCTGCGCCGCGTCGCGGTTGCTGACGAGCCAGAGCAGCGTGACGCAGCCGAGCGCGCAGCAGAAGACGTCGAGCATCCACATGCTCACGAGTTGCGGCGGACGGGGGCGGGCGCGCATCGGGGACTCCTGTCACACGGACTTCTGGCTGCGCGATTCGACCTTCGGCTTCGTCGCGATCTCCAGCCCGATGAGGCCGTCCAGGTGGACGCGCGGCAGTCGGTCGGCCTGCCAGCGGGCCTGGAGCGCCGCGGCGGCTTCGGTGACGGCGTCGGGCGGGAGCACGGCCACCTCGGTGCGCTCGGAGGCGTTCTGGAAGATCGCCGCCGCCAGGCCGGGGAGCTTCGCGGCCGCGTCGGTCAGCCAGACGGCGCGGGGCAGCGCCGCCGAGCCGGCGTTCGCCACGACGTCGCGGAGGTTCTCGGCCGACGCCTTGATGAGCGCCATGCAGTGCGCGTCGAAATCGGTCGGCTGCTGCACGAGGTCCTGGTACCACTTCTCGCCGCGGAGCACGAGCGTGACCGGCTGCGCCTGGCGGACCTTCTCGAGCGCCGCGTCGAGTTGCTCGAAGAGCGCCTGCTCGGCGTCGGCGGAATCGCGCGGGTCGCGGCGGCAGAGGCGCACGCAGCGGTCCGAAAGGGTATCGATCAGCCGGTCTTTCCACGCCTTCATCGAGAGTTTGGGCCACGCGGCCAGCGACAGCAATCGCACTTCGGCCGGCTGCACCGACACGACGGCGGCGGACAGGGCGAACTCGTCGGCGTCCACGAAGACGATCTCGCCGGGGCCGGCGTCCTGCGGCCGGATCGGCACGACCCATTCGGGGTTCGGCGACGAAGACGGTTTGCGGGGCTTGAGGACGAGCTTCGCGCGGTGGGCGGCGACGGCGAGCGGGGCGGACGCGGTGCCGATCGCCGGGAACTTCGCCTTCGCGGCGATCTCGCGGAGCGATTTCACCTGCGGGGCGACGAGGTACGAGGGCAGGGCGATGGCGGCGGCGTCCGCCTCGGCGAGCACGGCGGCGCGGATCTTCTCGAACGTCGCCGCGAGCGCCGATTCGGGCGTGAGAGTCGCGCGGGTGCCGCGCCATTCGCGCGGCTGGCCGAGTTGCGGGAGGAAGTTCGAGCAGACGAGATGCGGGTGCTTCCGCGCGGCGGCGTACCCGCTGCGGCCGACGTCCGGCACGCGCGGCTCGAGATTGATGAACAGCGGCAATTCGTCCGTGGTGCGATCCAGCGGCACCGGATTCGTGTGCCCGCCGGCGACGGCGAGGCCGCGAATGCGCGACGCGGTGAGATCCAAGCCGAGGAGCTTGGCGCGCTCGCCGGGCGGGGGAGCGTTGGGCTTACGAGACTGACCGAAACCAAACATCAAGTCGACTCCGCAGGTTCGGCGTTGATTTTGTAGGGCGGGTCAAGGCTTTGCGCCGACCCGCC
>CAYVRB010000325.1:0-6677 GCA_964453375.1 uncultured Alcaligenaceae bacterium
GCACCCTCGGCGAACGCCTGTGGGTCCAGCAAGACGCGAACTGGAACGTGACCGCCCTGACGAATAGTTCGGGGACAGTAGTGGAACGCTATGCCTACGATCCCTTCGGCGTCGTCACTGCGCTAGATGCGAACTGGGCAACGGACGGGGACGGGGCGAGCGATGTGGCGTGGTCGCAATTGTGGCAGGGGATGTTCTTCGACTCTGTGTCGGCATCGTACAAGTCGCGAGGCCGAACGGACATTGGCTCGACATTGGGACGACCATTCCAGGCTGATCCGCTTGGACAGCAACCGGACGAGAATGTGTATCGGTGGGAAGAAAACAACCCGGCTAACAGACTCGATCCGAGCGGTCTGCAACCGGATCCTCGCAACGATAACTATCGGCGCCCGGTTATCGTTCCTGTCGTTTTAACCCCGAGCACTGCCGAAGTGCGCCCGGTGATGTCCGCAACACATCCGAGCATGTACTTCGATAAACCGAACGGTGATCCCCTCTACCGGAACATCAGTGGCCAATGGCATATATACGACGAGTTAAGGAACCAATATCGGCTTCCACGCAACCAGGGCGAAGTCGGCGCTTTACAAGGCACGCTTTTGGGAGATGGGATTAACCGAGGAGATTTAAGTGCCGTTCTGCGGGCAGCGTCGCCGGTTGCCTCCGAAGTCTTTTTTGGTGCGGGCGGCGCTCTTGCAGGCGCCAATTCCATGCGCGGCTACAACGGAGGATTGCGAGTTTGGCCAGCGAATCCCGCATATCGGCCTCGTATTGGACTGTTGGATGTCGAGAATCCCGGCACAGGGCACAATCTATCGAACGCCTTGCGATTGAAAGAGGACCTACGTTCCGCTGAATTTGCGAATAATGTAATGGAGAATTTACGAATTAATGGGCAATTGCCATCAAACTATGTGACAAGGCCCCAGGCGGTTGCAGCAGGCTGGGAGCCGAGCAAAGCATTGAATAACAGTGTGCCTGGCGGCCAAATGGGTGGAGACGTTTTTCGAAATCCAGCGTCAATTGGACTGCCGATAGCGCCTGGACGTATTTGGTATGAAGCCGACATTGGAATGAGCAATACTATGGGCCGAAATCACCCTAATCAATCGAATGCTAGATTGCTTTACTCGAGCGACGGACTGGCTTATGTGACGCCGGATCACTATGGTCGACTCTATCAAATCCCTAATTGGAAATAAGTATGGACGTAGTATTGCAAGGCAGTGACATTAAGAGCGAACAAGATCTACATGTCATTCTTGCCGAAAAGCTAGATTTTGGGCCTAACTATGGCGCTAATTTGGCAGCGCTATGGGATCGACTCTCCAACGATGTCGAGCGTCCGGTAAAAATAGTATGGCAGAATTCAGAGGCAAGTCGGTCTGCAATGGGAAATATTATTTTCGACAATATTGTACAATTGCTTCGCGATGTTCAGCAGCAAGATCGTGATTGGGGACTCTCAAATTTTTTTTCATTTCACCTTGAATAAAGGGCATGTGCCGTCATGCTTCAAAACGGAAACTACTACGCAAATCATACCTGCCCATAACCACGACGCCACCGACACCGGCGCCCTCGGCACCCCCGCCAGCACCTCCGGCACCGCCAAGGCCCGCGTCAGTTACTCCGGCCACTACTACGACGCCGGCGACCGCGTCACGGCCACCGTCGACGTCGGCACCAACGGCGGCTCCGCCTGGACGCGCCCCGGCTCCGTCCCCTCGCGCTCCGACACCGTCCTCGTATCGAGCGTCACCTACGATTCCGCCGGCCTGACCTACGAGACGACCGACCCGAAGGCGATCGTCGCGCGCACGCTGTACGACGACCTCGGCCGCACGACGAAGACGATCGAGCATTACGTCGACGGCACCGTCGGCGACGACAACGACAAGACGACCGAGTACGCCTACGGCCCCGCCGGCATGACGAGCCTGACGGCAAAGCCGACTGGCTGGTAATCGGCCTCGGGACGGGAAACGGGATCGGCTTCGAAAAGGGAAACACCGTAGCACAGCCCTGCGTGTGGCGATGATGCCGCCGCAGGGGGACAAGGATGCTCACGGTGGACCAACATGCCCGCATCCGTCAGTTGCGTCGCGACAGGTTGACCATCCGGCAGATCGCCGACCAACTGCACCACTCGCCCAAGACGATCCTCAAGGCCCTGGAGAACCCGGAACCGGGATCGACCCGGCCGCGGACGGCGCGGCCCACCCCGGTGTTCGGTCCGTTCCGACCGTTCGTCGACGAGATCCTCGCCGCCGATGAGGCGGCCCCGCGCAAACAGCGGCACACCGCGTCCCAGATCTACCGCCGGCTGGTCACCGAGAAGGGGTACACTGGCAAGTACGACCAGATCCGCCGCTACCTGCGCCGGCAACGCCTCGATCGCCGCGAGACGTTCACCCCCCTGGAGCACCGGCCGTGTGTCCGCGCGGAGGCCGACTTCGGCCACATCCACGTCGACTTCCCGGACGGCCGGCGGCAAGTTCCAGTCCTGATCGTCACCTGGAGTTACTCGAACGCGCCGTTCGCCATCGCGCTGCCGACGGAACGGACCGAAGCGATCCTGCACGGGACGGTCGAAGCCTTCGCCTTTTTCGGTTGCGTCCCAGTTGTGGTGGGACGATCCGAAGACCGTGGCGATCCACCTCTACCAGGGCCGGGAGCGGACGCTGCATCCGCAGTACGCGGCCTTGGCGTCGCACTACCCGTTCACGCCGAAGTTCTGCTTGCCGGCGACGGCCACAGAGAAGCCGCGCGTCGAGAACCGGGCGTTCGACCTCCAGCGACAATGGGCGACTCCCGTCCCGCGCGTGAACGACCTCGCCGAGTTGAACGCTTACCTGCGTCGCTGTTGCCTGGCCGTCCGCGACTCGGAGCTGCGCGAGCGGGCGGCGGCGATGCGACGGGGACAGGCCTTCCAAACCGCGATCGCGGCGTCGCTGGGCGTGTCGGCGGGGGCGGTACGGCGGCTGCTCGAGCCGGCCGCCGGCGTTCGTCGCTGAGCCGCCGCAGGCGACGGCCTGCAGGGCCTGCGGGCGGGCGAAGGTGAACCGGCCCCGCAGCCTGTGCTGGAGTTGCTTCCAAGCGCCCGGCGTGCGGGATCGGTTCCCGAGCCTGAGCAAGTATGCCAAGCGTGGCATCGGAAACCGTCCGGGCCGCCGAACGGGCCGGCCGAAAATGCCGCAACCGACGGCGGCGCTGCCGGGGAGCCGAGAGAAAGTCGAAGTGCTGGCCGTCCGCGCGGCACGTCGGGAGCGACTTTGGCACCCTCAAGACGCTCGATGACGCGACTTCAATCCCGCCACGCTACATGTACTTATGTACAAAATTCCCAAAATGTACATTATTTTCGAAAATCTCCCTCTTGACCCCTTGACGCCATGCACGGGCGAATAGCATGTTTTGGTCCGGCTCTTTTCAAAGCCCAAAACCCCTCAGAGTGGTTGGCCGACCAAGCCAGCGAACTCGGTCCACCTCTTCGCGCTCGATTCACACTTCCCTCGGCCTGCCCTACGCCTACACACATCTGCCGACCGGGCCCTCTTCTCATCCGCTCCGATTCAACAACTCCTCTCTACGGATCGGCTATTCACTCGCCCATGCCGGATTCATCATCGCATCAACTCCGACGTACCATCCCAGTCGGCCAGCATCGCAGTCACCATGACCAACCCGGCATAATCACGCTCATGGTTGCCCACTGGAGTACTTGCCATCATGTTGACGCTAATTAGACTAACTGATCCACAGTGCCTAACCATCGACACTGAGACGCTCGGGCGGCTTCTCGACCGTAGCCCGGCCTCGATCTTGCGCGACGATAGCGCCGGCCGAGTGCCCAAGCCGATCCGTATTGGCCATGGCCAGCGGTGGTTGGTCGTTGAGATCGAGGAATGGATTAGGCACGGTTGCCCGCCGCGCAACGAGTGGAGCGCAATCTGGGCACCGATTCGGGACGGCGAACAAAAATCCGCCAACTAAACGCCGATGCCCGCGATCATCACTCGCGGGCATCGGCTATCAGCACGGAGGTGGGCATCATGACTGCCCAGAACAGTATACGCCCGACCGCCGTCGAGAAGGGCCAAGAAGAGATCGACACCGTCATCGACCTGCCCGTCCAGCCTCTCTCGCCGCCGGGCATGGGCCTCATATTGCCCGACACCATCGACGGCCTGAGGACGATCGCCAAGACCTCGTACTACCCACGCAACCGGCTTTACCCGTTGCTCGCCGATCTCGCGGAGGCCGAACGTGCGATGCACGTTGCGGCCACGCGGGGCGACGCCGAAGCGAAGGCCGCCTCCGAGATGCGCCAGTGGAACATCCACGGCGCGATCACGGCCGAGAAGGAGCGGGCGTCGGATAGCGGGTTGGCGATGATGGCCCTCGCGCTCGAGCACCGGCCACACGAGGTTGCGGACTTGCTCGCCAGCGCGCTCCGCATCCCGGCCGTCCGCATGGCGATCACGCCGATCCTCGCGGACATCCTTGGCCCGACCTGCGATTGGTTGCGCGGGGAGGCGGTCGACCATCGCGAGCGGATCGAAAACCTCGAAGAAGCGGTCGTGAGCTTCCATGGAGCCAAGTATGAACAAGGGGCCTACGCATGACGACCGCGCGGGTGAAAGTAGCTCAGCTTGCATCGCGGGGGAACAGTAAGCCCGTTTCGGCCGGCGGGGCGACGGGCAGCGATCCGCCGGTTCCGGTACCACCTTTCGTGCCGTTTCCAATTCACTGCTTGCCGGAGAAGGTGCAGCAATTTTGCCGCGTAGTGTCGCAGGCGACCACGGCCGATCCAGCCTATGTCGGCATGCCGCTCCTCTCAGTGCTGGGTGCGGCCATCGGCACGACGCGGGTCATCATCCCGAAGCGCGGCTGGAAGATCTATCCGACCATTTGGGCCGTATGGATCGGTCGCAGTTCGACGGCGAAATCCCCGCCAAGTGCGATAATCGGTGACGCGGTCACGGCC
The DNA here is from genome assembly GCA_964453375.1 of uncultured Alcaligenaceae bacterium. GTDB lineage: Bacteria > Planctomycetota > Planctomycetia > Gemmatales > Gemmataceae > Limnoglobus. The sequence continues at coordinate 4,994 of CAYVRB010000325.1, forward strand.
GTCGAGGACAAACTGGACGAGGAATCCGAACGGCTGCAGTCCCGCTATGCCGAGGACTTGGCGAAATTCGAGAACGGCGAACTGGACGAGGAACCGAAGAAGCCGCCGACCCTCCGATTCCGGGTCTCGGACGCGACTCTGGAGGCATTGGCGCCGATCCTGAGCGGCAACCCGCGCGGGCTTTGGCTCGCATCCGACGAGGCGTCGAGTTGGCTCGATTCATTCGCCCGGTACAAGGGCCGGTCCGGTGGCAATGACCGGTCTCGTTGGCTGTCGATTTTCGATTCGGGTTCGTTGACCGTGGACCGGAAGACCGGCGAACCGCGCACAATCCGTGTGAGGAACACGCTCGTCAACATCGCTGGCAGCATCCAACCGATCGTCCTTGATGGTCTCATGACACGCGAGAACATCGCCTCTGGCCTGTTCGCCCGCATCCTACTCGCCTATCCGCCGGACCGACTGACACAGTGGTCCAACGTCGAAGTTGACGATGGGCACGTCGACGACCTGGCCAACCTCATCCTCGACCTCCGACGGCTCGGACACGAATACTTCAACGGCAAACCCTCGCCGGCCTCGAACCGGCTCTCCCCCGCCGCACGACGCAAGTTCGTCGAGTATTTCAACCGCAACCGCGAACGGGCTTTCACGTCCGACGACGGCGAGGCCGCGAGCCTCGTGAAACTCGAAGCGTACGCGCTGCGGTTCGCGCACATTCGCCATTTGTGCCGCTGGTCATCCGACGGCGACGGCAAGGAAGTCGAAGCCGTGGACGTGGAGCGCGGCATCGAACTGGCCGAATGGTTCGCATGCGAGTTGGCACGCATTCAGGCTGCCGTCGCCGAACCGGAGGACCTCCGTGTCGGCAAGCGCGTCTTGGCGTGGATCCGCACTCAGGGCGGGATTACACGCCGCGAGCTGCAGCGCGGCCAGTCGCGCCGGTTCCCGACCGAGGACAAGGCCGAAGAATTCCTCGAATCGCTCGCGAAGGCCGGGATGGGGGTGTGGGAATCGAACCGCGCGGCGAATCACAAGATCGTCCGCACCTTCCGCCCCCACCCGGAACCGGCGTACGACGCTGACACGTCAGCGTACGACGTTGCGAAATCGAGAACGTACGACGCTGACACGGAAACCTCCGAAAAACCAACGAATATTGCCGAAAAAACGGGGGAGGCCGGGTCAGCGTCGTACAACGTCGTACGCACTTCCAGAGAAGAAAATGGAATCGGGAGTCTCGGCCGAGGGCCCCAGAACACCCACTCAAGGACGATCGATTATGCGCCAGAGCCTATCGAAGAGTTTGAAGGGGGCGCTGGATGACGACCCCGCCCAACGAACCCGACGTGCTTCTGATCTTGCGACCGGCCAAGGACCCGTTGGCCGAGGTTCACCACCAGCCGCCCCGCGACTCGGACTACCGCCTCAAACTCGCCCTCAAGACCCTACTTCGCGCCTACGGCCTCAAGTGCATCGCCTGTCGCGACGTGCGGGACGGGGCGAAGCCAATGGTCGAGAAGTTTGATAGCGCGAGCGCCGAATTGGAAGGGGGCCACGATGGCTGAGGCCAACTTGGCACCGCTGGCCATCGATGCGAAGCGGCTCGCGGCCCTCCTAAACGGCGTGTCATACGCTTCCCATAAATTAACTTCTTGTTTTCAGGTAGGGGCACGCGCACACC
>CAYVRB010000326.1:0-6644 GCA_964453375.1 uncultured Alcaligenaceae bacterium
CGGGCTTTCAAGAAAACCGCCGCGTCCGCTGGATCAGGTATTCCATCAGCGCCTTCTCGAACCCGACGCTCGTGTCCATCGGAACGTAATCGACGTTCGCCAGCCCGCACTCGCGCTTCCACGTCTCCTGGAATTCATTCAAGCTGAGCAGATAATCCTCGCGGATGCCGCGGGCGTCGATGTCCCGCACGATCGCGCCGGTCTCCGGGTCCTCGAAATCGTTCAGCCCCGTGAACGGGAACTTCACCTCGGCCTCGTCCAGGATGTGGAAGAGAATGACTTCGTGCCCCGCGTGCCGGAGCCGATAGAGGCTCTTCATCACCGGGTCCGGGTCGGTCAGCAGGTCGCTGAAGACCATGATGAGGCACTTGCCCCGGATCAGCCCGGCGAGTTGGAACAGGCCGTTCGCGATGTCGGTCGGCCCCGTCGGCTGGAGGTTCGCGAGGACGCCGAGCATCGTGCCGAGCTGGCTGCGCTTGCTCTTCGGCGGGAGCACGTTGCGGATCTTCTCGTCGAAGGTCACGAGGCCGACCGGGTCCTGCTGGTGGATCATCAGGTAGGCGAGCGCCGCCGCGAGGCAGATGCCGTACTCGAACTTCGTGAGTTCCTGGCGGTACGTGTAGCCCATCGACTTCGAGAGGTCCATGACGAGGTGGCCCGTCATGTTCGTCTCGGCCCGGAACTTCTTGACGTAATACCGGCCGGTCTTGGCGTAGACCTTCCAGTCGATGTCGCTGATGTCGTCGCCGGGGTTGTATTTGCGGTGTTCGGAGAACTCGACGGAAAAGCCCTGGAACGGCGACGAGTGGAGGCCCGTGAGGAAGCCTTCGACGATGAACTTGGCGCGGAGGTCGAGCCGCGCGACTTGGCGGACGACTTCGGGGCGGAGGTATTTCTCGGCGGTGCCGCTCATGGGACCAATATAGCGGCGGGGCTGATCGACGGTATATTGGAAGCATGGGTACCACCGCGATCTCAGGCTGGGAGCGTAGCATGGCCGCAGCCGAAGCCGTCCGCGACCGCTTGCGTCGCGCGTCGGCCGCGCTGGAGTCGCACAGCATCCCCTACGCCGTGATCGGCGGGAACGCCGTCGCCGAGTGGATCGGCCGCGTGGACGCTGCCGCGGTGCGCAATACGCAGGATGTGGACATCCTTCTCAATCGAACCGATTTGGAAGCCGCGAAGGTCGCGATGGAGGGCGCCGGTTTCGTCTACCGCCACGCGGCCAGCATCGACATGTTCCTCGACGGCCCCGGCGCGAAGGCCCGCGACGCGGTCCACGTGATCTTCGCCGGCGAGAAGGTTCGGAAAGAGTACTTGCTGCCGACACCGCAGTTGAGCGAATCGGAAGCGGCGTCGGACTTCCGCGTGCTGTCGTTGGAAGCGCTGGTGCGGATGAAGCTCACGTCGTACCGACGGAAGGACCAAGTTCACCTCGGCGACTTCATCGACATCGGCACGATCGACGAGACGTGGCCCTCGAAGTTCCCGCCCGAGTTGGCCGCGAGATTGCAACAGTTGTTGGACACGCCGGACGGTTAATCGACTTACCACTCCGCCGACCCCGTCGGCCATATATCCAGCGGCGCGAAGCCCGTCAGTGCCGTCGTCTCCGTCAGATCGTAGATCAGCTCCGTCTTGTGCCGGCTCGTCGCGTACGCCACGTGGAAGCCGCTCACGTCCTTCGACTCGACGGCGGCCGCGAAGAACCGCCCGGCGTCGCCGGGGCTGAGGTACACGTCCTGGTCCTCGACGCTCCGCTCAATCTCGGCCACCTGTCCCAAATCGCGCGGGCACCAGCCGAGCCGCACGGCGATTACGGCCATCCCGTGCTCGCGGGAATAGACCTCGCCGATCGCTTCCAGGAACACCTTCGTGCAGGCGTAGAGGTAGCGCGGGGCGAAGCGGGCCGAGCCGTTCAACGGGATCTGCTTCGCGTCGATGTGCCGGTCCACGACCTGCCCGGTGCTGGCGAGGATCAATCGCGGCACCCGTTCGACGCGGGCCGCTTCCAGCAGGTGGTAGAGGCCGACGATGTTGTTCGGCACGAGGCCGTCGAGGAAGTTGTCGCCGTCGTCGGGCGCCGCGCCGCGCGGGAACTTCGCGTCGTCCGGAGTGGCCGCGAGGTGGATCACGCGATCCATCCCCTTCAGAGCGGCGCGGAGGACCGAAACGTCGCCGAGCGTGGCGACGAGCGATTGCCCCGGCGGCAGCCCCGGGGTCGGGCGCACGTCGAGGCCGACGACGTGGTGCCCCTTCGCGACGAGCGCCTTGACGGCGGCGCGGCCGAGCCGACCGGCGGAGCCGGTGACGAGTATGCGGTGGGTCATCCCGATAGCCTACGGACTCAACCCCACACGTCGGTCTCGCGGATGCTGTCGAGGTCGGCTTCCAGTTTCTTGAATCGCGGACTGAGTTGCTTCGCCTCCTTGCGGAGCTGTTTCACGAACTCCCGCTCGGTCTCCGAGACGTGCTTGTCCGCGAGGAGCACGTCGCGCAGCCAATCGACCTCGGCGTCCGACACGACGCCGTCCTTGAGCACCACGGCGCGAAGGATTTCGACGATCAGTTTGTCGAAATCGGGATGGACCGTCACGGCCGAGTGCTTGAGGTGGACGAGGAACTTGACCTCGTCGCGGTCGACGCCGCCTTCGAGGACCGCACGCCGCAGCATGGCGGCCTCCGCATCGCTGATGCGCGCGTCCACCAGCAGCAATCGCTTCACGAACTTGGGCCAGTCCATGTCATGCTCCCGAATCGGAATTTAGAATTCGACTTCGTCATACCATCGCCACGTCAGTTGTTCGGTCGATTCGTAGTTGCGGCGCGGGCCGATCAGCACGCCGGCGAGCCGGCTTCGACCGTCCTCCTCGCACTCGACCCGGTAGGTGCGACTGCGGCGGGCGCGGAGTTCCCCGGCGAGCGGGCCGCGGAACCCGCCGAACCAATCGTAGCGGATCGAACGCACGCGGCAGCCGCGCCGCTCGGCCTCGTCGCGGATGTCGTGGTGGTCGGTTCGCAAGCGATGGCGGAAGTACAGCGGCAGGATGACGGCGGCCGACACGAACAGCACGACCACCATGACTTGTCCGACGATCAACAACGGATCGCGATGCCCCGGCATAGATTCTCCCGATCCCTATTTCAGCCCGGCGAACGGGTTCTCGTCCGCCGGAGCGGCCGGCGCCGGAATCGGCGGCAGGAGTGTCAAAACCTTCGCCTGGAGATCTTCCGGCTTCACGATCCCCTTCTCGACGAGCAGCTGGCTCAGGGCCGTCAGGTAGACGCGCGCGTCGCGAACTTCGCGCTCCAACGCGTCGAATTCCTCCCGCGTGACGTCCGATTGCTTCCGCAGCGCGAGCGATTGCAAGTGCGCGATGCGCCGCAAGTGCATCGCCTGCGCCGGCTCCGGGAAGAAGAGATCGACGAAATCCATGGGAAGGGACTCTTGGCGGATCGGCCTATTCTGACCGCGCCGGCGGACGCGGACAACGAAATTCCGCGCTCACCCTTCCGTTCCGGGCCGCATACAATCGCCCCATCTCCGAGGGCCTCTCCATGAACCGCCGCGACTTCCTCGCCGCCGGCGCCGCCGCCGCGCTCGCGCCCGCCGCCTTCTCCAAGGACAAACCCATGCTTCCGGCCGTCGACACCCACCAGCACCTCTGGGACCTGAGCAAGTTCAAGCTCGGCTGGCTGAAGCCAGGGTCGGTCTACGACGCCAGCTTCACGCCGAAGGAATTCGCCGAGGCGACGAAGGGGCTGAACGTCGTGAAGGCGGTTTACATGGAAGTGGACGTGGTGCCGGAGCAGCAGCAGGCCGAGGCGGATTATCTCGTCGAGCTTTGCACGGGTGGCAAGACGCCGACCTGCGCCGCGGTCGTGTCGGGCCGGCCGAACTCGGACGGCTTCGCCAAGTACGCCGGGCAGTTCAAGGGCAACAAGTACGTCAAAGGCATCCGTCAGGTGCTGCACGTTCCCGAGACGCCGCCGGACTACTGCCTCGATCCGAAGTTCGTGAAGGGCATCCAACTCCTCGGCGACCTCGGCCTCAGCTACGACCTCTGCGTTCGCCCGGCCGACCTGCCAAACTTCGTGAAGCTCGTCGAGCAATGTCCGAACACGCGGTTCATCCTCGACCACTGCGGCAATCCGCAGGCGAAGTTCACCGACGAGCAGTGGGCCTCCTGGAAGAAGAACACGGCCGCCCTCGCAGCGAAGAAGGGGGTGATGTGCAAGGTCTCCGGCTTCCTCGCGAACGGTTGGGAGAAGGGGAAGTGGAAGGCCGAGGACATCGCCCCGGTGGTGCATCACATCACGGAGACCTTCGGTTGGGACCGCGTGATGTTCGGCGGCGACTGGCCCGTGGTGCTGGCGGCTGGCTCCTACGCCGACTGGCTGACGGCCCTGCGGCAGATCATCTCCGACAAGCCGGAAGCGGACCAGAAGAAGCTGCTGCACGACAACGCGGTGAAGTTCTACGGGCTGTAATTCAAACCACTCCAAGAGATCACGAAACCCCGAAAGAGCGAAATCTCGAAACGTCGAGACGAGATTCTTTTCGGGGTTTCGCTCTTTCGGGGTTTCGAGATCTCTTGGTTCCGAGAAGAGGAATCATTCAAATCGCGTTCTTCCGGAGGCGGACCAGTAGAACCGCTGCACAACAACGCGGTGAAGTTCTACGGGCTGTCATTCAAATCGCTCCAAGAGATCACGAAACCCCGAAAGAGCGAAATCTCGAAACGTCGAGACGAGATTCTTTTCGGGGTTTCGCTCTTTCGGGGTTTCGTGATCTCTTGGTTCCGGGAAGGCGAATCATTCAAATCGCGCCATCGCTCGGCGATTTGTTCTTCGCCCTCTCCGTCATTTCCAAGTGAAGAGGATAATCTTCCTTACCGCAGCCCGTGCGGGAACGGGTCGCCGGGGGATTGCAGGAGGACGACTTCGCCGGTGACGTAGGCGGTGCCGGCGATGCGGGGGCGGATGCGGCCGTCGGCGAGCGGGTCGTAGGTGCCCTCGAAGACGCTGCCGATCACGCTCTCCTGCCGCCAGACCTCGCCGGGCTGGAGCTGGCCGTCGGCGGCGAGGCAGGCGAGCGCGGCGCTCGTGCCTGTGCCGCAGGGGCTGCGGTCGTAGGCCTTGCCGGGGCAGAGGACGAAGTTGCGGCCGTGGTTCGCGGGGTCGGCGGGCGGGCCGAAGAGTTCGATATGGTCGATCTCGCCGTCGTCGTCGCCGGCGATGCCGGCCGTCGCGAGCGCCTGCCGGATGCGCCATGCCACGTCGGTCAACCGTTCGACGTTCTCTTTCGCGATCCGTTGGCCGTGGTCGTGGACAAGGAAGAACCAGTTCCCGCCCCACGCCACGTCGCCGGCCACGCGGCCGAAGCCGTCCACTTCGACGATCACCTTCTTCGCGGAACGATAGCTCGGCACGTTCGCCACCGAGACGCGGTTCGCGTCGTGGAGCGTCGCGGAGACCGGGCCGACGGGCGTGTCGATGCGGTGTTCGCCGGGGCCGACGCGGCCGAGATGGGCGAGCGTGGCGAGCAGGCCGATGGTGCCGTGGCCGCACATGCCGAGCGTGCCGACGTTGTTGAAGAAGAGGATACCGGCCGAGCAGGACGGATCGCCCGGCGGAACGAGCAGCCCGCCGACGAGGACGTCCGAGCCGCGCGGCTCGTTGACGACGAACGAGCGGAAGTCGTCGTGGTGGTCGCGGAAGCGTTTGCACCGTTCGGCGAGCGATCCGCCGCCGAGGTCGGGGCCGCCTTCGACGACGATGCGAGTCGGCTCGCCGCCGGTGTGGGAATCGATGGCGACGACGCGGCGGGGTCCGCTCACGATGCGCCTCGCAGCTTCGCGAGCAGCGTGGCGAAGTCGGGCGGCGGCGGCACGGTGAACGCCATCCGCTCGCCAGAGGCGGGATGGGTGAAGCCGAGTTCGGCGGCGTGGAGCATCGGCCGCGCCGCGCCGCTGCCGTCGGGGAGCGGCGCGCCGTTCACGGGGCGGTCGTAGACGGTCTCGCCGCAGAGGGGCGTGCCGGCCTCGCCGAGGTGGATGCGCACTTGGTGCGTGCGGCCGGTTTCCAGTCGGCACTCGACCAGCGCGAAGCCGGGAAAGCGTTCGAGCACCTTCACGTGGGTGACGGCCTTCCGCTCCTCGTCGCCGGTTCCGCTGCCGCGCCGTCCGTCGCCCCGGTCGGGCACGAACGCGCTCTCGATCCGGCCGGATTGCGGCTCGCCGCGGACGAGGGCGAGGTAGCGGCGATCGGCGGTGTGCTTGCGGAACTGGGCCATGAGCTTTTGGCCGACGGCTTTATTCCGGGCGAAGACGATCGCGCCGGTCGTGTCGCGGTCGAGGCGGTGGACGGCGACGACGGGGCGGTCCGGCGCGCCGAGCGCGGCCGGCAGTTGGTCCGCGAGCGTCTTGGGAAGGAAGCGTTTTCCGTCGCCGAACTCCTCGCGGTCCTCGGCGCTGCGGACGGTGGTGACGCCGGCGGGCTTGTTCACGACGACGACGGCGGCGTCCGAAAAGAGAATGTCGAAAAGAAGTGCGGAGTGGGGGGCGCGGCGTGCGGCGGTTAAATACGGTTTTGTGGGTGGGGGGTTTCGGTGGGGGGGGCGCGGGCTCGGGCGCCGCAGCCCC
>CAYVRB010000327.1:0-6633 GCA_964453375.1 uncultured Alcaligenaceae bacterium
TCCGTTCGGCGATCGACTCGAAGTAGAGCTTGATGACGCGGGCGTAGTCCTCGCCGTATTTCGCCTTCAGATCCTGGATGATCTTGGATTTCACCTCGCCGGAGAGTTCGCCCCACGGCTTGCCGAGGTATTGCTGGAGGTCCTTCGGCAGTTCGACCTGCGTGGTCGGCGACTTGTCCGAGCCGTCGTTGCCGCCGGGCGTGGTGGAGTCGCCGGACTTGCCCTTGCCGTCGCCGAGTTGCTTGGCGGCGTCGTCGAGCTTCTTCGCGGCCTGCTCCATCGACTTCTGCGCCTGGTCGTTCTGCTTCTTGCCGAGTTCGCGGCCGGCCTGGTCCATCTTCCCTTCGGCCTCCTTGGCGGCCTTGCCGGCCTGCTTCGCGTTCTCGCCGGGCTTCGGGCCGCCCTTCGGATCGCCCATCGGTTCCTTCGGATCGCCCGCGGCGTCGCCGGCCTCTTTCTTCGCCTCGTCGAGCGCCTTGTCCGCCTGCTGGCGGGCCTCCTCGGCGTTCTGCTTGCGGCCGGCGCCGTCCTCGCGCTGGGCGCGTTCCATCTGCTGCTTCGCCTCGCGCGCCTTCTCGGCGGCCTTCTTGAGCTTGTCGCCGTCGACCTTCTGATTGCCCGGCTCGTTCGCCGCGTCTTCGAGCTTGTCGGCCAGGTCGCCCGCCTGCTTGGCGAGGTCGCCCTGTTGCTTCTGTTGCTGGGCCGCGTTCCCGCCGGCGTCCTTCCCCTGCTCGCCGGCCTTCTGGTTCAACTCCTTCTGCTTCTCGGCGAGCGCCTTCGCCTTCTGACCGGCCGCGTTGTCCGGGTTCGCCTTCGCGGCCTGCTCCAATTGCCGCTGCGCCTTCTCGCCGGCCGCCTGCCCGCGCTCCGGCGCGCCGGCCTTGTGCTGGTCCGCCGCCTCCTGCGCCTGCTTCGCGGCCTCCTTCGCCGGGCCGGCCTGCGCCTCGCCGTTCTTCCCCGCCTCCTCCGCGAGCTGCTTCGCCTCGTCGGCGAGCTGCTGCTGCTGTTTCGCCAACTCGTCGGCCTTCTTGTTGTCGGTGGCCGTCGGGCCTTGCTGGCCCTGCTCGTTCGCCTTGGCCAGTTCGCCCTTCAAGTCCCGCTCCTGCTTCGCGAGGTCCCGCGCCGCCTGCGCGTCCTTCTTGGACGGAAGCTGCCCGTCGGCCGCATCGCCCTCGTTGTTCGCGTCCGGATTCCCGCGCTCGCCCGGCTCCTTCTTCGCGGTCTCCTCCGGCTTTCCGCCGTTCATCTTGTCCGCCATCGCCCGCGTCGCGTCGGCCGCGTCCTTCTGCAGCTTCGGCGCCTTCTCCGGGTTCGGCTCCTTGCGGAGCTTCTCGAGCGCGTCGGCCGCCTTCTTCTTCTCTTCCTGAGCGTCGCCGGCGCGCGTCCGGTTCAAATCCTCGATCTGCCGCTGAAGCTCCTCCTTCGCCGCCTCGGTCTGCTCCGGCGTCGACGGTTTGCCCGCCTGCTGCTTCGCCTTCTCGGCGGCCGCCTCCTGCTTCTCCGCGATCCGCTCGGCGCGCCGCCGGTCCGATTCCGCGCCCGCCAGTTGGTCCGCGAGCTTGTCCAATTCCTCGGCCGCCTCCTTCGTCTTCTTCTTCAACTCGTCGGCGTCGTTGCGCTGCAGCGACTCGTCCGCCTTGCGAACGGCGTCCTTCGTCCGGTTCAACTGCTCCACGTCGCTCGGCTCGTTCATCTTCGCCAGTTCGTTGCGGAGGTCGCGCTGCTCCTCCTGGAGCCGCTGGAGTTGGTTCGGCATCGGCTTGCCATCCGCCTTCGCCGCCGTGTCCGCGATCTCCTTCTGCTTCTTCGCCAGTTCGTCGGCCTTTTGGTCGTTCGGCTTCTGGCCGTCGAGCGCCTGCTTGAGCTGTTCCTGCCGGCGCTTCGCGTCCTGCTGCGACGCGCCGACGTCCTGCGTGCGCCCTTGCTTCAAATCGTCGGCCGCCTTCCGCGCCGCGTCGGCCGCCTGCTCGCGGCGGTTCTCCAGCCCGGGCGCATCGAGCTGTTCGATCTTCTTCGCCAACTCCTCCTGCTTCTTCGCTGCGTCGGCCAGCTTTTCTGCGGCCTCCTTGCGACTCGCTTCGTCCGCCTTCTTCTCCAGCCCCTTGGCCTTCTCCTGGATCTCCTTGCCGAGCGCGTCCTGCTCGCGCTGGAGCCGTTCCAGTTCCTGCTTCGCGGCCTTCATCCGCTCCTCGCGAGTCGGCAGCTTCTCCGCGAGCTTGTTCAAGGCGTCCGCCGCGTCCTTCATCGCCGCGTCGGCCTTCGCCGGGTCCTCGGCCGCGGCCTTCTTCGCGCGCTCCAGTTTCTCGAGGGCGTCCTCCTTCGCCTTCTTCGCCTCCTCGTCGCCGGGCGGCGTCGACAGCTTCTCCGTCGCCCGCTTCACCGCCTCCTGTTCCTTCTCGCGCTTCTTGCGAAGCTCGTCGTTCGGCTCCGTGTTCTCCGCCGCCTTCTTGCGGAGTTCGTCCTCGAGTTTCGCCAACTGCTGCGCCGCCTTCTTCGGATCCCGCCGGTCCCCCGCGGCCTTTTCGAGCGCGTCCGCCAGCCGGTCCAATTCCCGCGCCGCCTTCTCCTGCTCGGTCATCGCCTCGACGGCGTTGCCGTTGGCGATCTGCTCGTTCGCCTTGTCGAACGGCTCCTTCGGCAGCGCCTCCGCCCCCGCCACCTTCGCGTCGTCCTTCGTGTCCTTGCGCAGTTGCTCGGCCTTCTCGCCCAATTCCTTCTGCTTCTTCGCCGCGGCGTCCATCGCCCGCTTCCGCGCCGCGTCGGCCTGGTCCTTCGCCGCCCGATCCAGCCGTTTCTGGTCCTCCGCGATCTGATTCGCCTCCGCCGCCAGGTCCTTCGCACGCTCCGCCGCGAGGTCGTCCACGGCCTTCTTCAACTCCGGATTGTTCTTCAGCACGTCGTCCAGTTCGGCGTTCAACTCCTGCTGTTTCTTCGCCACGTCCCGCGCGACGCGATCGTTGTTCGGGTTGTCCTTCAATTCCTGCGCCAGCTCCTTCTGCCGGTCGGCGAGTTCTTCCAGCTTGCGCTTGTCCTGGAGGTTCCTCGCGAAGCCGTCGACCTGCTTCTCGAGTTCGTCGAGCTTGTCCTTCGCGCGATCCAATTGAGCGTCGGCCTCGCGAATCGCCTTGTCGCGCAACTGAGGATCGGCCTCGTGCTGCGCCTTGCGAAGTTGCTCGTCCGCCTGCCGCAGGGCATCCTCCTCGACGTTCTTGATCCGGTTCGCCAGCGGTTGGAAGTCCGGCGTCACCCCCGTCTCGCGCGCGAGGTCGCCCAGTTGCCGCGCCGCGTCCTTCTCCTTGTTCTTCGCGTTGTCGAGCTTCGCGATCTGGTCCGGCGTCAACTGATCCTTCCCGGCCGCGTCCTTCTTCACCTCCTCGACCGCCTTCTCGGCCGCGGCCACGTCCTTCTTCGCGTCGGCGAGCTTCTCCTTGATCTTGTCCTTCTTCGCGAGCACGTCCTGCTCCGACAGCGGCTTCGCCGCGCGATCGATCCGCAGGCTCGACCAACCCTTCTCCGGAAAGAAGACCTCCTGCGGCGACTTCTGAAACTCCGGCACGTTGCGATTGTCCACCGCGCGGAGGCGGAACTTGATCGCGTCGCCCTCCTTCGCCTTGTCCGCGAGGTCGAACGAATACCGGCCCTCGGCCCGCGCCGTGCCGACGTCCTTGATCGCGATTGGCAGCACCCGCTTCGTCGTCGGGTCGCCGTTCAACTCGAAATGCAGTTCCAGCTTGTCCACCTTCACGTCGTCCGTCACGAGCAGTTCGATCGGCACGCGCTCGCCGGGCCGCACGTCGCGGATCGCCTCGGTCACGCCCGTCACCTTCTCGAACTTCGGCGGCGCGTCCGGCGTGGCCTTCGTCGCGACCACGACTTCCGTGCGCACGTTCTGCTCGCCAGCGAGGATCAGCTTCAGCGTGCCGTCGCCGATCAGCATCCATTCGGCGGTGCCGACCGTGCGGTCGTCGTTGAGCGTCGCGAAGAACTGGTCGGCCGCGACCGCCGCGTTCGGGTTCGCCGGCTTCCATTCAAAATGCGCGGACCGCGCCGGGCGGTTGAACTTCAGGTGGAACGACACCTTGCTGTACTGGAGCGCCTCGAATTCCTGCAGGCCCTGGTGCGGCTTCTCCTCGACGAGCCCGGCGGCGTACTTCGGCGGCCGCACCGTGAAGGTCGTGCCCTCGCCGAGTTCGACCGCGTCGACGACGGTGACGGCGTGCCAGTCGCTGCGCACGCCGTCGGCTTCGATGCAATAGTCGAAGCCGTCGGTCACGCGCGGGCGCGTCACGGTGAAGGCCGCCTGCTCGTCGCCGGTCATCGGCAGCTTGCGTTCCTCGCCGCCGGCCTCCTTGTAGACGAGCGTGGCGATCTCCGGCAGCGTCGATTCCGGCGCGAGTTTTTCCAGGAACCCGGTGAGCGTGACGGCGTCGTTCCGCTTCACCACGAGATCCTTGGACGACACGACGACGCGGAACCCGGAATCGGATTTCGCGCCGGACCACGGCGTGAGGAAGCGGCGCACGCGATCGGCCGCGCCGGGGATGAGCACGAGCGGCGCGAGGACCGCCCCCGCGGCCAGCACCGCGACCAGCCCGAGCCGCAAGACCGACGCCGTCGGGGCGGCCTTCTGGAAGTTCAGTTTCTTGGCGCGCTGGGCGGTATCCTTCCCGAGGACCGCGATGAGCGCCTTCGAGCCGTTGCCCGGTTCGGCGTTCTCGCTGAGTTCCACGAGCGTCGTGAGGCGCTCGGAGAGGTTCGGGAACTGGTCTTCGATGGCGGCGGCGAGCAGGGGCACCGGGATCGGGCTGCGCATCGGTCGGATCACCAACCGGCGGAATGCGAACACCTGCGCGACGGCCCAGCCGAGGAGCAGCAGCGCGCGGCCGTAGCCGGGCAGATCGAAGTTCGCGTCCAACAGGACGAGGCCGAGCGCGGAGCCGAGGAACGCGAGCGCGAACCAGCTCACGCCGCGGTAGAACCAGAGCTTGCGGACCCGTTGCGAGAGTTCGCCGAGCTTCTCCTCGATCGCGTGCGGCAGCTTGACGGCGGACATGGTGCACCTCGGTACGCAACGGCCCACTGTCAACTATAATTCAGGGGCGACCCGCCGGGCAAGGAAACTCGGTAACGGGTTTGTCATTGGAACGGCATTGCCATTTCGGACCGAACCGGTCATCGTGGGCCTGAAGTCGAAAACGGAGATCGAATCATGATCGCGACCGCCCCGCCGACGCTCGTATCGGCCGAGGAGTTCCTGCGGCTCCACGGCGACGATTCGGGCGTCGAACTGGTCGACGGACAAATCGTGAGGACCGCCATGCCCGGATTCGAACACGGCGACATCTGCGGAAACGCCTTCGCGATCCTGCGGGAATTCGTCAAAGCTCGTGGACTCGGTCGTGTTCTCGCGAATGACACCTTCATCCGAACGAAAACGAATCCCGATGGATTTCGCGGTGCCGATGTCTGTTACGTCAGCTACGAACGCTACGCGAAGGAGTTGCCCCGGCCGAAGGGGCCGGTCGTGCCGCCGCTGGAACTCGTCGTCGAAGTGAAATCGCCGTCGGATTCGATCCTGGAGATGACGAACAAGGCGACGGAATATCTCGCGGCCGGCGTCAAGGTTGTGATGGTGCTCGACCCCGAAACCGAATCGGCGGCCGTGTATCGGGCCGACGAATTCCCGCACCGGTTCCACAATGGCGATTCGGTCGTGTTGCCGGATATCCTGCCCGGCTTTTCGGCGCCGGTCGCGAAGTTCTTTGAATGACCGCTCCGCATCTCATCCTGGGCTGCGGCTACCTCGGCCGGCGCGTCTCGCAGGCGTGGCTCGATTCGGGCCGACGCGTCGCGGCGCTCACGCGCCATCGAAGCGTCGAACTGAAGAACTCCGGTATCGAACCGATCGTCGGCGACGTCCTCGACCCGGCGAGTCTCCGGGCATTGCCCGACGCGTCGGCGGTCCTCTACGCGGTCGGGTTCGATCGGAGCGCGGGCAAATCCATGCGGGACGTGTACGTCGACGGGCTACGCAATGCGCTTCGCGCGATCCGCTGCGCGGGGCCGTTCCTGTTCGTCAGCAGCACGAGCGTCTACGGCCAGACCGACGGCGAATGGGTGGACGAAGCATCGCCGACGGAACCGATCGAGGAATCGGGCAAGATCGTGCTGGAAGCGGAGCGGACCTTGCGCGAGGCACGGCCCGACGCGATCGTGCTACGGTTCGCCGGCATCTACGGACCGGATCGCATCCTGCGGCGACAGGCCCTGCTGAAAGGCGAACCGCTCGTCGGCGACTCGGAGAAGTGGCTGAACCTGATCCACGTCGATGATGGCGTCCAGGCCGTGCTCGCGGCGGAGGCGAATGGAAAGCCCTGCGAGACGTATCTCGTCGCCGATGGCGAGCCGGTGCGGCGACGAGATTTCTATACGTTGGCCGCCGAAGTCATCGGCGCTCCGTCGGCGCGATTTGAAAGTAGCGGACAACCGACTCGGGAAGCGAACCGGCGCATTTCCAACTGGAAGGTGAATCGCGAACTCGGTTTCGTTCCGCGCTATCCGAGTTATCGCGAGGGTCTTCCCGCCAGCACCGTTTAGCGGCGAGGCGGAGTCTTCGGAGCCGAGCGCGTTGCC
>CAYVRB010000328.1:0-6618 GCA_964453375.1 uncultured Alcaligenaceae bacterium
AAAAAACACCCGCCTCGCTATCGCAACTCCCCCAATTTCAGTCAATACGGCCTATCGTTCCGAAATTCGAGATTGGTCCAGCGGAGGGGGTGGCGGAAGTCGCTGGACCCACTTTCGACGATCTCGCGGTTGTGGAATTCGGAGGTCGCGGTTCCCGATCAATACTTCGCGAGGTCGCCGCCGCCCTTCAATCCGAGACCGTCCACGACGGCCTTCGCGCCGTTCGTCATGAACTTCAACTCGCTGTCCACCGCGATGAACTGCCAACCCTCGGCGATGCGCTTTTTGGCGTCGTCGATGCCGAAAGTGTGGATGCCGACCGGCACGCCGATCCGCCGGCCGGCGGCGAGGATGTCGGCGAGCGCCTTCTGGAACGCCTCCGGCGACGGCGGCGTGCCGTCGGGGGCGCGCATCGTCGCGGCGAGGTCGTTCGGCCCGACGAACACGGCATCGACGCCTTTCACGGAATAGATTTCGTCGAACTTGCGGACGGCCTCGAGGTGCTCGCATTGCAGCACGATCGCGATTTCGTCGTCGGCCTTCGCGTAGTAGTCGGTCGGCGTCGCGTTCCAGTTCAGGGCGTGGACGCTGCCGCCGACGCTGCGCGTCCCGCGCGGCGGATAGAGGCACGCGGCGACGCATTCCTCCGCCTCCTTGCGCGAGCAGACCATCGGCACGACGATGCCGTGCGCGCCGTTGTCCAGCACGCGCTTGATGTGGTCGTGCTTGCCGGCGGGAACGCGGGCGAAGGCGATGCCGCCGGCGTCGGCGACGGCGCCAAAGATGTGCGTGGCCGACTCGATGCCGGCGAGGGAGTGCTCGATGTCGACGCAGAGCCAATTCAGGCCGCTGCGGGCGAGGAACCGCGCGGCGGTGATGCTCGCGAGCGAGAGCCAGGTGCCGACGGCCGGCTGACCGGACTTCAGGAGGCGTTTGACCGGATTGGGGCGCATGAATCGGACTCGCTGGGAGGGACGATCGAGGCGGGATTCGGGCCTATCTTACGGGTTCGATTTCACTCGGTGCCGGCGTTTGGCCGAAGAAAGCCGGAGAGGCCCGGCGAGGCGTGCCGATGCTCGCGTCGTTCCTCGGTTCCGTGCGGCGCGGCCGACTCGCGGCGGAGTCGTTGCCGTTCCGCGTCGACGACGGCGAGCGCTGGCTGTTGGTCGGCGAAGGGCTGAGCGAACTCGCCCGGCGAATCCTCGAATCGAGCGAAGTGGAACTGGTCGTCGTCTCGTCGAGGATGGAGGATTTCGAACCGCTGCGACGGTTCAAGCGTTCGCCGGAACAAAATCGGTTGACGTTTCTGTGTTCGAGTCGAGCCGAAGAAAATCTCTTCCCGCCGCATTCGTTCGACGGCATCGCGACGACTCAATCGAACTTGTATTACCAACGATTCCTGCGGCCCAGCGGCCGCGTCGTCACGCTTTCTTCTTGAGTTCCTGCACTTCCTTCCACACGTCCCCATAGGCCTCCTTGTCGAAGGGCGGGCAACCGGTGGGATACTGGCCCATCGGGTGGTTCTTCTCGCGCATGAGGGCGGTGCAGTAGCTGAAGGTCCGACAGACGCGTTTGCGGTCCATCTTGCCGTTGCGGAGGAGTTGGAGGACCCAATCGGGCTGTGCGAGGGACGCGCGGCCGACGCCGACGAACGCGATGCGGCCGTCGCGGAGGTTGGCGGCGCCGGCCTGGGGGAAGAACTCCTGGAGATAGCTGTAGCCGGTGCCGACGACGGCGAGGCCGGGATTCGCGCGCTGGATCGCCTCGGCGCACCGGAAGTGCCGATCGACGCCGACGAGGGGATGTTCCGGCGATTCGTAGCCGTCGGGCGGCGGGTACTCGAACGGCCGGCCGAAGTGCGGCTGTGCGTAGGGGTTGCCGAGCGCGACGTTCACCAATCGAACGCCAAGCGATCGCATCTCCCGCACCCAGCGGATCGGCTCGGCGAGGTCCGGCGTGAACGGATCGGTCTCGCTCATTCCCCAGCCGTTGGCGAGCGGCGCGGTCCATTCCACGGGGGCGCCGTCGCCGTCCGATCCGGGATTGAAGGGGATGCTGTCGAACGCGTTCATCCGCGTGGCCAGCAGCACGGTCTTCGGCAGGATCGCCTGGATCGCCTGGAAGATCTCGCGGGCGAGGCGCGTGCGGTTCTCGAACGCGCCGCCGTAGGGGCCGGGGCGGTTCCGTGCGCCGAGCAGTTCATTGAGCAGGTATCGGTGGCACTGCTTCACGTCGACGAAGTCGAAGCCGACCGCGACCGCCAGCTTCGCCGCGGCGACGTAGTCGTCGACCAAGCGCTTGAGATCATCGTCGCTCAGGAGCGGCGTGTCCTTCGTCACCTTGTAGCGGCCGACGAGGAGCGGATCGTGCGTGGCGAGGAGCGGGTTCGGATAGCTGTAGCGGCCGGAGTGCGTCAGTTGCAGGCCGAAGAGCAGGTCCGTGTCGACGCCGACGGATTCTCGGTGCGCCCGGCGCGTCTCGTCGACGAGCCTCGCGAACGCGTCGCGCGTTCGTTCGTTCAGGGAGATCTGCCTCGGGTTGGCCTTGCCGGTTTCGGTGACGGCGCAGGCTTCGCCCCAGAGGAGTTTCGCGCCGCCGGCGCCGAAGCGCCGGTAGCGGCGGAACGTCAGCTCGCCGGGCGTGCCGTCGGGTTCGCCGTCGCAGCCCTCCATCGGGTGGATGCACCAGCGGTTGCCCGCGATGCGTTCCCCAACGCCCAACGGCTCGAAGAGCGGCGCGAGGTCGTCCGAGAAGCGCAGGTCGAGGCCGAGCCGCGCGTTCTCCGCGATCAGGTCGTCGACCGATTTGTACTTGAAAAACCGGGCCATTCACGGGTTCTCCGGGCGCAGCTCGGGCGTCTGCTCGCCCATGTCGGGCTGCGGGGATTTCGGCTCGTGGAAGAGCCAGAGGAACAGCGCCATCGCGAGCGCGCAGCCGATGAACGGCACGATCCAGACGGCGGTCCAATCGGTGCGATTTCCTCCGGTGTGCGCGGCGACGATCTGCCCGCTCAGGAAGAAGCCCAACAGCGTGCCCGGCCCGCCCGAGACGAACGTGAGCAGCGCCTGCGCGCCGGCGCGGAGGTGCGGCGGCGCCTCGCGATCGATGTACAGCGCGGCGACGATCGTGAAGAGCGTGTAGCTCACGCCGTGCAGCGGCAGGGCGATGGCGATCACGCTCGGCAGGTGCCCCGTGGCCATGACGGCGTTCCGCAGCACCCAGCCGAGCAGGCCGAGCGTCATCGTCGCCTTCAAGCCGATGCGCGCGACGAGGAACGGCATGAGCGCCATGCAGCCCATTTCGATCACCTGCGCGATCCCCAGGAGCGTCCCCGGCCGCGGCATCCCCAGGTCCATCGCATACGGGTAGGCGTACACGGTGTAGAACTGCTGCATCATCTGCGTGAAGAACGCGACGATGGCGAAGACGATGAACGACGGATCCCGGAACAGCTTCGCCGCCGGCAGGCCCATCACCTCGCGGATCGGTCGGCCGCGGCCCTTCGGCGGCGTGTGCGGCAGCCACCGCGCGTACACGCCGAGCACGACGTGCCAGCCCGCGGCGACGTCGAAGAGATCGGACGAATGCGGGTGAAACAGGAATTCGAGCGCGACGCACGCGACGATCCAGCCGAGCGTGCCCACCAGCCGCACGAGGCCGAACTGCCGGTGCGGGTGCGCCAGCGTCCGCATCGCCATCGCGTTGCCGACGGTGATGGCGATGATGCACGCGATCGAATACGCGAGCAGCACCGCGAACAGCCGCGGGCAGGCCTCGCCCGGGTTCGCGCCCGCCCCGGAGTACTTCGCCACCAGCCGGCCGCAGACCACCATCAGCCCCGTCATCAGCACGTGCAGCACCGAGATCAACTTCTCCGACGAGAAGTACCGGTCCGCGAGCAATCCGGTGAGGAACGGCGCGATGAGGCCGCCGAGCGCGATCGTCACGTAGATGAGCGTGAGCTGCATCGGGTCGAAGCCGAGGCCGCCGTCCGCCGCCGGCGTGCGCAGCCAACCCGACAACGGCACCACCCACGCCGCCAGCCCCGCGTACTGCAGGAACATCATCGCGGCGAGGCGGACCGGCACATGGCGCGGGCTTCCTTGCATCTCCACGGACGGCGAACTCCTCCCGGCGCTCCCGCGAGAGGCGGCGGACGCGCTCGAACCGTCACTCTACGGATTCTCCCCAACCGCGCGGATTGTCCCCCGGCGTTTCCCGGCTAGATTGCGATTACCGACTTCCGCGAGAAATGCGAGCCAACGAATGCTGGTCGACCTGTTCGGTCTGATGATGGAAACCCCCGGCGTGACGTTCTACCTCTGGTCGCCGTGGCGCTGCTCCGCCATCGAGCACAAGCTCTTCGAGTCCGTGGTGGGGCTGCCCCACGCGAAGCTCGAACGCGAGCCGGACGAGGTGCGCCTGCACGTCTCCGAGGCGAAGGCGTGGAAGCAGGCCGTGCAAAACATGTCCCGCGTCCTGAAGGGCTGGCAGGAGGAAGGCGTCGACGCCAACAACGAGAAGCGCGCCTGGCGCTGGCTCATCGAAGCCGACGTGGACGCCAACGGCTACGACCACAAAGGCGAGAAGGCCGCCTTCTGGCTCTTCCTCCGCCTCGCCATGGACCGCGGCGGACCCGCCGAGGACGAGGAGAAAGCCGAAGACCTCGACCCCAACGGCTTCGGCGTCTGCGTCTGGGGCAAGGACGAGAAGTAAGCGCCGGTCGGAACAAGAACGCGCCCGGTGGGTCCGCCGCTTCCGCGCCACCCTCCGGCGGACCCACGTTTTTTTTCGGACCCACTCGACAATTCGCCGTACCACACAGGTCCAATAACGACTTAAGTCATTTCGCGCCCGATGTGAACAGGAGCAATCAGCCGGGCGAAGCCCGCGGACGACCGTCCGCGGGGAGTCGTTCGGCCCCACATCGGTTTTTTCTTCACTCCGCACTCCGCACTCCCCACTCCCCACTTCCTCACAGCCGATCCAGCGGGCTGACCACCCCGCACGCCCCGCGCGCCAGCACGTGCGTGTAGATCATCGTCGTACTGACATCCGCGTGCCCCAGCAGTTCCTGCACCGTGCGGATGTCCGCCCCGCCCTCCAGCAGGTGCGTCGCGAAGCTGTGGCGCAGCGTGTGCGGCGTCGCCGGCTTCACGAGGCCCGCCAGCCGCGCCGCCGCCTTCACCGCCCGCTGGATGTTCGTCTCGTACAGGTGGTGCCGCCGGCGGATCCCGCTGCGCGGATCGACGCTCAACGACGGCGACGGAAACGCCCACTGCCAGCCCCACTCCTCGCCGGCGCGCGGGTACTTCTCCGCCAGGGCGAACGGCAATTCGACGCCCGGCAATCCCTGCCGCCGGTCCGATTCCCAGAGCAGCCGCACGCGCTCGAGGTGCTCGCGCAGCGCCGGGACCGACTTGCGCGGCAACACCGTCGCCCGGTCCTTCCAGCCCTTCGCGTCGCGCAGCAGCAGTTGCCCCCGCTCGAAGTCCACGCCGTTCACGCGCAAGCGCAGCGCCTCCATCACGCGCAGGCCCGAACCGTAGAGCAATCCCGCCACCAGTCTCGGCACGCCGTCCATCGCCCCCAGCAGCCGCTGCACTTCGTCGACGCCGAGGACCACGGGCAGCCGTTCCGGCCGCTTCGCCCGCTCGATCAACCCGAACTCGCCGAGGTCGATTTCCAGGAGTTGCGAGTACAGGAACAGCAGCGCGTTGAGGGCCTGGTTCTGCGTGCTGGCGGCGACTCGGCCGTCGACCGCGAGGTGCGTGAGGAATGAGCGGATTTCCGCCTCGCCCATCTCGCGCGGGTGGCGCTTGTTGTGGAACAGGATGAAGCGGCGCGACCAGTTCACGTACGATTCTTCGGTGGCGAGGGCGTAGTGGCGCCGTCGCATGAGATCGCGCATTTGGTCGAGGAGTTTGGGCGGCTGCGGTTGGGGTTCGGTAACGGCCATAAAATCGCCCTCCGGAATCTCCGGCCAATCAGCCGGAGAGTACGGATCGAGTTTGAACGGAATGGGGAGGGATTTCAAATGAAATCTACTTGACGAGGAAGTGCTATCCGGCGATAGTGATGCTATATTCCCGGCCGTTCTGCCGGAGAATTCAGAGTTCGGCGTTGAAGCCCCGAGCCGACGGAGGTCGCAGTGGGTATCAGCTACTTCGACTGCGACACCTGTGGCGTGGAGATGAATGACTGCGCCTGCGAGTTGTCCTGGAACTCGTGCAGCGGCTGCGACGCTACCTACTGCGAGAACTGCGTCACCGGTTCATGGGTGTCATGCGGGTGCAGCGGGTTCGAGTACTGCCCGACCTGCATCGCCGCCGGCCGGGTGTGCGGTTGCGGCAAGCTCAGCGCCCCGTTCCAGCCGGGACGCGCGGGGGCCGCCGTGGACGGCAATGTTCCGGCCGCGCGGCGCTACCCGGAGCCGAAGTCGCGGGAGCTGTCCGCCGACGAGAAGGCGGGGTTGCGGGCGCGGATCGAGCGGGGCGACGGCGACATCTACGCGCTCGCCACCGAGTTCGGGTGCAGTCCGTCGCAGGTCGCGGGCGTCAAGGCGGCCATGCACCGCTGAGCCGCAGACGCCGAACCAGGCGCTGCAACTGGTTGATG
>CAYVRB010000329.1:0-6588 GCA_964453375.1 uncultured Alcaligenaceae bacterium
AACACTTGGGCCGTCGCGCCATTCTCACCCAGTCCAATTGTGTGAAAATTGCGGGCTAGGCCTTCACAATTACCACTCGGTCTATGGCCATTTCCCACCCGGATTCACGGCCGCCACGACGCCGCCGATCACATTCCAACAATCGGACTACAGTCCAGGGTGGAGCCTTTTCTTCCACATCCTCCCTTACATCGAGCAGGACAACCGTTACCGCAGCATCAATCAGAATCTGCCGATCCTCGACCCGTCGAATCGAGCGGGACGGGAGACGATTGTGCCAATCTACGTTTGCCCGAGCGACAACCCCGCCCGGCTCATCAACATCACCGATTCCGGCAACACCACATGGACCCCGCCGAACACCTTCGCTTACCCGTCCCCATCCAGTCCCCTCACGGTGTTGGGGCAAGCGAGCGTGTCCAGCTACGCCGGTTGCCTGGGAACGCTCGGATACGAGGAGCAGCCGTTCACCGGCGTGTTCCACCGGAATAGCAAAGTACGGGTGGAGGACATCACCGACGGCTCGAGCAACACCATCGGCATCGGCGAGCGGACCAGCCGCTTTTCGGAGAACAGTTGGG
The DNA here is from genome assembly GCA_964453375.1 of uncultured Alcaligenaceae bacterium. Lineage (GTDB taxonomy): Bacteria > Planctomycetota > Planctomycetia > Gemmatales > Gemmataceae > Limnoglobus. The sequence goes on from CAYVRB010000329.1 coordinate 582, forward strand.
TCGGCCCGGTTTGGCAGCAGGAGACGGTGTACGCGCCGAGCGCGCCGCTCTACAATCCGGCCCAGCCCAGTTTTCAGATGCGAGCCACCCCGACGGCGGTCTTGGTCCACGTGCGGATCACTTCGCTGCAACCGAATCATCCGAACAACAGTCCGGGGAGTTTTTTCTCCAGCCATTCCGGCGGTGCGCAGTTTCTCAACATGGATGGTTCGTCCCGTTTCGTTTCGTCCTCGGTGAGTATCGACAGCTATCGCAACCTCTGTAGTCGCAACGGAGGCGAAGTGCTTGGCGGCGACTACTGATCGCGGCGACGGATCGTGGGCGCTCGGGTGGAGACGGCGCGCCGAGGCGGCGGCGTTCAAGTTCGCGCAGGATCAAGTCGGCGTCGGCCATCCCGATCCCGACGCGCACGACGCGCCGCCGTCGAAGGCGATCGTGCGCGGTCAGGCGCCGAAGCGCTGAACGAGATCGGCGATAGGAATGGAATTCCGTCGAGATTCGACGCATGTCGGTTTCCAATCCACCGACACCGAAGGTGTCGTTCCTCCAGCCTGGGGTTGAGCGAGGCTCGGCGAGCGACACCCCAGGACACCGATTCGCAAGGTGCTCGACACCAAAGGTGTCGTTCAGGGCGATGATCGTCTGAACGACACCTTCGGTATCGCTATCCCTTGGCTTCGAGACCCAGGGTGTCGGGCGAAGCGCCCTCAACCCTGGGCTGAACGAACGACGCCGTTGGCGTCGAAAATCAATTACGACGATCGTCGACGGACAATCGAGGTCGACTCGATTCGGCGCCCGCCGTTCTTCGCCGATCGAACGATTCGCGCCAGGCCGTTTCTCTTTCCATGTCGGGCCGCAAGTTTCCGAAATTCCCGCCGGTTCGATTCCGACGGCGCGCGCAATCTTCCGCCCGTGTACTAGGTTCGCTCAGACGCCCGACCGCCGGCGAAGCGCGCCGCCGGTCCGCGGCCCGGCACGCCGTTCCCGCTTCGAGGTAGCCCGATGGCCCGCTCCAAGTCTTCGCAATCGTCGATGTTCGCCAGCCTGAGCCTGGGAAAGAAATGCGCCCTGATCGCGGTGCCGTTCGCGGTCGCGGTGCTGGTCGCGCTGTATCCGTCGTTCGCGGCGTCGGCCGATCCCGCCGAACAGCAGAAGAAAGCCACCTTCGCCCTCGCCGCCGTCGCGGTCTGCGCGTCGGTCGGCTTCCTCGTCATCCTGTTGGTGGCGCGGGCGCTGGGAGCGCAGGTCGAGAACCTGCAATCGGTCCTCCAGCGCGTCGAGTCCGGCGACTTCGCCGCCCGCGCCAAAGCGCTCGGCGACGACGAACTCGGCGACGTGGCCGACAGCCTCAACGCCATGCTCGAAAAGACCGCCGCCCTCGTGCAATCCCGCGACGAAAAGGCCGAAATCCAGCGCAGCATCGTGAAGCTGCTCGACGAAGTCTCCGGCGTCGCCGACGGCGACCTCACGAAGGAGGCCGAAGTCTCCGCGGACGTCACCGGCGCCATCGCCGACAGCTTCAACTTCATGATCGACCACCTCCGCCGCATCGTCGGCAACGTGCAGAAGGCGACGAACCAGGTGACGGCGGCCGCCAGCAAGATCAGCACCTCCGCCGAGGAACTGGTCGACGGTTCCGAAGTGCAGACCGAGCAGATCGTGAACACCTCCGCCGCCATCGACGAGATCGCCGCGAGCATCCAGCAGGTGTCGGACAACGCGGCGTCCTCGACCGCCGTCGCCCAGCAGGCGCTGGCGACCGCGAAGCAAGGCAATCAGGCCGTGCGCAACACCATCGAAGGGATGAACAAGATCCGCGAGCAGGCGCAGGAGACGGCGAAGCGGATCAAGCGGCTCGGCGAGACGTCGCAGGAGATCGGCCAGATCGTGCAGCTCATCGACGACATCGCGGACCGGACGAGCATCCTGGCGTTGAACGCGTCGATCCAGGCCGCCGCCGCCGGCGACGCGGGCCGCGGCTTCGCCGTCGTCGCCGAGGAAGTCGAACGCCTCGCCGTGCGATCCACCGAAGCCACGAAGAAGATCGCGGCGCTCGTCAAAGCCATTCAGGGCGAAACGAACGAAGCCGTCGGCGCCATGGAGAAAAACATCCAGGAAGTCGTGAGCGGTTCGAAGATCGCGAACCAGGCCGGTCAATCGCTCAACGAGATCGAAGGCGTCTCGCTCAAGCTCTCCGAGATCATCCACTCGATTTCGCAGGCGTCCAAGCAGCAGGCGCGCAGCTCCGAGGCGCTCGCCCGCTCCATGGGCAGCATCAGCCAGATCACGAAGCGCACCGCCAGCGGCACGAAGCAGACCGCCGAGAGCGTCGGTTCGCTGGCGAAACTCGCCGAGGAACTCCGCGGTTCGGTGTCGGCGTTCAAGCTGCCCCATGGCTACGGCAACAAGGCGTGAGTTCGGCCGCTCGCCGTTGATCGTCCGCGTTTCTTCCTCGAAACCCGTCGAGTCGCTCCATGAGCCGCACGGTCGACCCCGATATCCTGCTCGGCTTCCTCGACGAGGCGAACGGCTACCTGCCGGCCATTCGCGCCGGGCTGGTCGCCGTGCGCGACAACCCCTTCGACACCGCCGCCGCCGAAGAGGCGCACCGCGGCGTCCACACCATCAAGGGCGCGGCCGCGATGGTCGGCCTCGACGGCCTCAGCCACCTCGCCCACCATTTCGAGACCGCCCTCGACGACCTGCGCCAGGGCCGCCTCGCGCCGGACCCCGAAATCTTCCCGACCCTCGAGACCGCCGTCGTCGCGATCGAGCGTTATCTCGAGAACGCCCTCGGCGGAACGACGGACGAGGAACGGATCGTCGCGGACGCGGTGGAAGGACTTCGCGCGTTGCGCGGCCTGCCGGCGCCGGCCTCCGCCGCCACCGGCGCGGCGCTCGGCGGGCCGGGATGGATCCTGCCGTTCGAGGAAGCGGAACCGACGCTGGACGACACGATCCCGGACTTCGCCGCGTTGGCGCCGCCGGGGTTCGCACCGAGTTCGCCGATCGAACCGGAAGCCCCGGCCGGCGATGTCCCGCCGGAACTGCTCGAGGTCTTCCGCCTCGAAGCCGACGACCACCTCCGCGCACTGACGACGCTGCTGCCGCGCACCAAGGCCAATCCGGCCGACCGCGAACAATGGCAGGACATCCGCCGCGCCGCGCACACGCTCAAGGGCACCGCGGCGATGGTCGGCTTCGCCGACGTCACGAAACTCGCCCACCGGATGGAAGACCTGCTCGATCTCTATTTCGAAGGGACGCGCACGGCGACGCCGGCGGAGATCGACCTGCTATTGAAGGGGACCGACGCGATCGAGGACGCGATCGCCGGCCGGGCGACGACGTTCGGCCCGCTCTACGCCGGACTGGACGCCGCGCTTGGCGCGGCGCCGACCGTCGAACCGGAGCCGGCGCCGAAGGCCGAACCGAAAGTCGACGCCAAGCCCGCGCGGCCCGACGGCGACTCCTTCGTGCGCGTGACGATCGAACGCCTCGACGACATCGTCAAGCTCGTCGGCGAACTCGTGATCGCCCGCACCGCCTTCGAAGCCCGCATGGCCGACTTCCAGCGGCTGCTCAACGAACTCGAACCAAGCACGGCCCGCCTCCGCCGCGCCGGCGCCAAGTTCGACACCGGTTTCGAGGCGCTCGCCCTTGGCGGCGACGCCGCCGCCCCCGCGCCCGCCGACGGCTTCGACGCCCTCGAACTCGATCGCTACACCGAGTTCCACGTCGTCAGCCGCGAACTCGCCGAAACCACCAACGACATCCAGACCCTCGCCGGCGAACTCGCCCACGTCCACGGCGATTGCGACGGCTTCCTCACGCGCCAGGCGCGCCTCGCCGGCGACCTCGAAGACAAGCTCATGCGCCTGCGCATGGTGCCCCTCTCGACGCAGGCCGCCAAGCTCGAGCGCACCGTGCGCAACGCCGCCGAGCAGACGAACAAGCGCGCCGAGCTGGTGCTGGACGGCGAGCGCACCGGCCTCGACAAGACCGTGCTCGAAGCGATGGCCGATCCGCTCCTGCACCTGCTGCGGAACGCGGTGGACCACGGCCTCGAAAGCCCCGAAGTCCGCCGCGCCCTCGGCAAACCCGAAACCGGCACGATCCGCCTGTCCGCCGCACACGAGGGGAACCAGGTCGTCCTGCGCATCGCCGACGACGGTCGCGGCATCGACACCGTCGCCGTCCGCGAGACCGCTCTGGCCCGCGGGTTCCTCGATGCCGCCACCCTGCCCGTCGAAGACGTGCACGCCCTGCTCTTCGAGCCGGGCTTCAGCACCAAGGGTGAGGTGAGCGAACTCTCCGGTCGCGGCGTCGGATTGGACGTGGTGAAATCCAAAGTCGAAGCGCTCAAGGGCACCGTCGCGATCGCGTCGCGGCCCGGCCACGGCACCACCTTCACCATCCGCCTGCCGCTCACCCTCGCCCTCGCCCGGGCGCTGCTCGTGCGCACCAACGGCCAGACCTTCGCCCTGCCCCTCGATTGCGTCGAACGGATCCTGCGCTTCGAGGAGTCGGACGTGCAGCGCATCGGCCTCGATCCGGTGCTGCGCGTCGGCGAGGACACGGTGCCGGTGGCGCATCTAGGCCGCACGCTGGAGTTGAAGACGCCGCCGGACGAAGGGGTGAAGAAGCCCCCGGTGCTGGTGCTGCGCGCGGGCGAGAAGCGCCTGGCCGTCGTCGTCGAGCGCCTGCTCGGCGGCCGCGAGATCGTGGTGAAGAACCTCGGCCCGCACCTGCGGAAGGCGACCGCCGTCACCGGCGCGACGCTACTCGGCGATGGCTCGGTCGTGCTGATTTTGAACCCGATGGAACTGGCCCGCGCCGCCGCCCTGCGGACGTCGACGACGATGTCGCAGTTGGTGCCGCGCTCCGTGCCGCTCCGGCCGCGCGCCGCGACCACGGTGCTGCTCGTGGACGATTCCCCCAGCGTGCGCCGCGTGCTCGGCGCCCTCGCCGAGCGCCAGGGCTGGACCGCGGTCGCCGCGAAGGACGGCGTCGAGGCGCTCGAACTCCTCCGCCGCGGCCCGCTCCCGGACATCGTCCTCTCGGACGTCGAAATGCCGCGCATGGACGGCTTCGAGCTCCTCGGCAGCATTCGCGGCCAGGCGAACCTCGCGCGGCTGCCCGTCGTGATGATCACGTCCCGCGCCGCCGAGAAGCACCGCCGCAAGGCGATGGACCTCGGCGCCAGCGCGTACGTCACCAAGCCCTACCAGGACGAAGCGCTCGTCGACGTCGTCCGGCACCTCGCGCGGAGCGCCCGATGACCGCGAACGCCCCGCTCGTGCGCCTCGCGCTCGGTCCGCTCGCGCTCGGGATCGAAATGGATCGCGTGCTCGGCATCGAGCGCGCCGAACGGATGAAACCCGCGCCCGACCGGCCCGGCCTCGCCGGACGCCTGACCAACCGCGCCGGCGAATGGCCCGTGCTCGACCTGGCCGAGCGCCTCGGCGTGACGCGCGCCGCCGACCGCGGCGCCGGGCAGATCGTGCTCACCGCCATCGCGGGCCAGCGCCACGGACTGCTCGTGGATCGCACCGCCCCGGTGCCGCGCCACGCCGCCGCCGTGCGCCCCCTGCCCCGCGGCGTCGCCCGCCGCGACGGCTGCTGCGACGGCGTCCTCGTCGTCGACGGTGCGCCGCTCCTGCGCTTCGACCCCGACCGGCTCGTCGCGTCCGTCGATCTCTTCGCCCCGGACGAGGAACCGCCCCCCGCGGCGCCGCATCGCACGCCGGCGCGCGTCGATCGCATGGTCGTGCTGGGCCAGTACGAATACCCGCTGCCGGGCGGCCGCGTCGTCGGTTTCGGCCTGCCGGTCGGCTGCGTGGCGGAGATGATCGAGGCGCCGCCGGGCACGCCGGGGCCGGGCGCCGCGGCGCCCGTGCGCGAGTTGTCGGTGTGGCGCGGCCGCGCGCTGCCGCTCGTCGATCTCGCCGCCTGGTGCGGGCTGCCCGTGCCGCCGGCGGCGAATCGCCGCGTCGCCGTCGTG
>CAYVRB010000330.1:0-6456 GCA_964453375.1 uncultured Alcaligenaceae bacterium
GGAGGCGAGGCAGAAGAGGCGGTCGCCGTCGACGGTGATGCTGGCGCGGGTGCCGGGGTATTGCGGACCTTCGTTCTTGCCGACTTGCCCGATCTTGGTGGACCAGATCTCGTCGCCGGTGGCTTCCTTGAGGGCGACGGCGAATTCGTCGTTCCCCTTGGTGGTCTGGATGTAGACGACGCCCTTGACGATGGTCGGCGAGGAGTAGCCGGTGCCGAGGTCGGTGCGTTTCCAGCGGAGGGGCGGGCCGTCCTTGGGCCATTCCTTGAGCAGGCCGGTCTCGGCCGATTTGCCGGTGCGCTCCGGCCCGCGCCACTGCGGCCAATCGGCGGCGAAGGCGGGGGCGGCGACGGCGAGCAGCAGCAGGGAAGCGAGCGTACGGTTCATGGCGACCTCGATGATCATGATGGGGAGATCATACAGAGGTCAAACGGGGAAGGGAGAGCAAACGATGGCCACGAAAAGGCACGAGAAGGCACGAAAAGTAGAAGAAAAAGCACAACTCAACAGTTCTTCTTTTTTGTGTCTTTTCGTGCCTCTTCGTGGCCATCTCGTGAAAAGCACTTCACCCGGCCCCAGCAATCGGCGATAATGCCGGTCCCGCCCGCGGACCTCTCCCATGCTCTCGCTTCGCGATCCCGCCACCCGCCGCGATTTCCTCCGCGTCGCGCCGTTCCTCGTCGCGGGCACCGCCACCGCCGGCTCGCCGCTCGCCACCGCCGGCCGGCCCGTCACCGATAAATCGGTGATCTTCCTCTTCCTCCACGGCGGCCCGTCGCAGATCGAAACCTTCGACCCGAAGATGGACGCGCCCGACACCATCCGCTCGGCCACCGGCGAAACGAAGACGCGCATTCCCGGCGTCACCTTCGGTGGCACCTTCCCCAAGCTCGCGGCGCTCGCGGACCGGTTCTCCGTCGTGCGCTCCTTCGTCACCGGCGACGGCAACCACGACATCAAGCCGATCGTCGGCAAGGACAGCTTCGGCGCGAACCTCGGTTCGGCGTACGCCTCGGTCGCCGGGTCGAACCATCCCGCGAACGGCCTGCCGCTCAACGTCGCGCTCTTCCCGCAGGCGGTCGATCCGAACGCGCAGCCGTTCCAGAAGGGGTTCGGGAACTTCCTGGCGGCGGGGCCGTTCGGCATGGCGAACGCGCCGTTCGCGGCCGGCGGGGAGGGGACCTTCCAAAAGAACCTCGCCCTCAACGTGCCGCAGGCCCGGCTGGACGATCGCAAGGCGCTGCTCGGCGCGCTCGACGGCGCGAAGCTCGCCTTCGACGAATCGGCGCACGCGATGGACTCGACGCGGCAGAAAGCGCTCGCGGTGCTGCTCGGCGGCGTCGGCGACGCGTTCGACCTGCGGCGCGAGGATCCGAAGACGATCGCGAAGTACGACACGGCGCCGCTCGTGCCGGTCGAGAAGATCAACAAGAAGTGGAACAACCACAAGTTCTACGCCGACAACGTGCGAACGCTCGGCAAGCTGCTGCTGCTCGCCCGCCGGCTCTGCGAGCGCGGCGCCGGGTTCGTCACCGTCACGACGAACTTCGTCTGGGACATGCACGCCGACGTGAACAACGCGACCATGACCGAGGGGATGAGCTACATGGCCCCGCCGCTCGACCACGCGGTCGCGGCGTTCCTGGAGGACACGCGGCAACGAGGGCTGGACGAGAAGATCCTGCTCGTCGCCTGCGGCGAGATGGGCCGTACGCCGACGATCAACAAGAACGGCGGGCGGGACCACTGGGGCGGCCTCGCGCCGCTGCTCCTCGCGGGCGGCGGCTTGAAGCCGGGCCAGGTGATCGGCCGCAGCGATGCGAAGGGCGGCTCGCCGAACTCCGATCCCGTGCGCATGAAGAACCTGATCGCGACGGTGCAGCACGCGCTCTTCGACGTCGGCCAGTTGCGCGTGGCCCGGGGCGTCTCGCGCGAGGTCCTGCAGTTGATCGACGCCGACCCGATCGCGGGGCTTTAGGCATTTGGCGCCGCCAACTCGTGTTTTCGTGGCAGCGTGAGTCCGAATGAAAGTTCGACTCTACGACTTGCGGGGGAAGACTCGCTGCCAAATCGCCCGAAGTCGCTCCCGCTCGGAGATGGGTTCGGTTCCCAAGCCCAACCCGAGGGTCGCCTCGACCATGCCCACCAGCGCGGCCCCCGTCACGTCCCTGGCGTCCCCGTGGAAGGAGTCCCGGAACGCCCACCCGGCGTTCCGCCCCGGAGCGGCAATAATGCGACGGACGACTCGGCCCTCCGGGCACGGCGAAGTTCTTGGAATGTCGTCTCCATTCGCGATCACTTCTTCGCCTTCAGGTAATCGCCCAGCTTCGCCGCATCGAGGTCCACCTTCGCGCCGTCCTTCGGCACGTCCACCTTCGCCGTCCAGAGCACGGCGTTCGTCAGGAAGCGGCGATAGCCCTCCTCGGCGAAGCTCGCGTGCAGGTGGGCGCCGGTGAAGGTCATCGAGCGGCCGCCGCCCGGTCGGTCGAACGCCCACGCCACGATGTCCTCGCGGTCTTCCTTCTTCGGCGGCGTCTTCGGGTTCCAGGTGCGGAGCAGAGGCGCGATGCCGGCCATCTCCTTCGTGAAGCGCATCTTGGTCAGCCAGCCGTCGTCGATCTTGAAGGACTTCACGCCGCGGAAGATCGGGTGGTCGGGGAACTCCTTGAATTCGTGGACCCAGTGGGCGCGGGCGGAGTAGCCCTTCTCCCACGCGGCGCCGCCGAGGGCGCGGGCGCGGTCGCCGAAGTCCTTGGGAAAGTCGCCGACCTGGTGGAGCAGCACGAAGCCGACGCCGGCGTCGGCGAGCTTCTGGATCTCGGCGAAGCGGTTGTCCTTCAGGAACGCGTGCTTGTCGCCGCCGTCGAGCAGGAAGACGATCGACTTCGCGCCGGCGAACGTCTCGGCCTTTTTCGGCCAATCGAGCGCGAGCACGGGGGCGACGCCGGGCGTCTGCTTCACGAGGTCCATCAGCACGGCGCAGCCGCCGACGTATTCGTGCTCGCCGGGCTTGTAGGCGTTCGACCCCGCGACGAAGACGATCTTCGCGAGCGCCGGACCGGTCGGGAGCCGTTCGACCGGCGGATCGTTCCAGGCTCGCTTGGCGTCCTCGGCGGACGCGACGGGCATCGCGGCGAGGAGCAGGACGGGGAGAAGCAGCCGGCGCATGGGGAACCTCGCGATTGCGGGGACACGGGACGAAACGCGGATCATATATTACTCGGATTCACCGTCGAAGGGGATCGAATGGCCGGCCACAGTCACTCGGCGAACATCGCCGTCCGCAAGGGGAAGCAGGACGCCCAGCGCGCCAAGCTCTTCAGCAAGCTCGCCCGCTACATCATGATCGCGGCGAAGAACGGCGGCGGGGACCCCGACACGAACCTCCGCCTGCGGTACGCCATCGACAAGGCGCGCGCCGTCTCGATGCCCAAGGACAACATCGAACGCGCCGTCAAGAAGGGCACCGGCGAACTCGAAGGCGTGAACTACGAGGACGTCACCTACGAAGGCTACGGCCCCGGCGGCGTCGCGATCCTCGTCGAGGCGCTGACCGACAACCGCGCCCGCACCGGCAACGAAGTGCGGACCGCCTTCGAGAAGGGCGGCGGCAACATGGGCACGCCCGGCTGCGTCGGCTATCTCTTCGACCGCAAGGGCCTCATCCTGTTGGACGCGAAGGAATACCCGGACGAAGACAAGGCCATGGAGGCGGCGCTCGAAGCCGGCGCCGACGATTTCCTAAAGGACGGCGACGCCTACCAGGTGACGACCGACCCGACGACGTTCGGCGCCGTGACGGACAAACTGAAGGCGGCCGGCTACCAGCCGACGACGGCCGAGCTGTCGCAGCTGGCGAAGACGCTGGCCGATGTTGAGACGGAAGTCGGGAAGAAGGTGTTGAAGCTGATCGACGCGCTGGAGGACAACGACGACGTGCGCGAACATCACCGAAGCGATGGCGGGGTAAATCAAAAAGCCCCGCGACGGCCGTCGCGGGGCTTTCGGAATAACCAATCGATCAGTCTTCCTTCGATTCGGTCTTGGACTTCAGCGGGGCGAGGATCTCCTCGACGCTCAGGCCGCTCGCCGGGGCGCCTTCGTCCATGATCGTCGGGGCCATCTTCAGCTTCGTGCGCTGGATATCCACGTCGCGCTGCAGGTCGCGGAGCGATTGCTTCACGCCGGACAGGCGGCTGTCGTCGACCTGGTACTTGCTCTCGATCTGCTGGTACTGGAGCACCTTGTACTCGGCTTCCAGCTTGTCGATGGCGACGACCAGTTCGACCTTGCTCCGCCGCAGGCCTTCGACCTGCTTCTGGAGCGCGTCCTTGATCCGCTCGCGGGCGTTGAGGGTCTGCTCCATGCTGCCGACGGTGTTCTTCCGGGCCGTCACGCGCTTCACGTCGCCGGCGAGCAGGTTCTTGGCTTCGTCCGGCGAAACCGTGAACCGGCCGTAGCTGATCTTTTCGGTGGCGTCCTTGAGCTTCTCGCCGAGCGCGAGGACCTTCTTCTCCTCGGCCGCGACGTCGGACTTCATGGTGCCGAGGTCCTTGGCGAGCCGTTCGACGTCGACGATCTCGGCGACGAGGGCCGATTGGGCCTTGTCGATGTCCTTGTCGAGTTGCTTCACTTCCTTGCGGAGTTGCTGGATCTTCTTCTCCGTCGGAATCTGGGATTCGACCCATTCGCCGACGCTGGCGACTTCCGACTTGGCGTAGTTGAAGAGCTTCGTGCCCTTGAGGACGGAGAAGGCGATCGCTCCGACGACCGCGACCAGCAGCAGTTTCTTGCACATCGGCGAAGACTCCCGTGGAAAATGCGACCGACGACGGTCGGGGCAGGCACCCGAACGCGGGTGATGGAGGGGTATTCGCGGGCGACGGGTGGGGATTTTGGGATTTTGGCGATTTTCTGGAAATCGTCGGAAACGGGTCATTCCCCGTCGGGCCAGGCGGCCTCGGGGCTGGCGGCGCGGACGCGGCGTTCGTAGCCGCCGCGGTCCACGATGCGCGCCAACCGGAAGATGGCGAGGAAGAACGCCCCCATCAGGCCGAATCCGAGCACGGCCGGCGGAACCTTGTTCGCGAACCCCAGGAAGATCGCCAGGAGCACCACGACGAGGAACAGCATGAGCGTCAGCCCGGTGGCGAAGCCCATCCAGACGACGGCGTTCGCATCGCCCTGCGTCGGCGGCCAGCGATCGCGGACGCGGTCGGCGGCGACGCGGGAGTTGAGCCACAGCGGGAAGTTCCGTCGTCCGGCGGTCCAGAAGGCGGCGAGGCAGGCGAACGCGGCGACGACGGCGAGCGCGAGGCTGCCCAGGACCGACCCGATCACCATCGACAGGAACATCCGATTCTGTTGGGCGGGGGCGGCGGCGGGCCGGCGGACGAGGTTGTCGATGGAGGCGAACAGGACGCCGAGGACGAACGCGGCGGCGGCGGCTTTCCAGAGTCCGTAGCCGACGTAAAGCCGAAAGTGCGCCGTCCCGCGAAGCCGATACGGATCGCGGCGGCGGATCCACCAGCCGGTGCGGCAATCGCCCCAGGCGAACTTGAGGGCGATGGTGACACCGAGCAGCGCCGGCTGCTGGGCGATCTCGTACAGGGCGATGGCGACCGCGACGAGGACGCCCCAGACGAGCCACCCGCCGCCCTCGACGCCGCGGTCGGCGGGATCGTTGCGGTCGTCGCTCACGTCGTGGGCCGTCCGAACTCGTCGAGGCCGTAGCGGGCGAAGATCTCCCTCGGCTCGATCCAGACGACGCCGCCCTTGCCGTCCGACTGGCAGACGGAGCGGCCCATCCGGGCGTGCTCGAGGAGGGCCTCGCGCGTCGAGCGGGCGTGGGATTCGTCAATGGCCGAGTTGAGAGCCCGCATTTCGGCCATGCGATCTTTGAGTAGTTCAGCCATAGTCCCCGATCCTTTCGAATTCGTCCCAACGATTTCGATCGATGATAATCGTATCGTACTCGCCGAAACCGCAACCGATGAGCCGTTTGTCGACTCCGGAGTTCTCGTTGACTTCCCAGACATCGGCCAATGGGCGATACAGTTCGAAGAAATTCCGGACACTCCTCGCGTACCGTTGGCGGATCGTATGCTCGGGCACCGAATGACCCCCGGCGCGGACCCGGCCCGCGACACGGGAAACCGCCAGGTCGGCGCTTTCGAGCCAGTAGTACAAGAGGTAGATTTCGTATCCCGATTGCTTCAAATCGCGGAGCCAACTCGCGTAGGTTCTCGCCGCGAGAGTCGTTTCGAACGCGAAGCTCTCATCGCGATCCACCAGAAAATTGAGACGTTCGAGCATGATGCGACCGGCGCGATAGGCCTCGGACTCCGGATTCAATCCGTTCAGTCCGCGCGCGATCTCATCGGCGTTCACGAACGTCGGTATCTTCAACACGCGGGTCAAGAGATCGAAAGACGCCGTCGTCTTCCCGGCTCCGTT
>CAYVRB010000331.1:0-6384 GCA_964453375.1 uncultured Alcaligenaceae bacterium
GGCGATCGCGAAGAAGGCGGGCGTGGAGTTTTAGGCAAAACAGTTTCGCTTAATGACAACTCCTGGTCCTGGCGACATCCGCTGAAAATTCGTCGCAGAATCTTCGGATTATGCCTCCGATGACTGCGTAAAATGGCAGGGTCGCGAGTAGATGCCGCCTGTCAAGGAACGATGTGATGATTGCCCCCCCCGTCAGAGCGTCGCGTAGGAATCGCTCCAATTTGAGCCTCACGCAACTGGAGGCTCGCGACGTGCCCGCCCTCTGGAATGTGGAACTTCTCGGCCCCGATGTCGGCTACGAAGGGGACACTGCCGCGGATATCACCGGCACGTTGCAGCTCGCAAGCACGTCGGTCGAAGCGGCGTCGCCAACCGAAGCAGTCGCTCAAGTCTTGCAAGGCACAATCCACGTCGAACATGCGGGCGAATTCCAAGACTATTCATTTGGGCCCACGACGATCGTTGAAGGCCAAGCATTCCGGCTCGATCTGAGCGGAGACACCGTTGTCGTCCAGTTCGAAGATTTGGCGGGATTGCCGCAATTGAATCCGGATTGGGATTACAACGACCGGTGGTGGGTGGTCGGCATCACCGAAAGCGGAACCGGCGGCGGCGAACCGGATGAGGGTGATCCGTTGATTTCCGAGCCGAGCGTGTTGTTCCAGGACACTTTCGAGTATGTCTCGCAGATCGCCGAAACCGCGACCGTCACCGTGACCGTGACGGCGGACAAGCCCGGATTCGAAGGCCTGTTCACTTGGGAATATCTGGTCGTCAACCAGACATTCGGCGAGTATTCCGGTCCCGAATACGGGATCGGAACGTTCAATCTGGGCCTGGCCGATCCGACCATCATCTCGAACCAGTACAACAGCGCCGGCTGGGACCATTCCATTGATACGACTCCCAATGAGCCGCGCAACGTCTGGTGGTCGAGCGGCGAAATGGGCCCTCAGATCCTGCCGGGCGCATCGGCGCTTTTCCGTTTCACAACCCCTCCGCGCCCGATCGAGGACATTACGGGAATCCTTGGCGATGCGGGGTACGCCTACACGGCCGGCGGCGGCGCGAAAGGGCCTGGGATCGAGGCGCTGAAGATCGAGATCATCGACAAGGACGACACGGTGACCGAAACGCTCAAGGTCGCGAAGTGGGAAAACGCCTTCGCCGCGAACAATTCGGCGCGGCCGAAGCCGAACTTCATCGACTTGGACCGCGATCGTTTCAAGGTTCGGGTCACGGACCCGAAGGCGAATACGAATCCCAACGCGGCGAACACCGTCCTGGTGAAGGTGTCGACGGACAGCGACAACGGCAATCAGATCACACTCACAGAAACCGGGATCAACACGGGGATCTTCGTTTCCAAGACGCTGATGCTGATGTCGAACGATGTCGATGACGATTGGGTTGTCGACGACGGCGTCAACGCGGGAGACAACGCCAAGGACGACCGGACTCACAAGGTCAAACTCGATGACAAGGTGCGCGCGGAGTACGGCGTCGGCGCGGGCAAGATCAGGACCGACGCCACGGTGCCGGTGAAGTACAGGGTCAAGATCAACGCCCACAATATTAAGGTCAATCTCTCGGGAACAGCGCCCGAGACGTGGCTTCCGTCGGTGGATCCAAACACGAAGGCCGATGCGGCGATTAAGAAGGCCGGAGAATACTTGGCGCAAGTGGGCATAAAGCTCGTGCCGAGCCGTGCCAATGGCAACTTCTCGGAGGTCGCCGATCCGCCGCCAAATGTTACGAACGGCAATGGCATTGAAGAGAGCCCGCCAAATTTGGTTGACGGCAAGATCGCCATGACCGACGAGGAGAAGAGTCTTTTGACCAACGAGATTCAATCGTTGGAAAGAACAGATATCGAACTTTACTTTGTCCTGCGGCTCACTCGGGAAAGTCACGGCGAGGCGTTCCCCGCATCGTTCGTTCCAAGTGCTATCTACACCGACAGCATTATAATTGCGAAAAAGTTGACGGATCCTTCCGTCATCGCGCATGAAATCGTTCACGTTCTCGCAGATACTGCGACGCATCAGGTCGCGAGGTGGAATCTGATGTACAAGCAACCCCTTGAGTTTGAGGCGGTATACGCGAAGAAGCGGCTTACGGTGGACCAAGAAACAGACATTCATACCAAAAGGGCGAATCCTCTCCTGCATGCTCCGTGATTCGGAAACAGGGGCATCCTACTCGGATGTAATGTAACGAGGCAGATATGTTACTAGGTTCAATAGTATTAACAACGCTGTTCACTTATCATTCGGCCATTATATTGGCTCACGATCTTTATTGGACAGACGATCGTATTCTCGAAGCAGTTACCGCAGCAGACAATTTTTCGATACCGAGTCAACTTGATTTGATCAGATATGGCGACCGCGCGTTTCCCGCTTTCGAACGGTTGCTGGAGAAACCCGCTATGGATGGACGAGATTCGACGGGCCGAATCATCGGCATCCTGCGTCATTACAAATCGGATCGCAGTCGGTTCCTCAAGCATGCGGTGCAGGCTCTCACCCGTGAATTGTCCGAAACGCGAATCACCGCATTGTTGCTAATCGCCCAAATCGGCTCCGAGAAGGAAGCGTCGGCTGTTGTTGCTTTGCTGTCCGACGAGGAAGTCGCGGTCGCGTTCGAGGCGGGAGACTGCTTGATCGCCATCGGCACCGAACGCGAGCTGATCGCGTTCGATATCACGCTCCGAGCGGAGCAAGCCAAAGGCAAGACCGATCGAGACTGGCTCAAGACAAAGCGCGACAAGCTCAAGGAACGCCTCGAACGGGACCAGGCGAAGCTCAAAGCCGCCGTCCCGTCGAATCGAAAATAAGTCCGTCGATTCGACTTGCAACTTTCTCAACTCGTCGGATTCCCACTACGTCCATCCAGCGCTTGCCGCGCCGCCTTGCCCAGCGCGCCGGCGGTGTAGGGCTTGTCCAGGAAGAGCACGTCGGCGCCGGCGGCGGCCTTGGCGCGGTCGGCCGAATAGCCGCTCGCCAGGATCACAGGCACGCCGGGGTCGAAGGCGCGGATGCGCTTCATCGCGTCCAGCCCCGACAGGTTCGGCATCGTCAGGTCCAGGATCGCCAACTCGAAGGGCCGCTCGGCCGCCTCGAACAGTTCGACCGCCTGCTGCCCGTCCTCCGCCAGCGTCACCGCGTAGCCGAGCTGCTTGAGGATCGTGCCGGCGAGGGTGCGGATCATCGGTTCGTCCTCGGCGACGAGGACGCGCTCCCCCTGGCCGAGCGGCGAAGGCGCCGGCGCCGGCGTGGCGACGCCCGACGGCGATTCCCCCTTGTACTTCGGCAGGTACACGTCGAACGTCGTCCCCTGGCCCGGCTCGCTGTCGCAGGCGATCCAGCCGTCGTGCGCCTGTACGATGCCGAAGACGACCGCGAGGCCGAGGCCGGTCCCCTGGCCGGTCTCCTTCGTCGTGAAGAACGGCTCGAAGATGCGCGTGCGCACTTCCTCGCTCATGCCGGTGCCGGTGTCGCGGATGCGCAGGCGCACGTATTCGCCGGGGCGCGGGCCGACTTCCGGTGGCGCGTCGGTCGGGTCGATCGTCACGTTCCCGCTGCTGATGAACAGGCGGCCGCCCTCCGGCATCGCGTCCCGCGCGTTCAGGCAGAGGTTCATCAGGATCTGCGTCACCTGCCCCGCGTCGGCCCAGGCCCACCAGCCGAACGGCCGCGGCGACGCCTCGATCACGATCCGCGGGTCGATGGTGCGGCGCAGCAGGCCGATCGTCTCCCGGATCAGGTCGGCCGGGTCCACCGGGCCGAACTGCAGCGGCGCCCGCCGCGCGAACCCCAGCAACTGGCTCGTGAGATCGGCGGCGCGCTTCGCCGCCTTCTCCGTCGGCCGCAGCAGCTCGTCCATCGGCTGGCCGCGCTGCGTCTCCCGCGCCAGCTCCAGGTTGCCGAGCACCACCGTCAGCAGGTTGTTGAAGTCGTGCGCCACGCCGCCGGCGAGTTGGCCGACCGCCTCCATCTTCTGCGCCTGCCGTAGCTGGTCCTCCAGCCGTTTGCGGCTTGTGCCGTCCCGCCCCACCACCACGAGGCCCGCGATCGCGCCGTCGTCGTCCCAGACCGGCGAGATCAGCATGTCCAGCAGCACGTCCTGCCCGTCGGGGTAGCGGATCCATTCCTCCTGCCGCGCCGGGTTCCCCGTCCGCATCACGCTGTCCTCCAGGATGCGGATGCGCTGCGCCCACGGCGCGTCGAACAGTTCGTCGCACGTCTTCCCCAGCATGTCGCGGATCGTCATCCCCGCGAGCTGCTCGAACGCCGCGTTCCCCCCGGTGATGCGCTCCTCGCGGTCCTTTTGGCAGATGATGTCCGGGATGGCGTTGAAGAGCGTCTTGAGCAGCGCGTTCTGCCGGCGCAGTTCGCCTTCGGTGCGCCGGCGGTCGGTCACGTCGCGGAAGTTCAGCACGATGCCGCGCACCGCGTCGTCGTCCAGGCGGTTCACGCCGACCAGTTCGATGTCGCGCACGCGCCCGTCGGCGTGCTTCGCCCGGAACAGCGCGGGGATCTCCGCGCCGGGATTCGCCAGAATCTCCTTCAGCTTGTCCTTGACCGTCGGCCGGTCGTCGGGAGTCACCAGTTCGAGGCACGATCGGCCTTCGAGCGCCAGCGGCGTGTGCCCCAGGATGCGCGTGACGGCCGGGCTGACGTAGCGCACCGCGCCGTTGGACTCGACCACCAGCGTGCCGTCGCCGGACTTCTCCACGAGCGCCCGGTAGCGCGATTCGCTCTGGCGGACTTCGCTCTCGGCCAGCCGCGCCCGCGCCAGCGCCGCCCGGCGCTCCGTGTCGTCCCGCACCGTATACAGCGCGATCGTCTTCGGCTTCACGTGCAGGCGCGTCACCGTCACCGTCACGGGCAGCCACCCCGGCTGCGGTTTGATCCGCAACTGGAAGCCCCCCTTGCCGTGGAAGACGGTGGTCTTGCCGGCCGCCCCGCGCAGGCGGTCGGTTTCCTTCGAGCCTTGTTCGAGGCGGAAGAGATCGGTCGCCCGCGCGCCGACCAACTCCGCCTTCTGGAATCCGGTCAGCCGCAGCGCCGTCTGGTTCGCCTCCAGCACGAAGTCGGTATCGGGGTCGATGAACAACAGCGCGTCGCCGTTCTCGTCGAACAGCGTCCGCGCGAATTCGGACTCGTCGAAGGGGATCATCGGGGACTTCGTCCGGGTCGGATTCGGTCCCACCCACTGGGCGGACATGGGCGTAGCGGCCTCGAGACGCGCCGGAAGGTCAGCGTGGAGTTTAGCATGGCAAGATGAACCGCGCGGAACAATAATAACCGTTCTTCAAATTCTCCGGGGAACCCTCCCATGACTTCGACCCCCGACCGCCGCGATTGGCTCCTCGGCACCGCCGGCCTCGGCCTCCTCGCCGGCGCATCCGTCGCCGCCGAACCCGCGACTTCCGCCAAGGCCGAAACTTTCCAGTACTGCCTGAACACCAGCACCGTCCGCGACAACGGCAAGTCCCGGCCGATCCTGCAACTGATCGACATCGCCGCCAAAGCCGGCTACCACGCGATCGAACCCTGGATCGCCGAACTCGACGCCTACGTCAAGGACGGCGGCGACCTCAAGGACCTCGGCAAGCGCATCGCCGACGCCGGCCTCAAGGTGCCGAGCGCCATCGGCTTCGCCGAATGGATCATCGAAGACGAGACGCGCCGCAAGAAGGGCCTCGAAACCGCCAAGCGCGACATGGACTGGGTGCAGAAGATCGGCGGCGGCCGCATCGCCGCCCCGCCCGTCGGCGCCACCGGCGGCACCAGCGCCCGCGACGACCCGAAAAACTCCAACCCCGTCTTCGACCTCGTCGCCGCCGCCGACCGCTACCGCGCCCTGCTCGAACTCGGCCTGTCGATGGGCGTCACGCCGCAGGTCGAAATCTGGGGCTTCTCCAAGACGCTCCGCCGCCTCGGCGAAGCCTTCCTCATCGCCTCCGAGTGCGGCAAGCTCGGCGGCTGCATCCTCCCGGACGTGTACCACCTCTACAAGGGCGGCTCCGATTTCGTGGGCCTCAAGATGATCGCCGGCGCGTCCATCGGCATCTTCCACGTGAACGATTACCCGAAGAAGGACCGCGCCGCCATCACCGACGCCGACCGCGTCTACCCCGGCGACGGCGTCGCGCCCCTGAAGGAGATTTTCCAATCGCTCAAGTCGAACGGCTACCGCGGCTATCTCTCGCTGGAGCTGTTCAACCGCGACTACTGGAAGCAGGACGGCCTGACCGTCGCGACGACCGGCCTGGAGAAGCTGAAGGCGGCGGCGGGGGTATGACCGAAGGGCGAGCCCGGGGGGGACGCCCCCCCGGTTGAGAAAAAAACCAGGAAACAAAACCAGGGGGGGAAG
>CAYVRB010000332.1:0-6276 GCA_964453375.1 uncultured Alcaligenaceae bacterium
ACGACCGCGCCCTGCGCGCCGGCTTCGCCCGCCTCGGCGAACACAAGGTGCTGCTCGTCGGCCACCACAAGGGCCGCACCCTCGCCGAGCGCCAGCAGTGCTACTACGGCTGCACGCACCCGGAGGGGTACCGCAAGGCGCTCGGCAAGATGCGCATCGCCGCCAAGTTCGGCGTGCCGATCGTCTGCCTCATCGACACGCCCGGCGCCTACCCCGGCGACAAGGCGGAGGAGCGCGGCCAGTCCCAGCTCATCGCCACCAGCATCCTCGAGATGACGCGCCTGCCCGCGCCCATCGTCGGCGTCGGCATCGGCGTGGGCGGCGGCGGCGGCGCGCTCGGCATCGGCGTCGGCGACCGCGTCGGCATGCTCCAGCACGCCTACTACTCCGTCATCAGCCCCGAAGGCTGCGCCGGCATCCTCTGGAAGACCGCCACCGAGGAGACCAAGGCCCGCGCCGCCGCCGCCCTCCGCCTCACCGCCAAGGACCTCCTCCAGTTCGGCGTCGTCGACGACGTCGTGCCCGAACCGCTCGGCGGCGCCCACCGCTCCCCGCGCGACATGGCCACGGCGCTCAAGACCCACCTCCAGCGCCACCTCCGCGAGCTGGCGCAAGCGCCCAAGGACCGCCTGCTCGCGGACCGCTACGACAAGTTCCGCAAGCTCGGCCAATTCACTCAGGGATGACGCCGTTGCCGCCGACCCCGCTCGGAAAGTTCCGCCTGATCGCGCTCGTCGAAGGCTGCTCCTTCATGCTCCTCGTGTGCGTCGGGATGCCGCTGAAATACCTCGCGAAGGTCCCGGAGCCGAACAAGTTCATCGGCTACGCGCACGGAGGGCTGTTCTTCCTGTATTGCGTGCTGCTGGCGTGGGCCGCGCGGTCGCGCCGCTGGCCCCTCTGGTGGTCGGGCGTCGCGTTCGCCGCCTCGCTGCTGCCGATTGGCACGTTCCTCCTCGATCCGAGCCTCCGCCGGGAGTTGAAGCGGGAGGAGGAATCGGTGAACGTCGCGCCATCGACGCCCTGACGTGGCGTCGATTCCCCTTCCGTCGGGTCGCGGTCGCGGGGTAGGATGCCCGCTTCGCAATCGTCGCGAGGATCGCGCATGGCCGACTCGACACCCCCCGCCAAGAAGCCGCGCCGCTGGCCGCGCCGGATCGCCGTGGTCCTCGTTCTCCTGCTCGCGCTCGCTTGGTTCGCGCCGACGATCGTCGCCAAGACCGGCCTGCTGAATCCGTTCCTCGCCCAGGCCACCGCGAAATTCGACGGGCGCATCGGCGTCGGCGGCGTTTCCCTCGGCTGGTTCTCGCCGATCGTCCTCACGGATGTGACGCTCACCGACGCCGACGGCAAACCGATCCTCGCGGCGCCGACCGTGCGCTCATCGCACACGCTGCTCACGCTCGCGCGCAATCCGTCCGACCTCGGCACCTTCACCGTCGAGAACCCCAAGCTCGACATCGTCTGCGCGAAGGACACGACGAACCTCGAAACGGCCCTCGCCAAGATCCTGAACGACCCGACTCCGTCGACCGGCCCGCGGCCGTCGCTCGCGATCGTCGTGACGAACGGCGCCGTGACCGTCGCCGACCGGAGCGACTCGTGGAAGATCGAAGGCCTCGACGCGACCGTGACCGTGCCGCGCGCGGGCGAACCGATCCGCGTGCAGGCGACCGGCCGCACCGACGGCGCGCCGCTCGACGCCGACGTGACCATCGGCACCGCGATCGTCGCGAAGGTGCGCGCCGACGGATTCCCGCTCGCGATGGCGGCGCCGTTCGCGCGCCGGTTCGAGCCGGGCTTCCACGCGAAGGGGACGCTCACCGCCGATCTCCAGGCGACGGTCGAATCCGGCGATACGGCGAAGACCGCCGGCGTGATCGCCCTCGCCGACCTCGAACTCGGCGCCGACCGCTTCGGCGCCGAACGGCTCGCCCTGAAATCGCTCAAGCTCCCGGTGTCGATCGCGTCCGCCGGCGGCGTCCTCACCATCGAAAAGGCCGACCTCGCCTGCGACGTCGGCACCGCCAGCCTGACAGGCGCGTTCGATCCGAACGAATCGCCGGAAAAACTCCTCGACCGCGCCGGTCTCGCGGCGTCCGTCGATCTCGATGTCGCCCGGCTGGCGGCGATGTTCCCGAAGCTCCTGCGCCTCCGCGAAGGCACCGCGCTCGCCGAGGGGCGCGTCGTCGCCAAGCTCGCGAGCACCGCCAACTCCGCCGGCACCACCTGGACCGGCTCGCTCGGCACCACCGCCCTGCGCGGCACGCGCGGCGGCCAACCGATCGCCTGGGACCAACCCCTCACCGTCTCCTTCGTCGGCCGGTTCGGACCGGATCGGCGGCCCGCGTTCGACCGCCTCGACGCCAAGGCTGAGTTCGCCACCCTCGCCGCCTCCGGCACCGCCGAACAGTTCACCGTCTCCGCCGACGTCTCGCTCGACGGACTCGCCAAGCGGCTCGGCGAATTCGTCGAACTCCCCGGCCAGTTCGCCGGCACGGCCAAGCTCACCGCGAGCGGGACGACGCAGAACGGCAGGACGAAGCTGACGCTCGCCGCGAACGTCGCCAACCTCGTCGTCGCGAACGGCGCGCGGCGATTCCAGGAGCCGAGCCTCGTCGTGAACGGATCGGCGGAGGGCGCGTTCTTCGGAGCGGACGCGAAGTCGCTCGCCACCGCGAACCTGACCGTCACCGCCGGCACGGAATCGGCGGAGTTGAAACTGCTGGAACCGATCGCGGACCTGCGGAACCCGGCGAGCGGCAAGGCGGTCGCGAAGCTCGCCGGCGATCTGGAACGCTGGGCCGCCCGCGCCGCGTCGATCGCACCGCTGCCGAAGTCGATCCAGGCCGTCGGAGGCCAGGGCACGCTCGGCGGCACCGTCACGTTCACCCCCGCCGTCGTGAACCTCGACGCGATCACGGCCGACCTCAAGAACGCCCGCTTCCACGGCTACGGACTCAAGCTCGACGAGCCGCAACTGCTCCTCGACCCGACCACCGGCCGCATCGACCGCGCCACCGGGCTGATCGAATTCCCGACGCTGCTGCTGCGGTCGTCCACCGTCGCGGCATCCCTCAAGCCGTTCAAGCTCGTCCCGCAGCCCGGCGGCGACTACGGCGTCGAACTCGACGGCGTCGCCAACGCCAGCCTCGCCCGCCTCCAGCAACTGCTCCAACTGCAAACCGATCCGAAGCTCGGCGACCGCCTCGACGGCATCGTCGCCGCCGGCACCGTGAAGGTGCGCACGACCGGGAGCGCGTACTCCTTCGACGCGAACCTGCCGATCCAGAAATTCGTCCTGGGCCCGCCGACGGCGCCGACCTGGACGGAGGAGAAGCTCGCGATCGTCGCCGTCGGAACCTTCGACGTCGCCCGCGACCGGCTGCAACTCGATCGCGCGTCGGTCGAACGCCCCGACGGCCTGAAGATCGACGCGACCGGTCGCATCGACGCGATCGCGACGACGACCGACCTCGACTTCGCCGGGCAGCTCCGCTACGACCTCGCGACGCTCGAACCGCAGTTGAAGAAGTTCCTCGGCAAGTCGTTCGAGGCGAAGGGCCAGGGCACGCGCGAGTTCAAGCTCGCCGGCCGGCTCCAGCCCGACACCTTCGGCAATCTGAACGGCAACGCGTCCCTCGCGTGGCAATCGCTCAAGGCCTACGGGTTCGACGTCGGCCAGTCGCAGCTCGTCGCCAAGCTCGACCGCGGCACGCTCGCCGTCGATCCGCTCGAAGCCACCTTCGGCCAAACGGGCAAGGTCCGCCTCGAACCGACCGTGCGCTTCCTGCCGGGCGGCGGCGAACTCGCCTTCGCGAAGGGAAAGGTGATCGACCAGGCCAAGCTCACGCCCGTCGCCTGCGCCGACGCCATCGGTTACGTGCTTCCCGCCTTCGCGAAGTCGACGGAAACTTCGGGCACGATCTCCTTCGATCTGGATTCCAGCCGCATCCCGCTGGCCGACCCGGAGAAGGGGTCGATGGTCGGCCGGCTCACACTGCACGAGGTGCAGATCGGCCCCGGCCCCGTCATCGCCGAGGTGATGCAACTCGCCGGCGCGAAGTCGTCGACCTTCTCGTTGAACAAGGACGGCAAGGCGCAGGTCGTGAACGTGAAGCTCGAGAACGGCTGGGTCCACCACGACAACCTGACGCTGGCGACGAAGAGCTTCACGATGGTCACGTCCGGCCGCGTGTCGGTGAACGGGGACCTGGAGATGGTGGCGGACGTGCCGCTGCCGGACGCCGACCTGGGGCCGCTGCTCAAGAACAATCCAAAGATCCGCGAGGCGCTGGCGAAGAAGCGGATCCAGTTGCCGGTGCGCGGCACGATCCAGAAGCCGAAACTGGACGCCGGCGCGTTCCGCGCGGCGGTGCGGAAGGTGACGGACGAGGTCGTGCGCGACCTCGGCAAGAACGCCCTCGGCGGCCTCCTCGACAAGATCGGCCCGCCGCCGAAGAAGTAATAGAATAGCCCTTCCCCACGCCCCGGTTCGACGGACGCTCGATGGGCCTCTACGACCGCGAATACTATCGCGAGGAACATGCCCGGCGCGAGGCGTGGCAGATCGGCCCCGTCACGATCGGCCTGATCGCCGTCACCGTGCTCGTCTACTTCGCGCAGCTCGCGACGCTCGACCTCCGCCGCTACGGCGCCTGGACCGATCCGCTGATGTTTTGGGGCGGGTACTCCACAGACAAGATCTTGGACGGCGAAGTCTGGCGGCTCGTCACGCCGCTATTCCTGCACCATCCGTTCGAGAGCATCTGGCTCTTCGCCGCGAGCCTCATCGTGCTGGCGTACTGCGGCCGGGGCGTCGAAGGCACGCACGGGCCGAAGGAAATGTTCTGGTACTACGTCGCCACCGGGCTGGTCGCGCTGTTGGGCCTGTTCGCGGCCAGCGTGGCGCGGCCGTTCCAGTTCCTCCCGCCCGAGCCGGGCTACGGCTGCGGCGGACCGGTCGCGGCCGTGATGGTGCTCTACGCCCTGCACGCGCCGAACGATCGCGTGCCGCTCGTTCTCGGTTCGGTGCGCGCCGGCCTGCTGGCGTCCGCGATCGTGCTGGTGAATATCGCGCTCTTCGCGCTCTCGGGCGGGCGCCACTTCGCGGCGGTGCCGGTGCTGGCCGGCGCGGCCTTCGCGATGGCGTACCACCAGTTCGGGTGGCGCGTATCGAACTGGGTGCCGGACCTGCCGGGCCTGCGCCGGCGGGCGCCCGTTCGCAGCCCGATCAAGAGTCGGCCGCTGTTCCGCGACGCGGACGTCGAAACGCCGGAGCCGAAGACGCCACCGCTCGCCCCGGTCCGCAAGGGGGATTCGACCGCCGAAGCGCCCGCGCTGCGCGTGGACGAGCAGCTCGAGGCCGAACTCGATCGCGTCCTCGGCAAGGTGGCCAAGACCGGCAAGGCCAGCCTGACGGCCGAGGAGCACGCGCTGCTGCTGCGCGCCAGCGAAATCTATAAGATGAAACGCAAGTAAGCCACGGAGCGCGGCGATGCCGTTGGATCGTTATTCGTGCCGGGATTGCGGCGAGTCGTTCGAACAGATGCGGCCGCGCACGGGCGCGGTGGCGACGGCGATCGCGTGTCCGAAGTGCGAAAGCGATGCGGTGGAACCGTCGTTCGGCCTGCCGGCGAAACCGCTGCCGGTCGCGGCCACCAACTGCCGCGGCGACGGACCGCCCTGCGGGGCCTCGTCTTGCGGTCGGATGCGGGCCGGTTGACCCGCAAGGGTCGGGTTCTTCGACACTGGTCCGCACAAATCTCGATTCATCGTTTTTTCATCATCTTGACTCGCCCATCAATGCAAATAAGACCGTTGTAATGCAATGCTTCGCGCGGTCCTCGGCTTCCAATCCGCTGAAGCCGACCCGCGCGAAGTTCTCTTTCCCACCGTCTAGGACCCGCCGAACATGACCGATCCCAAAGTCGCCAAGGTCTGCGCCGACAAGCTCCAGGCCATCGCGGAACCGAATCGCATCCGCATCATCGAATGCCTGCGGACCGGCTCGAAGAACGTGACCGAATTGGCCAAGCTGCTGCAAGTGGAAATCGTGAACGTCTCGCACCACCTCGGCGTCCTGCGCGTCGCCGGCCTCGTCCATGACGTGAAGGACGGCCGGTTCGTCGTCTACTCGCTGCACCCTCAGCACTTCAACACCGAAAGCTCGAAGGCGACCTACCTCGACCTCGGCTGGTGCCGCATCGAGATCCCGTACAACTGAGTGCGGAGTGCGGAGTGCGGAGTGCGGAGTGCGGAGTGCGGAGTGCGGAGTGC
>CAYVRB010000333.1:0-6274 GCA_964453375.1 uncultured Alcaligenaceae bacterium
GTTCGGGTCGAACGTTTCGATGGGGCTCGGCCCGCCCTCCATGCAGAGGAAGATGCACGCCTTCGCCTTCGGGGCGAAGTGCGGCTTGCGCGGGGCGAGCGGCCCGGCGGTGGCGTCGAGCGCCGCGAGCGCCAGCGCGCCGAAGCCGCCGCCGGCGGCCGCCAGCCATTCGCGCCGCGTCCGGGCCGGGCTATTCCACATAGAGGAACTCCGAGCTATTGAGGAGCACGTGGCAGAAATCGGCCCACGCCGTCTGGCGCGCGTCGCGCGGGCCGGCGGTCGGCTTCGCGGCGGCGGGCCGGATGTCCAAGCCGTGGCCGGAGCCGTCCACGAAGACGCCGGGCTTCGGCTCGAACTGCCAATAGCCGAGCGTGTGCTTGTTCACGCCCTCGCGCGTGAAGAGGAGTTCGCCGACGTCGAGCGCCGCGCCGGAGAGCCGCACGTCGTCGAGCAGGCCATCGAAATCGGCCCCGGCCGCCGCGCCGCGCCGGCCGAGCGTCATCGGCTGCTTGTGGTCGAACCCGCCGACGATCGCGTGCGGCAGCTTCGCGGTCAGCAGCGGTTCGTCGTCGTTGGAGAGGTCCTTCAGATAAAAGGCGATGCTGCCGGGCGCGTCCTTCGTCGCGAGCTTCACGGCCGCGGCGAAATAGTACGGCTTGTTCAGCGCGATGTGCTGGTCGCTGAAGACCGCCTCCTCGCCGAAGGAGCCGTCGCGCTTCGCGCCGAAGAGTTGCAGGACGAGCGTCTGAGGCTTGCGGCGCGACTGCTTGCCGGTGATGCCGAAGCTCCAGCCGACCATCTTCGGCGAAGCCTCGTAGTGCGCGGCAATCGTGCGCACGGCACCCGTCTCGGCGACGCTGCGCGGCGACGCGTAGGCCTCGATGGTGAAGTCGCCGGCGGGCAGTTTGTCCCCGGCGAGTTGGAAGCCCGAGGAAATTCCGAGCTTGAGGTCGGCCGCCTGGCCATCGCGGTACGGCAGCTTGGCGCCGACAAACTCCGCCTGCGCCGTGCCGGCCTTCTTCGGATCGATCCGCTTCGCCTGCGAGTCGAGGAACGCGAGCGCCGCGGCGGTCTCCTTCGCGCTGGCGGGGCGACCGAAGGCCAAACGATAGGCGCGGTCGACGCGCTTCGATTCGTCCGCTTCCTCCTGCGCCAGTCGGGCCGCGAAGGCCTTGCCGCGGGCGATCATCGACGGGCTGTTCACGAGCAGCAGCGATTGCACGGGCGTCGTCGTCGTGTCGCGCGAGGCGGCGCTGTTGATCCAATACGGCGCGTCGAACACGTCCAAGAGCGGATCGCGCGTGTTGCGCATCGTCTTGCAGTAGAGGCTGCGGCGCGGTTCGCTCGGCGCGACGCCGGGGCCGCCTTCCTTCAACGACAGCTCGCCCGTCGCGGCGTAGATCGCGTCGCGAATCTGTTCGGCCTCGAGCCGCCGCACCGGCGCCTTCCAGAGCCACTTGCATTCGGGGTCGATCAATTTCCCTTGGGCCGCATTCGGATGCTCCGCGCTTTGCCGATAGGTCGCGCTCAGCACGATGCGCCGATGCAGCGCCTTGAAACTCCATCCGTCGGCGACGAACCGCCCCGCCAGCCAGTCGAGCAATTCGGGATGCGTCGGCGGCTCGCCCAGGTGGCCGAAATCGCTGGCGTTGGCGGCGAGGCCGCGACCGAAATGCTGCTGCCAGATCCGGTTCACCATCACGCGCGCCGTCAGCGGATTGGCCGGATCGACAAGCCAATTCGCGAGCGCGGCGCGGCGGCCGGTGCTGCCGGGCACGGGCGCGATCGAGGCGGGCCGCTCCTGGATCACCGTGGGGAAGCCCGGCTCGATCGGCGCGTCGCCGCGCTTCGGGATCGTGATCGGCGACGCCGCCGGGCCAACGTCCGTCGCGGCGAACGCCACGGGCGGCGGCGCGGGCTTCAGCGATTGAAACGGCACGAGTTGCCGGCGCAGCGCCAGCAGTTCCTCCTTCTTCGACTCCGGCACGTGCTTGTCGATGCGGCCGTATTCGTACTCCACCTGACGATAGGCCAAGTCGCGGATCTGCTGTTCGTACGGCGTGCGATCCTTCGCCGGCTTCCGCATCATCGCCTGCACGTCGTCGGGGAAAATGCCGGCCGCGCCGGCTTCGGCCTTCGCCCGCGCCGGCCCTTCGATCGCCTCGATCTTCTCCCGGATCGCGGTCGTCTTCTCCTCCCACTCCTTGCTCTTCCTCGCGTGCTCCGCGATCTCCGCCTCCGTCGCCGCGAACAAATCGTCGCGCGGATTCAGGGCGGCGAAGAACGCCTGCAAGCGGTAGTAATCCTTCTGGAGCAGTGGATCGAACTTGTGGTCGTGGCAGCGGGCGCACTGCAAGCCGAGGCCGAGGAAGACGTCGCTCGTCGTGTCGGTGATGTCGTTGAGGATGGTGTTCCATTGGCCGCGGGCGTCGCGGTTGTTGTACTCGTAGATCCAGTGCCGCAGGTAGCCGGTGGCGACGCGGGCGTCGATGTCGCCGGGGAACAGCTCGTCGCCGGCGAGCTGTTCGCGGACGAACCGATCGTAGCCCTTGTCGGCGTTGAAGGCGCGCACGACGTAGTCGCGGTAGCGCCAAGCGTGGGGACGGTAGTCGTCGATGCGGTAGCCGTCGCTGTCGGCGTAGCGAACGAGGTCGAGCCAGAGCCGCGCCTGGCGTTCGCCATAGCGCGGCGACGCGAGCAGGCGCTCGACGAGGTTCTCGTAGGCGGTTGACGACCGATCATTGGCGAAAGCGTCGATCTCGGCGGGCGTCGGCGGGAGGCCGTGCAGGTCGAACGTCAGGCGACGGATCAGGGCGAGCCGATTCGCTTCGGGCGCGGGGGCAAGTTTGTTCGCGGCGTGCTTCTCGGCGACGAACCGATCGATCTCGTTCCGCGCCCAACCGTCGCCGGCCTTCGGCGGCGCGACCGGCTTCACCGGCGCGAAGCTCCACCAGCGCCGGTCCTCGTCGGTGATCGTGCCCGGCTTGCGTTTCCCGCTCGCCTTCGCGTTCGGCCAGACGGCGCCGTCGTCGATCCACTTCGCCAGGATCGCAACCTCGTCGTCCTTGAGTTTCTCCTTCGGCGGCATCTTCAGGTCGTCGTTCGTATGGCGAACCGCGTCGACGAGCCGGCTCTCCTTCGCCTGGCCGGGCACGATCGCCGGACCGAGGTCGCCGCCGGCCAGCATTCCGGCGAGCGTGTCGAGCGTCAGGTTCCCCTTCGTCTTGTTCGCCGCCTCGCTGTGGCAGCCGAAGCACTTGTCCGCCAGGAGCGGGCGCACCTTGTTCTCGAAGAACTCGGCCTGCACCTTCGTCGGCTCGGCCGCCGCGAGCGCCGGCGAAAGTGCGACGAGAACCAGCAACGCGCGCATCGGCGGCTCCTCCGATCCCGGAGCGGAATCCCCTGTGTTTTATCGGACCTCGGACGCCGACGCCATCGGGAAGTGCCGATCAGCCAATTCCATCCATGGAATTCGCGATGCATCGCACCGGACATCCGGTCGTTCCGCTTCGCGCCGCTGGTCATATTCTGTCCGTACCCGGCGAACGCCGGACCGGTTCGCACCTCCCCGCGAAAGGACCTCCCGTGTTCCGCCACCTCGTTGCCGCGCTCGCGGCGCTCGGACTCGCCGCCGCGACCCGTGCCGCCGATCGGCCGAACATCGTCCTCGTCTTCACCGACGACCACGCATACCAGGCGATCAGCGCCTACGGCGATCCGCGCAAGCTCATCGACACTCCGCACATCGACCGGCTCGCGAAGGAAGGCGTGCGCTTCGACCGCGCGCTCGTGCCGAACTCGATCTGCGGACCGAGCCGCGCGACGGTCCTCACCGGCAAGTACAGCCACCGGAACGGCTTCTACAACAACACGAACAGCCGCTTCGACGCGACGCAGACCACCTTCCCGAAACTGCTCCAGAAGGCCGGCTACCAGACCGCCGTCATCGGCAAGTGGCACCTCGTCTCGGAGCCGACCGGCTTCGACCACTGGCACATCCTCCCCGGCCAGGGCCGCTACTACAACCCGCCCATGAACCTCAACGGCAAACAAGTCCAGCACAAGGGCTACGTCACCGACCTCATCGCCGAGTTCAGCGGCGAATGGATCCGCAAGCGGGACAAGTCCAAGCCGTTCCTGCTGATGACGCAGCACAAGGCGCCGCACCGGGAATGGTCGCCGGCGCTGCGCCACCTCGGCCACGACAAGGACCGGAAGTATGCCGAACCGGCGACGCTCTTCGACGACTACGCCGGCCGCGGCCCCGGCGCGAAGGACCAGGACATGACGATCGAAAAGACCTTCTCGCAACTGGACGCGAAGCTGGTGCCCCCGCCGGGGATCGACGCGGAGCAACTGAAGGAGTGGAACGCCTACTACGAACCGCGCAACAAGGCGTTCCGCGAGGCGAAGCTCGCCGGCCAGGACCTCGTGCGCTGGCGCTACAACCGCTACCTGCACGACTACCTCGGCTGCGTGAAATCGGTCGACGAGGCCGTCGGCTCGCTCCTCAAGACGCTGGAGGAGGAGAAGATCGCGGACAACACGCTCGTGATCTACTGCTCGGATCAGGGCTTCTACCTCGGCGAGCACGGCTGGTTCGACAAGCGCTGGGTCTATGAGGAATCGCTGCGGACGCCGATGCTCGCGCGCTGGCCGGGCGTCGCGAAGGCCGGGCAAGTGGACAAGAACCTCGTGAGCATCCTGGACCTCGCGCAGACGTTCCTCGGCGCCGCCGGCGTGCCCGCCGACGCCGAGATGCAGGGCGCGAGCCTGCTCCCGCTACTCAAGGGCGAGACGCCGAAGGACTGGCGCAAGAGCTTCTACTACGCCTACTACGAGTATCCGACGCCGCACCGCGTCATCCCGCACTACGGCGTCGTCACCGACCGCCACAAGCTCGTGCGCTTCTTCGTGCCGAAGGCCGACGGCACCGCCAGCCCCGACTACTGGGAATTGCACGACCGCCAAAAGGACCCGAACGAGACGAAGAACTTCGTGGACGATCCGGCCTACGCGGACACCGTGAAGGAACTGCGCGCCGAACTCGATCGACTTCGCAAGGACTTGAAGGTTCCCGATTCGATGCCGAAGGAGGCCTACGGCGGCCTGTTCCAGGCGCCGAAGCCGAAGAAATAAGCGTGAATCGGTCCGAGCGAGACGAGTTCGGAACGCGATGCGTTTCCGGCTAGCGGCCGCGCACGACAACGAAAGGGACACGATCGCCCACGATGCGGAAATTCTTCAAGATTCGGAGCCACTTAAGGAGACGATCGGCCTTAAACTGCACATAGCTCCGTTATGGACTTTGTCATGGTGGAAGAAACCGAAGACAATTTGGCGCTTCTACGTCGCGTGGCCGCCGGCGATGCGGGCGCCCGGCAAGAGTTGTTTTCCAAGCATCGGGATCGCTTGAAGCGAATGGTCCACCTGCGCATGAGTCGTCGATTGCAGGGCCGCGTCGACGATTCGGACGTGCTTCAAGAAGCCTTTTTGAACATCGCGAATCAATTGCCGGAGTACATCCAGGAACCGCGCACGCCGCTCTACATCTGGCTCCGACACATCACGGGGCTGAAACTGGTGGAGATCCACCGCCGGCACCTCGGCACGCAACTGCGGGACGCCGACCGCGAAGTGACCCTGCACCGCGGCGGCCTGCCGGAAGCCGATTCGATGTCGCTGGCGGCGCACCTGCTCGGCCAGCTCACCACGCCCTCGCAGGCCGCCATCAAAGCCGAGACGCGAATCATCGTGCAGAACGCCCTCAATGCGATGGACCCCACCGACCGCGAAGTTCTGGCCTTGAAGCATTTCGAACAACTCACCACCAGCGAAATCGCCGAAGTGCTCGGCATGTCGAAGGCCGGCGCGGGGAGCCGGTACTTGCGGGCCATCAAGCGCCTCAAGGAAATCCTCGCGCAGATCCCGGGATTCCTCGACAACTGACCCTCCCGCCGGAGCGCCCCCTCGCCGTGGACCCTTCCGAATCGCAATCCGATCGCGTTCTGGAGCTTGCGGAGGAGTTCCTCGAGCGCTACCGCAAGGGCGAGCAGCCGTCGCTGCGCGAGTACACCGATCGCTACCCGGAATGGGAATCGCAAATCCGCGACGTGTTCCCGGCGATGGCGATGCTGGAACGGATCGCGCTGCACGACGATACCCTCGAACGGTCGTCGTTTTCCGGAGTGGGCGGCGCCCGGCCGTCGCTCGTTCGCAGCCAGCTCGGCGACTATCGGATCATCCGGGAGATCGGGCACGGCGGGATGGGGAT
>CAYVRB010000334.1:0-6267 GCA_964453375.1 uncultured Alcaligenaceae bacterium
GAGAGGGTTAGGGTGGGGGGGATTGACTTTCGGCGAGGGCCGTCCCCCCCACCCCGGCCCTCCCCCTTCGAGGGGGAGGGAGAAAAACCGGCGAGCCGAATCCATTGCGCGAACCGCGGTGGTTGTCATCGCTTCCCCTTCAGGTTCGCTTCGAGGAAGGTCGTCACCATCCCCATCGTCTTCACGGCCACGTCGCCGGTCCAGCCGTGGCCCTGGCCGGGGAGCGTCTTCATCTCGCTCTTCGCACCGGCGTCCAGCAGCTTCTTGTGGAAGCGCTCCGAATGAATGATCGGCACGAGGATGTCCGCGGTGCCGTGCAGGATCAGGAACGGCGGCGCGTCCTTCGTCACGTGTTCGATCGGCGAGGCCTTGCGATACAGTTCCGGGTTCTCGCGGTAGCGGGCGCCGAGCATCGGCTTGAAGATCGCCGATTCGACCCCCTCGGCTTCGACGAACAGCGCGAGGTCGGTCGGACCGAAGAAGTCGACGACGCAGGTCACCTTGCTCGAGTGTTCGCGGTAGAGCGTGCCGTCGAACCCGGCGTCGGCGGACGTGGTGCCGACGAGGGACGCGATGTGTCCGCCGGCGGAGTAGCCGACGATGCCGACGCGGTCGGGGTCGAGATCGTATTTGGCGGCGTTCGCGCGCAGGAACCGGATGGCGGTCTTGGCGTCTTCGACGGGCGCGGGAAACTTGTGCTTCGGCATCAGCCGATAGCCGACCGACACCGCGACGTAGCCTTCGCCGGCGAGCCATTCGATGAGGCTCTTTCGGCCGGTGCCGAACTCGACATCCAGATAGCGCGAGGTCTTCGAGAGGTGGTCTTTCTTGCCGAACTTCCAGGCGCCGCCGTGGAGGCAGACGATGGCGGGATGCGGCCCCGGTGTCGAGGGCTTGGCGATATCCAAGAGCATCTTCTCGCCGTCGTGCACGGCGTATTCGATGTCGCGTTGGATCGCGACCGGTTCGGCGGCGAACACCGGGCCGGCGAGCGCGACGAGGACGAGCAACGGGCGAAGCATGGGAACCCCCGCGACGACGAATCCATTCTACATGCGCGCGGCGCTCAGCGGAACTGTAGGTCGGGCCGAGGCTTTGGGAGGCCCGACACCATGGCCAATGTCGAATGTGTCGGGCCTCGAAGACTCGACCCGACCTACAAAATGGCGGCGCTCAGCGATTAGCGAGGCGGTCGCGGAGGATGCGCTCGAGGCGGCTCGAGTCTTTCGGGTGGCCTTCCCAGAGCGTGCGGCCCGTGCCGTCGACCAGCACCAGCGACGGATAGCCTTCGACGCGATACGCGGTCTGCACTTCGTTCGGCTTCGCCTCGACGGCCACCTCGTAGGGGAGCCGGTATTTGGTGCGATAGCGCTCGGCGGCGCGGAGGCGTTCGCTCGTGCCGCCGTCGTCGCAGAGGACCGTGAGGACTTCGAGGCCGCGGTGGTCGTCGTGCAGGCGCGCGAGCGTCGGGATCGCCTTCACGCAATGGATGCAGTTTGTGGAGGAGAAGTTGAGCAGCACGAGGTCGTCGCGACGACCGGAAGGGATCACGCGATCGCGGCCATCGCGATCCAGCAGGCGGAGGTCCGAGCGGCGCTCGGGCGACTTCGACGTGGACCCGCCGGCGGGCGGCGGTTGAATCGGCGGCACGACGGGGCCAGGGATCGCGGCGGGCGGCGCGACGGAGCGGAAGCCGGGCTGCGGACCGGGGGCGACCAGGTCCGGGCGCGCCGGCGCGATGGGCGAGAAGTTCCCGTCGTTGGCGTTCGGGTACGGCAGGACTTCGCCGCGGGGCGTGTCGAAGAGGGGCGGCGCAGTCACGCCGCCGGGCGGCGGGATCGACGGCGTGCCGGGCAGGTCGCCGGCGGACGCGCCGCCGAGCGGCGGCACGGCGAAGTCGTCGCGGAGCTGGATGCGCACGCGCTGGTTCGGCACGGTGACGTATTGCTTGCCGACCCAGCCGCGAACGCTGGCGGTGAGCAGGTACGTATCGCCGGACTTCAAGCCTTGGATCAGGAACGAGCCGTTGCGGTCGGTCTGCACGCCGACCTGCGCGCCGGGCGCGTTCTTCGTCGGGTCGGCGTGTTCGAGGGCGACGAACGCGTTCTCCACGACTTGCCCGTCGGGCGTTTCCACGCGGCCGGAGATGATGCGCTCCGCGGCGCCGCGCACGTCGAAGTTCTTCGACGCGGGGTCGGCCCACGTGCCGGCCGAGGGAGTGCGCACGTTCGACGACGGGACGTTCGGCGGGTCCAGCAGGTTGCCCGGCTCGCGCTTCGGGGCGCGGTCGCGCGGGAGTTCGTAGGGGGAATCCGAGTTCCGGTTCCGATCGCGCAGCCAGTCCGGGTCCTTCGGCCGCGACGCCGGATTCGCGGACGGACGGTCGCGGTCCTTCTGCCACTTCTCGAAGACGCGGCAGCCGGTCGACGCGAACGCGAGCGCGGCCAGCAACGGGAACCAGCGGGCCTTCATGGATCGGCCTCGGATCGAAGTTCAATCGTGCATCATTCCGAGATGCGGGGAAACGGTCAAGCCCGTCCGGCGCGTTCGGCGCGGCCGGTTCCCGCGCGCCCTTGCCCGATCCACCCCATCGCGCACAGATTGCCCGGACGGCGCAATCGGCACGAACCGGTTCAAGCCGCCGAGCGCGGGATTGCGTTCGCTTTTCCCTTGACCGTGGATGGAAATGAGAAGACACTAATTCCATCCCTCCCGCCCCCACTTTCCTCGGTGAACCATGCTCTCGTTCCTCGGATCGCGCAACGGGCACTTCTGCGATGGCGTCTCGCGTCGGAACTTCTTCCAGATCGGCGCGTTCGGCACGGGCCTCACGCTCGCCGACGCCTATCGGGCGCAGGCCGCCACGAAGAAGGACGGCACGCGATCGAAGGCGATGAAGTCCGCGATCTTCATCTACCTGCCGGGCGGGCCGAGCCACCTGGACATGTACGACCTGAAGCCGGACGCGCCGAAGGAGATCCGCGGCGAGTTCAACCCGATCAAGACCAACGTGCCCGGCGTGCAGATCAGCGAGCACTTCGCGATGCAGGCGAAGATGTGGGACAAGCTCGCCGTCGTGCGATCCCTCACCAGCGTGGACGAACACTCCGACGGCCTCGTGATGACCGGCTACCCGGACCGCCTGAACATGACGGCCGGGCATCCGTCCTTCGGCGCCGTCGTCTCGAAGCTGCGCGGCGACTCCTCGGAATCGGTGCCGCCGTTCGTCTCGCTGCGCGGCATGTCCCGCGGCACAGAGCCGGGCTACCTCGGCGTCGCGCACCGGCCGTTCACCCCGAGCGGACCGGCCATCTCGAACCTCAAGCTCGCCAACGGCGTCACGAGCGAACGGCTCGACAACCGCAAGACGCTCCTCGATTCGTTCGACGACACGCGCCGCGAGATCGACGCCAGCGGCGCGATGAAGGGGATCGACAGCTACACCGAACGCGCCCTCGACATGGTGGCGAGCGGCGCCGTGCGGACCGCCCTCAACATCGAGAGGGAAGACAAGGCCACGCGCGACCGCTATAAGGGCGTCGAGCAGTTCCTGACGGCGCGGCGGCTCGTCGAAGCCGGCGTCGGTTTCGTGACGCTCTCCATCGGTGGGTGGGACACGCACGGCCAGAACTTCAGCACGCTCAAGAAGCAACTGCCGAAGGTGGACCAGGCCATCGCAAACCTGATCCAGGATCTGCACGATCGCGGGATGCAGGACGACGTGGTGACGGTGATGTGGGGCGAGTTCGGCCGCACGCCGAAGATCAACATGAACGCCGGGCGCGACCACTGGTCGCCGGCGATGAGTGCCCTGGTGGCGGGCGGCGGCCTTCGGATGGGCCAGGCCGTCGGCGAGACGAACGCGAAGGGCGAGCGCCCGAAGGACCGCCCGTACACCGTGCCGCAGCTGATGGGCACGCTCTACCGCGCGATCGGCATCGACCCCGCGATGACCTTCCCGAACGGCAGTGGCCGCCCGATGTATATTCTGGACGACCGCGACCCGGTGAAGGAATTGGTGTGATGTTGGGCCGCCGATGAATGACTTGCCAGCCTTGAATGGCGATGGAGATTTGCCGCCGGGCGTGTATCCAGTCACACTCTCGGCGGCGCTGGCGAGGTTCGGTGTCGGTTCGCCTCAACGAGTGTCGGTCGGCGAGCGCCTGTCGCGCATCCATCGGCTCGCGAGTTCAACCAACTGCCTCGTGAGATTCGTGGTGTTCGGTTCGTTCGTCACCGCCAAGACGGAGCCGAGAGATATCGACGTCGTCATGATCGTGGAGGATTCCTTCGACTTGGAATCCGTACCCGCGGATGTCGCCGCGATTTTCCGACACGACGAAGCCGAGGCGAGTTTGGGCGCGAGCGTGTTTTGGACGAAGCAATCGGGCGCGTTCGGCGGCGAGCGTGCGATGGTAGAATACTGGCAGATCCGCCGCGAGGGCGGCTATCGGGGAATCCTGGAAATCGTGCCGGAGCAACCATGATTCGCGACGAACACCAATTGACCGTGGCCTTGGATCGGATCGCCTGGATGCAGAAGCAATTGGCGCAGTTGCGACGCACGGAGCAAAACGCGGTCAACTACCACGCATCGGCGTCGGGTTTCCTACGTGAAATCGACCGGATGCAAATCGACGTGCGCGAATTCTTGAGTCGACATCCCTCGGAGATCGTCGCGGCGGCCTGAGACATTGGATTCGGTTTCACTCCCACCTAATCGACATTTCGATCATGCGCACACTCTTAGCCTTCGCATGCCTTTTCGCCGTTTCTTCCCTCGCCTCGGCCCAGTCGCTGACGGCGTTTCCGGCGAAGCTCGCGATCCGCGGCGCCGACGATGCGCCGCAGTTGCTCGTCACGGCGAAGTCGCCGACGCGGGAACTCGACGTGACCGGCAAGGCCAAGTACGCCATCGCCGACGCGAAGATCTGCCGCGTGGACGAGACCGGCCGCGTCTTCCCGCTCGCGAACGGCTCGACCGAGATCGTCGCCACCGTCGATTCGCGGAGCGTGCAAGTCGCGGTGAGCGTGTCGTCGATGGAAACTCCGCGGCCGATCAACTTCAACAATCAGGTCGAGCCGATCCTCACGAAGCTCGCCTGCAACTCCGGCGGCTGCCACGGCAAGATCCAGGGCCAGAACGGCTTCCGCCTCTCGCTGCTCGGCTTCGATCCCGAACTCGACTACACGACGCTCCTCAAGGAATCCCGCGGCCGCCGGCTCATGCCCGCGTCGCCGGACGCGTCGCTGTTCCTCGCGAAGGCGACCGGCAAGGTGCCCCACGGCGGCGGCAAGAAGCTCGAACCGAACGGCGAGGAGTACAAGGTCCTTCGCCGTTGGATCGCCGCCGGCATGCCCTACGGCGAACCGACCGATCCGACGATCACGAAGGTCGTCGTCCATCCTGAATCGCGCGTCGTCGATCGCCAGGGCCGGCAGCAACTCGCGGTCCACGCCCACTATTCCGACGGCACCGTCGAGGACGTGACGCGCCGCACGCAGTTCGAGAGCAACGAGACCGAAGTCGCCGTCGTCGACGGCGCCGGCCTCGTGCAGACGCTCTCCAGCACCGGGCAGGCGGCGATCATGGTCCGCTTCTCCGGGCAGGTCACGGTCTTCCGCGCCGTCGTC
The DNA here is from genome assembly GCA_964453375.1 of uncultured Alcaligenaceae bacterium. GTDB lineage: Bacteria > Planctomycetota > Planctomycetia > Gemmatales > Gemmataceae > Limnoglobus. The sequence goes on from CAYVRB010000334.1 coordinate 5,635, forward strand.
CCGCAGCCGCAGGCGAAGGCGTTCGACTTCGCGCCCAAGAACGTCGTCGACGAGATGACCGCGAAGAAGTGGCGCGAGCTCGGCCTCGCACCGTCGGACGCCGCCACCGACGAGGCGTTCCTCCGCCGGGCGTACCTCGACATCACCGGCACGCTGCCGGACGCGAAGACGGTGCTCGACTTCGTTTCGGACAAGTCGGCCGACAAGCGGGATAGGCTCATCGACATTCTCGTGGAGTCGCCGGAGTACGCCTACTACTTCGCGAACAAGTGGGCCGACGTCTTGCGCGTGAAGCGGCGCGGACAGGCCGGGCGCGCGACCGGGACCTTCGCGTTCCACACGTGGATTCGCGAGGCGATGGCCGGCGACATGCCGTACGACCAGTTCGTCCGCGACATCGTCTGCGCCACCGGCGACGAACTGAAGTCGCCGCCGACGGTCTGGTACAAGGAAGTGGCCACGCCCGAGAACTTCGTGGACGACCTGTCGCAGGTCTTCCTCGGCCAGCGGATGGCGTGCGCGAACTGCCACCACCACCCGTATGAGAAGTGGAGCCAGGACGACTACTGGGGCCTCGCCGCGTTCTACGGCCGCGTCGGAAAGAAGCAGTTGAATACTCCTGGCCGAGTCAAC
>CAYVRB010000335.1:0-6254 GCA_964453375.1 uncultured Alcaligenaceae bacterium
AGGAAGGGACCTACCCGCTGCCCGAGGCGCAGCAAGACCGCTTCATGTTCAACATCCGCGTCGACTATCCCTCGCGCGCGGAGGAAATCCAGATCATGAAGGCCACGACCGGCGTCGGCAAACCCGAACTCACGCCGATGCTCGATGGCCAGCAGATCATGCGCTTCCAGCAGGTGGTACGGCAGGTGGTGGTGGCGGACCACATCTTCGCGTATGTGGCGGACCTGGTGCGGAGCACGCGGCCGAAGGAGAAGGACGTTCCGAAGTGGGTGCCGGAGTTGGTGGCGTGGGGCGCCGGCCCGCGCGCCTGCCAGTATCTGATCCTCGGCGGCAAGACGCGGGCGATCCTCTACGGCCGCGTCCACGTGACGACCGACGACATCAAGGCCGTGGCGCTGCCGGTGTTGCGGCACCGGATCATGACGACCTTCCACGCCGACGCCGACGGCATCACCACCGACGACATCATCAAGAAGCTGCTGGAAGCGACCCCCGTCCCGCTGGAGAAGGCGCGGCTGTGAGGAGACTTCGCAAAAGAAACGTTCCTCAAATATCCATTCAACCCGATTCGCGCCAACGACGCGTGCGAAAAGACGTCCGCTTTCTCCACGAACGGCGATTCCTCGTTCGAATCATACGTTTCCCAGGAATTATTTGCCCGATCCGTTGTCCGGTTCGTTGATCCATGAACCCCGTACTCAGAACTCACTCCTCAGAACTCACGGCTCGAATTTGAAATCGAGACGTGAGTTCTGAGACGTGAGTTCTGAGCCAAGAGAATCGACTCGACCGGCAGTTATTACTTGGGAATCGTATCACTTCCGACGCTTGAACACGAAGTCCAATGCTTTGATTTCCTTTCGGTCTTCCGTCCGCGAATCGATGAAGAGGTATTCGATCCGCAATTCGTCGTCGGATCGGAACGTCAACCGGTGGACGAATTCACCGCCGAACCCCGTGGCTTGCAAGATCGGGTCATCGTCGGTGCCGAGCATCGTCACGATGCCGGTCTTGGCGTCGGCCTTGCCAACGGAGTGCAAGGGGTAAGTGCCGAACGAGTTCATCGCGGAAATCGTGTAGACCCGATGGCGGCGGTCGAAGCCGATCGTGAAGAGTCCGTCGGTGAGCGTGAGCGGCCCGGCGCCGCCGCGGGTTTCGAACTCGATCTGAAGGTAGCGCTTGCCGACGGCAAGTTTGTGCACCGATTGACCGGTGTACTTTTTAGCATCCGGGTCGGCCCCGGATGTCGCGGCCACGTCCCACGATCCCACGTACTTGGCAAGCGTCGCGTGCTCCGCGCCGGGCTTCGTCTGTTCGAGGTATTCCTCCGGCGTTGGAACCTTGGGGTTCGGTGGGACCGCTTTGGGCTGCGGTTTCGCCGGCTTTTCTCCGGGAGGTTCTTTGGCGGGAGGCAGTTTCGGTTCCCGAGCCGCGAAGCCCAGCGCGAGCAGCGTCGCGATCACCAGAGCCATGGAATAGCGGGCCATGATTCGTTCCGATCATTCTGGCGGGTAATCGGCAGCGATCCAGTCGCGATTCTCCCAGCGAACGATCGACGAATCGCGACATGATCGTACTCGAGATTCTCCCTCAAAGTATGCGAAGAACCAAGTCGAATCCCGTCGCACTTGCGAACGATGCCCTCGAAATTCGGTCGCCGACCCGTTGCCCTTGACCCTTCGTCCGCGCGCACGTTAGCATCCGGCGCTGTCCGCCGGGGCGAAACATGAATCCGATGCTGCGCGCGAAGATCAAGGGAACGGCCGCCTGGCGGACGCTGCGCCGACTCAAGCGACTCGCCGCGCCGCCGCGCGCGGCGGTGCCCGCGAACGATCGTCGCGGCCTGATCCTCTGGACGAACGCCCCGCCCGCCGCCGAGGCCGGCGCGACGATCCCCCTGGCGCTGACGCTCGTCAACCGCTCCGGCGCGCCGTGGCCCGCCGGCGGCGCGCGGCCCGTGGCCGTCCGCGCCCGCTGGCTTACGCGGTTCGGCGAGCCGTTCGATCGACCGGACCGGATCGTGCCGCTGCCGAGGAATCTCTACCCCGGCGAACCGGTCGAGCTCGCCGTCGCGATGCCGGCGCCGGACGTCGTCGGCGACTTCACGCTCGCGGTCGACTTCCTGCAGGACGGCGCGGCCGACTTCGCGTCCGACCCGGCCGACTGCCGAACGTCGATCATCATCGTCGGCCCGCGCTCCACCGATATCGACTACCACGCCGTCTACCGCACCGCGAACCTCCAGGAAAACCACTGGTGGGTCGTCGGCGCGTACCACTCGAAGGAGCAGTACGAACGGTCGAGCCGGGAGCGGCGCGAGATGCTCGAACGCTGCGGCTTGAAGCCGGACCACCGCGTGCTGGACATCGGCTGCGGCACGGGCCAGATGGCGGGGGCGCTCGAGAACTACCTGACGCCGAAGGGCGCTTACGCCGGCACCGACATCGGCGCCGAGGCGATCGCCTTCTGCGAGAAGACCTTCCGCAAGCCGAACTTCCAATTTCGGATCGGCGGGATGACCGACGTGCCGTTCGACGCGGACGGCACCTTCGACCTGGCGATCTTCTTCAGCGTCTTCACGCACACGCATCCGGACGAGACGGCGCTGCTCATGGCCGAGGCGAAGCGGTTGTTGAAGCCGGGCGGCGCGATCGTGGCGGACGTGATTACGTCGCCGCTGGTGGAGCGCGGCGCCGGGCACCGCGGCGAGATGGTGCTGAACAAGGACTACTTCCTGAAGCTCGCGCGGATGCTCGGCTACGAGAGCGAAGTCTTCGGCCGCTGGCCCTGGAACCGCCATGCCGAGCGGTTCATGTTCCGGTTGCGGCAAGTCTAACGGTCGATAAAGGGGACTGTCACCTTTTTTATCGACCGATTAATTAAATCGGTCGATAAAAAAGGTGACAGTCCCCTTAATCACGCGACGGCGGGTATTTGAAACCGTCGTCGGAGCGCGAATCATAGTTTCGTTTCCTAGAGATCGGTGCGGAACTTGCCGGCGCAGACGAACTCGAAGCCGGTGCAGTTGACGCGCAGCAGGCGGAGCAGGACGGCGAGGCCGTCCGCGATGCCACAGCCCACGAAGTTCGCGTAGCAGTAGCGCGAGGTCGGTTGACCCGCGACGGCGCAGCACAGGCCGCCGGACGAAATGTCCAGCAGCTTGCCCTCCACCATCGTCAGGATCGAACCGTCGTCGGCGACGGGGAAGAGGCGGATCGGCAGGTCGGTCGGCAACCGCTGGGACTTGCGGCGGTCTTCGACGTTCTGGAGCTGCCGCTGGATTTCGATCATCAATCGCGGGATGGCGTCGAGCGAATCGCGCACGAACGCGGAGTCCGGCGTGCCGATCAGTCGGCCGAACATCTCGACTTCGCCGCACGTGCGCGCGACCGGCCAGGCGATCTCGATTTCCAAGCCCGATGGCGGCTTCTTCCCCGCAATTCGGCTCCACAATCCGCCGGATTGGACGAACTGCCGCAGCGCGATCCGATGCTTGTCGAGTTGGACGATCTCGTCGAACCAGCGGTTCTCGATCATCGGATCGCATTTGAGCTTCACGAGGCTCGCGGCCATGGTGGACGGGAAGCGGAAGACCCAGGTGCCGTCGGTGCGCCGGCCGATCTCGCCGGGCATCTTGGCGGGCTGGCCCCCTCCGGCGGCCTTGGCGAGCACGGCGTCGACGATCTGGTCCGCCCACAGCGCCGGCGGCGGGGCGTCGAAGCCGTTCAAGGAAGCCACGGTGACGACGGACCGGATCGCCGGCAAGCGAGGGCCGTGGGCGGACGGGGCCGCCGCCAGCGAGACCGGTTCCGGTTCGACGAGCACGGTCTGGCGCGCGGACGCCTTCTGCGGCGGCGGGGCCGGGCGCGACGCGGGCGCGGCGACGGGCTGCGTGCGCACGGGCGCCGGGCGAGTCACCGTGCGCAGCGCCGGCAACGGCTCCGGGAGCCGCGCGGGCACCGTGCGACTCTCGCCCCCGATCGGAACCTCTTCCAGCACGACGTCGTCGGGCGGCGCCAGCATCCGGTCGGTCGCTTGTTCGAGCAAGGGCCGGCGCGGCACGTGGAACCGCGTATGGTGCGGCGGCAGCGTGTCCTGGCCGGACGACTCCACGGCCGCGTACAGCGCCTGGACGAACGCCAGGCAAGACGGGAAGCGATCGTCTGGATTCTTGGCGAGCGCCTTGGCCACGATGGGCTGATCGGCCGGCGGCAGCGCCGCGAGGTTCGGCACGGCCGAGACATGCGCGAGCATCATCTGCTGCGCCGTTCGCGCCGGGAACGGGAAGGTGCCGGTGAGCAGTTCGAAGTAGACCAGTGCGAGCGAGTATTCGTCCGACGCGGCGTGGATCTGACCGCGGAGGCACTCCGGGGCGACGTATTTGGGTGTGAGGCCGCGATCGAGCACGGGATTCGTGCCGGCGCCGGCGGTCAGCCGCGCGACGAGTCCATAGTCGCCGACTTTGACGTGGCCGCTGAGAATGAACAGATTCGCGGGTTTGACGTCGAGGTGCTGGAGGCCGTAGCGCAGGCTGATATGATCGAGCGCTTCGGCGGCGTCGTGCAGGTAGCCGAGCAACTCCGGGCGCGGGATGCCGGGCAGGCCGATCTTCTGGCATTCCTCCTGACGGTCCTGCAAGTGCGCGTCGGCGAGTTCCATCACCATCACGAGATCGTCGTCGACCAGTTCCACGCGTTCGAGCGTGAGGAGGAACGGGTGGCGGATCGACTTGATGGTTTGGAAGGCTTCGAATTCCTGCTTGAGCGAATAATTGCCGGATCCGTCGCGGTCGCCGGGGACGAATTTGACGGCCTTGTGGAGTCCGCCGGGGGCTTCGCAGAGCCAGACTTCGCCGAACCCGCCGCGGCCGAGCGGTTCCATGATGCGATAGCCCGGCAGCGGCTCGAGGCCGGCGGACTTCAAATACGGACGTTCCATCGTCGCGGCGCTGGGCGAATTCATCAACATAAGATCGTCGTCGTGCGGGGCGTGCAAAGCGGTCGCAGGCAGCCTACTTCACAATTCGCACGTGCGAAGGGAGCGGAACGGGACGGACGATGGGAATTCGCGAGAGGATTTTCGCCCGGTGTAAGACCCTTGCGCCGGCGCGGAATCGGGCGGGTCCGATCTGAAATTCCTTATGCTCGGACCGAAAACGGGTGCCCGCGGGACGGGCACCCGCCGGGGGTTACTTCAACACGTCGATGAGATCGCTGACCTGCTTGGCGCCGAGGCGGCCGATCAGCTTGCGGATCAGCACGATGTCGTCGGCGATGTTGCCGCCGGCCTTCGCGACGGCGGCGGGAGCGGCGGGATCCTTCGCCGGGCGGCCGGGCTTGCGGCCCTTGCCCTTCTTCGGCTTGCCCAGCAGCGACTTGTACGACGAGATCATGCCGGTGCTCATCAGGATGCCGCCGGCCTCCTGGACCTTGGCCTGGATCTCCTTCGGCTTCGCCTTCGGCCCGAGCGCCGCGATCGCGTCGCGCACGAGTTGCATCTTGTTCGGGCCTTCGCCGCGCTTGCCGCGTGCCATGGATCAACCTCGCAGAATGGATGTGGGGACGGTCGCAGCGACCATCCATTGTGGACACACTGTAATTAGTGTTTCCGCGATATGCGAACAGGATCAATATCCGAAATCAATATGGATTTTTTCGCGTCGCTCACGAACGGGGCACCGGCAGAGCTTCCACATCGGGCAGATCCTTCAAGGTATTCAACCCGAACAATTGCAGGAAGCGGCGCGTCGTGCCGTAGAGCTGCGGGCGGCCGAGCGAATCGTGGCGGCCGGCGATGCGCACCAGGCCGCGCTCCATCAGCATGCGAATCAGGTCCGCGCAGTTCACGCCCCGGATGCGCTCGATCTCGGCGCGCATGATCGGCTGGCGGTAGGCGATGACGGCGAGCGTCTCGAGCGCCGCGGAGGTCAGCCGCGCGTCGTGCCCGGTCCGCCGCAGCCGCACGAGCCAGGGGTGGAACCGTTCGCGCGTGAGCAATTGGTACCCGCCCGCCAACTCCACGATCTGGAAGGGGGTCTCGTCGGCGTCGTACAAGTCGCGAAGCCGGCCGAGGAGCTTCCGCGCCTCGTTCCCGTCCTGCAATTCGGCGGCGTCCGCGATCTTTCGCGAGGTCAGCGGTTCGTCGGCCAGCAGCAGCGCCGCCTCGACGCGCGCGAGCTTCGGCTCGCGCGCCAGCGGATCGGTCGGCGTCGGCTCCGCCGCGGCCGGCGCCGGACGGAAGCGCACCGCCGCCGG
>CAYVRB010000336.1:0-6161 GCA_964453375.1 uncultured Alcaligenaceae bacterium
CTCCCTCCCCCTCGACGGGGGAGGGCCTTCATTCTCCCTCCCCCTCGAAGGGGGAGGGTGGGGTGGGGGTGAGGGGAAGCGCGGCGTGCGATTCTCGCCGTGGGATGTCCCCCCCACCCAAACCTCCCCCTCAAGGGGGGAGGGGACAAGAGGCTCCCCCTCGACGGGGGACACGAGTCTATTTTCCGGAGTCGTTCCATGTCGATCGTCCGCCGAATCGCCGAGGTCGTGAAGGCCCTGCGGGGGGCGCCGGAGAAGCCGGCGGCGCCGAAGATCGCGTCGCTGCTCGCGCCGCCGTACGCCCCGGCGGCCGGGTGGTGGCGCGACGATCCGACGGAGCAGCTGCGCAACTACCAATCGTGGGTCTACGCGGCGGTGAACGCCATCGCGCAGGAGGTGGCGAAGCAGCGGCCGCACCTGTTCCTCAACACCGGCCCGGCCGAGCACGAGCAGACCGCGCTGCCGCACACGCATCCCCTCGCGCGCCTCCTGGAGAACCCGAACCCGTGGCTGACGGCGTGGGAGCTGTGGTACCTCACGGTGGCGTACCTCGAACTCACCGGCAACTGCTTCTGGTACGTGGCGCCGCTGGAACATGCGAACACGCCGGGCGAGATCTGGGTCGTGCCCACGCCGTGGGTGACGGTGGTGCCCGACGCGGCGCGCTACGTGAAGGAGTACCGCGTGGCCGCCCCGCACGCGCGGGCCGAGTCGTTCGATCCCTCCGAGATCGTGCACCTCAAGTATCCGAATCCGCTCGATCCGCACTGGGGCCTCTCGCCGTTGCAGGCGAACGCGCTGACCGTGGACGCGAACGTCGAGCTGCTCAAGTCGCGCCGGCAGACGTTCCTCGCCGGCCCGCGCCCCGGCGTGGTGCTCCGCACCGACCAGACGCTGACCGACCAGACCGTGCGGCGGCTGGAGGAGAAGCTCCAGGCGAAGTTCGGCGGACGCGAGCACTGGCACCGGCCGCTGGTGCTGGAGCAGGGGCTGACGGCGTCGCCGTGGACGCTCACGCCGGCGGAGATGGACTTCCTGAACTCGTCGAAGATGACGCGCGACGAGATCTTCGCGCTCTTCCGCGTGCCGCCGCCGGTCGCGGGGCTGATCGAGACCGTCGGCCTCGGGTCGGACATCTGGTTCGGGGCGCGGGCGCTGTTCTGCGAGGGGACGGTGCAGCCGAAGCTGGACCTGATGGCGCAGGCGCTGACGCGGGACCTCGGGCGGCGGTACGGGCCGGACGTGGCGATCGCGTTCCCGGACTGTTCGCCGCGGAACCTGGAGCAGCGGCGCAAGGACGACGAGCTGGACGCGAAGCTGGGGCTGCGGACTTACAACGAGATCCGCCGCGCGCGGGGGTTGAAGCCGTTCGCCGACCCGCGCTTCGACGAGCCGATTTTGCCGCGCTGAGGCGGGGCGCCGCGCTCAATGGAGCATCCCGCGATTCCCGCGCTCGGCTTCGCGGACCCGTTTGGGCCGTGGGAAGCTCCGCTGACAGGCCCAAACACTCGACAGCACTCGCCGCTAAACGGGGTTTCTTTTTTCAATCGAGGTGAACGATGTCCGAGACCATCCGCGCCGATCCGGCGACGATCCGCCAACTGCCGAACGGGACGTTCGGCAGCCACAACCCCGCGAACGAGACGCTGACGGTGGACGGCGGGGCGATGCTCGTGCGCAGCGTCATCACGACGATCGACCCGGACCGGGCCGGGGACGTGGTGGTGCCGGCGGGGCTGAAGAACGCGGAGGAATACCTGCTGAACCCGGTGGTGCTGTGGGCGCACAACCGGGCGCAGTTCCCGCCGATTGGGACGTGCGCGTGGCTGGACGTGCAGCCGCGGCGCGTGGTGGCCGAGACGCGCTTCGCGAAGAAGGTGCAGTTCGCGGAGGACGTGTTCCGGCTGTACGAGCAGCGGGTGCTGCGGGCCTGGTCGATCGGCTTCGTGCCGCGGAAGGCGTATCGGGTGCCGTCGTCGCACCACGCGGCGCCGGGGCACTACCCGGCCGACCGCTTCGCGCTGCGGGTCGACGAGTGGGACCTGATGGAATACTCGGCCGTGCCGATCCCCGAGAACCCCGGCGCGCTGACGGTGGCGCTGCAAAAGGGCCTGGTGCGCGATCCGACGCTGCGCGACTGGCTCTGGCAAATCCCCGACGACCGCGGCGGCCGGCTGCACCGCGTGGACGCGCTGGCACCGTTGGTGCGCTCCGAAGCGAGCGACGCGTCGACGCATTCGGAGTGAGCTGCGTCGTCCCGAACCTCGGGTTCGGGATGCCTCGCGGCCTACCTCTGGTTGGCGGCGAGGCGATCACGGTCCGCGTGTTCGCCAACCAGAGGTTGGTGAACGCCGCATCCCGAACCCGAGGTTCGGGACGAGAACGAGTGAGGGTGGAGGGAATCCCACGGCGAGTCGTGCTTGCCGCGATTCCCGTGGGCCCCCCCCCCCCCCCCCCCCCCCGTCGCGCGGGGGGGCAAACGCGGGGCCCACCCCCCCCCCCCCCCCACCCCGGCCCTCCCCCTTCGAGGGGAAGGGAGAAAAGTCCTGACCCCTGACCCCTGACCCCTGATCCCTGACCCCTGGAGATTTCCCATGTCGATTCACACCGCGGACCAGTTCCAGACGCGCGACGAGCTCGTGACGTTCATCGAGCAGCAGGCGGGCACGGCCGTCGAGAAGGCGCTGCCGGCGCGCGTGGAGCGGCGCGTGCCGTGGGCCACGTCCGGCCCGGTCGGCCGCGACTCGGCCGGCTACTCAATGCTCAAGGCGGCGGCGTTCGCGCTCGGCTTCGTCGGCCCCGAACAGGCCAAGGAGGAGATCCACGCGCACCACCAACTGCGCGACCTGTACGCGAGCTACGGCTTCCTGCCGCACCACGGGCAGCAGTCGTTCCTCGTGCCGCTGGCGTCGGCGCACCTGCCGGCCTACGAACCGCAGGGCCGCAAGCTCCGCGACGAACTGCGGCAGAAGATGACGGCGCAGGCGGACCGCTTCGACCCGGACGAAGCCGACTGGATCGGTCGGAAGCTGCGGCGCAAGGCGCTCGGCCTGACGGCGGAGGAAGGGGCGGAGCTGGTGCCGAACGCGATGCTCGGCGAGCTGATCGAGCTGCAGCGCAGCCTGGAGGTGTTCGCGTCGGCCGGGGCGCGCGAGATCGCGCTGCCGCCGAACGGCCGCGTGTCGTTCCCGAAGTTGACGAGCGCGTCGCTGGCGTACTGGGTCGGCGAAGGGACGTCCATCACGGAGAGCCAGCCGAGCACGGGCAACCTGGAACTGACGGCGAAGAAGCTCGGCGTGTTCGTGAAGCTGAACAACGAGCTGCTGCGGTTCGCGTCGCCGTCGGCGGAGGGGCTGGTGCGGTTCGACATGGCGCGGGCCGCGGCGCTGAAGGCCGACCTGGCGATGCTGGAGGGAAGCGGCAGCACGCAGATCAAGGGGCTGACGACCTACGCCGGCATCACGACGCACGTGGCGGGCACGACGGGCGCGAACGGCGACACCTTCGCGCCGACCGACGTGGCGGCGATGGAGGCGAAGCTGCCCGACGCCGTCGACGCGCCGAGCGCGTGGGTGATGCGCAAGGCGATGTTCGCCGCGCTCGTCAACCGCCGCGCCGACGCCGTCAGCGCCGCCGACGGCAAGGGGCCGTTCCTCTTCCGCGACACGCGCTCGCTCGGCGCCGATCGCCCGTCGGAACTCTTCGGCACGAAGGTCGTGCGCTCCGCCCAGGTCGCCGCCAACCGCACCAAGGGCAGCGCGTCGAACCTCACCTACATCCTGCTCGGGCACTTCCCCGACTGGATCATCGCGCGCCTCGGCGTCATGGAGTTCCTCGCCTCCGGCCACGGCGACACCGCCATCCAGAACGACCAGACCTTCCTCCGCGGCATCCAGCACATCGACGCCGGACCGCGCCACGAAGAGAGCTTCGTCTTCTGCGACGACCTCGTGATCGCGTGAGCTTCAACGCCCGCGGACCTTCGTCCGCGGGCTTCTTCTTTGGGAGAACGTCGTGCCGACCCCACTCGAAAGCCTCTCGAACACCAAGCAGGCGCTCGGCGTCGCCGGCACCGGCGACGACGACCTGCTCGAACAACTCCAAGAGATGGCCGACGAATTCCTCGCGCGCCACTGCGGACGGAACTTCGCCGGCGGTTCGTTCACGGAACTGCACCCCGCCGGCGGGCGGATGCTCTTCCTGGCGAACTACCCCGTGACGGCGCTGACCAGCGTGAAGGTGGACCCGGACGGCGCCTTCGGCGCGGGGACGGTGCTGGACCCGGCCGCGTACACGCTGGTGGCGGAGCGCGGCGTGATCGCGTCCCGCGGCGGGCGCTTCGGCGGCCGGTTCGCCCCGGCCGCGGTGCAGGTGGCGTACGCGACGGCGGCGGACGCCGTGCCGGCGGCGGTGCGCCGCGCGTACGTCGATCTCATCGGCCACTGGTACCGGCAGGTGAAGACGAACGTGAACTTGAACCAGTTGAACGTGCTGTCGCGCGAGGAGAGCGCGATCGAAACGCGCTACGCGGCGGCCGACGCGCCGGTGCCGGCGGCGATCCTGCGGGCGCTGGCGCTGTACCGCGTGCCGGCGGCGTGATGCGGCGTCTCATTCGCGGCGACCGTGGAATATCGGGTGCCGAGTACCGAGTACCGAGTACCGAGTGCTCAGTACTGAGTACCCAGTACCGAGTACTCAGTGCTCAGTACCGGGTGCTCAGTACCGGGTGCTCAGTACCGAGTACCGAGTACCCAGTACCGAGTACCCAGTACCGAGTACCGAGTACCGAGTACTCAGTACCGAGTGCCGAATCTCGATTATTCGCGTTCGGTACCCGGTACTGGGTACATGGTACTGAGTGCTGGATACTGGGTACTGGGTACTCGGTACTCGGTACTCGGTACTCTTCACCCCGCACTCACCTTTGATATTTCGTCGCGAAGCCAATTCGAGGATGCCGTCGCGTCAGCGCGAGACGGAGGCCTTTTCGAGGAGCTGGGCGATCGCGTCGAGGAGTTCCGGCGGACGGAACGGCTTGCGCAAATGGACCAACGGCGGACCGTCGGCGAACTCGCGGGACAAATCGAACTCGGAATAGCCGCTCATGACCAGCACCGGCACGCGGGCGCCGCGGCGGCGCAGGGCGGCGAGCGTGGCCTGGCCGTCGAGCACCGGCATCAGCAGGTCCAGGACGATCAGCTTGAGGGCGTCGCCGCGGCGGTCGACGAGATCGAGCGCCTCCTCGCCGTGCTCGGCGGTGAGGACGGTCCAGCCGGCGGCGCGGAGGGTGAGGGCGGCGAGTTCGCGGACGGTGGCGTCGTCGTCGACGACGAGGGCGAAATCGCGGGCGGCGTTGGACCCGGCCTGGACGGTGGGGCGGCGCGCCGGGGGCGGCGTGGCGACGAGGTCCTGGCCGGCGCGGTCGAGGAGTTCGACGCGGACGACGGCGCCGGCGGCGCTGGCCGCGACGGCGACGGCGCCGCCGTGGGCGCGGGCGATGCCGCGGACGGCGGCGAGGCCGAGGCCGCGGCCGGGCGCCTTGGTGGTGAAGAACGGTTCGCCGAGCCGCTCGCGGATCGCCGGATCGATGCCGGGGCCGGAATCGGCGACTTCGATCCAGACGCGCGATTCGCCGGCGGACGACTCGACGAGTTCGACGCCGCAGCGGACGGCGATTGGCGCGCCGGGCCGCGCGTGCGCCTCGGCCGCATTGCGCAGGAGGTTCGCGAAGAGCCGGCGGAGCTGGACGGCGTCGGCGGCCAAGGGCACGGGCGGGCCGGCGACCACCGCGACGACGGGATCGTTCGGCAGCGTCGGGCGCAGCTCGGCGGCGACGTCGCGGAGGAACTCGTTCAGGTCGAGCGGTTGGCGGACGACGGTGCCCTTGCCGGTGAAGGCGACGATCTGCGCGCAGACTTCGCCGGCGCGGGCGACGTCGGCTTCGATGGCGCGGGCGGCGATCGCGGTGTCGCCGCCGGCGTCCTTCAGGCGGTTGGCGTGGCCGAGCAGGCCGGTGAAGAGGTTGTTGAATTCGTGCGCGAGGCCGCCGGCGAAGCGGACCAGATCGGCGTCGTGGTGGAGTTTGAGGCGGGCGGTTTCGCGGCGGAGGCGGTCGGCGGCGCGGCGGTCGGCGTGGGCCGACTCCGGCGCGCCGCGGCGCG
>CAYVRB010000337.1:0-6131 GCA_964453375.1 uncultured Alcaligenaceae bacterium
GACGATTCGCGCGGCCAGGTCGATGCGCCCAGGCCTCTCGTCGAAGCCGAGGAGCGTGCGAGCCAGTCGGCGAGCGAGCCGCCGTCGATCAGCTTCATCGCGAAGTAGTGCGTGCCGTCCTCTTCGCCGACCGCTTCGACCGGGACGATGTGCGGGTGATCGAGCGCGGACGCGGCGCGAATCTCGTGGCGGAATCGCTTCAGTTCCGGGTCGCCGTCCGCGACGGGCGGCAGCACCTTCACGGCGACGCGCCGCGCGCCGCCGATCTCCTCGGCCTCGTAGACGGTGCCCATGCCGCCGCGGCCGAGGATGCGCAGCAGCCGATAGCGGCCGAGCCGGCGCTCCGGTTCGGCGCTTTGCCGCAGGAAATCCAACCCGTCGAGGCAGTCCGCCAGTTCGCCCGCGATGCGCGGATGCTCGCGCAGCACGCGGGCGCGGTCCGGCGCGCGGCCGGCCTCGATCTCCGCGAGGTACCACTCCAGCACGCGGACCACGTCCGGGTCCTCGTGCGGCGAATCGACGGCGATGGCGTCGGTAGCGTTCATGGCGATTCGGTCATGAGTCGGCGCAGCTGCGCCAGGCCGCGCGCCCAGAGCTTCTTCACGCTGTCGACGCTGCGGCCCATCCGTTCGGCCATTTCGGGAAAGGTCAATTCTTCCAGATTACGGAGAACGAGGGCGTCCCGATAGTCGGCGGGGAGCTGGCCGAGGGCGTTCGCGAGCACGACCGCCGCCTCGCCGCGCGCCGCCTCGTGGCTCGGCGATGCACCGGGGAAGACGACCCGCTCCGCGAGGTGCTCGGACGAGCGATCGACGGCGAGGCCGAGGTGGCGCTCCAGCCGCAGGTCGCGGCGCTTCGTGCCGCGGTAGTGGCGCACCTGGTTCGCGAGGTTGCGGGCGAGGATCTGCCGGAGCCAGGCGACGAGTTCGCCGCGCGAGGTGCCGCGGAAGTGGCCGAAATCGCGGTGCGCCTCGAGGAACGTCTCCTGCACCACGTCGGACGCGTCAAGTTTGATCCGCAGCGTGCGATCAATCTGCATCCGGGCGAGCAGGGTCAGGTACCGGCGGTACGCGTCCAGCAGCCGGCCGAGCGCCTGGGCGTTCCCGGTGCGGGCGTCGAAGAACAGTTGTTCGGAAGGGGTGCCCATGCTCGTATTCCGAACGAGGCACGGAACCGTTTCGATGCGGGCCGCGCTCCGCGAAGAATTTTGGGATTACCGGCGCGGGCGAACCAGTTCCTGAATCTCGAACGCTTCCTTCGCGCCGAGCCAGTCCTTCAACAGCCGCTTCACGTCCGACTTGTTTCGTGCGGCGATCGCGATGCGGTGGATCGATTCCCCGCCCGGTACGAGATCGCGGTCGTGTTCGTCGTGCGGTCGGCCTTCGCTGCACGCCTTGCAAATCAGGTGCAGGCTCGTCGTCCAATCCTCGGCCGCCATGTCGCGTTCAAACGCGAGCTTCGCGAGGGCTTCGACCGATGTGCCGTCGGCCAGTTCGCGTTCGACGAGGTACGTGCCGGAGTCGCTCGCCGCGAGGAGTTCGAGTGCGTTGAAGACGCCGAGTTCGCGGTCGCCGTATTTGCGGTAGCCGACCGGCGCGCCATCGTTCAGGACGACGTCGCCCCAACGGTGGTTCGATTCGGGCAGCGGGATGCTCGTGAGGCGGGCGCGGGCGGGGCAGAGGCGATCGGCCCAGACGACCTCGATGTGCGGCCCGTCGGGATTGAGGCGGATCGGCGAGACGCCGCAGGGGAAGTCAAGCGGCCCTTTTCCCGGCGGAATGTCGATGCCGAAGCCGCGCCAGGCCTCGCGGGCGGTCTTCCAGTCGCCGAGCGCCGTCGCCGCGATGCCGAGGTTCCACCACGCGGCTTCGTCCTTCGCGTTCAGCCGCAGCGCCGTCCGGTTGCAGGCGAGCGATTCCTTCCAGCGGTTCTGGTACTTGTAGACGAGGCCGAGGTTGTAGTGCGGGGAACTCCATTTCGGGTCGAACTCGGCGGCGCGCTCGTAGAGTTCGATCGCCGCTTCCCAGTTGCCCGATTCGCAGCAGGCGTTCCCCTGTTCGTTGCAGTTCGTCGCGTCGGATTTGCGGGACATGCGCCCCTCCCGAAACGAAAACCGCCGGCGGATACCGGCGGAAAGGTTCGACCGTCGGTCGGGCCGATCACATCTTCGCGCCGTTGCGGCCGGGGGGCGTGGCGTGGGCGTCGCTGGTGCCGAGCTCGGCGAGGATGGTGGCGGCGCGGTTGCCGTCGGCGGCGGTGTCGAAGGTGACGTAGCCGATGAAGCGGCCCTGCAGGACGCTCATGACGAGGCCGTGCAGGTTGATGCCGGCCATCTCCCAGGCCTGCGTGAGCTTGCCGCTCAGGCCGGCGCGGTCGTCGCCCTCCACGCGGAAGACGAACGGCTCCGGCACTTCGTGCAGCCCGGCGGCCTTCGCGGCCTTCAGTTCGCTCGTGCCGGATAGCGGCGCGACGTACAGTTCGCCGATCCCGGGCTTCGACGCCGAGCGCTGGCTGTACACGTATTCCAAGTGCGCCCCGGCCTCGGCGAGCGTCTTCAGTTTCGCCGCGATCCCGCCCGGCTTGTCGTCGACTTCCGCGTGATACACGTGCACGCGCTGCATCTTGAAGCTCATTGCGAGTCCCTCCCCGTGGTGTTGCAAGCGGAGCAAGATGGGTCCACCGACGCATCTTAACTCTGGCCGACCGGAAAGCAACCGATTACCCTTGCGGAATCGAACTCCTTCAGGACTTGATCCATGCGTCGCATTCTGATCGTCTTCGGGTTGTTGATCGCCCCCTCCGCCGCCCGCGCCGACGAGACGATCGCGTTCGTGAACGCCACGATCCACACCGCCGCCGGCGAACCGATCCCAAACGGTATCCTCGTGGTGAAGGACGGGAAAATCTTCTCCGTCGGCCGTGCCGCCGGCGTACTGGCCGAAGCGAAGATCGTCGACCTCAAGGGCGCGGTCATCATCCCCGGCATCGTCGATACGCACTCGCACGTCGGCATCTACCCCAAGCCGGCCGTGCCCGCGCACTCCGACGGCAACGAAATGAGCGGCCCCGTGCAATCCACCGGCCGCGCCCTCGACGCCATCGACCCGAACGACCCCGGCCTCCGCATGGCGCTCGCCGGCGGCATCACCACCGCCAACATCATGCCCGGCAGCGGCAACGTCATCGGCGGGCAGACGCTCTACGTGAAATACCGCGGCACCACCGTCGAGCGGATGCGCATCGTCGGCCAGCGCGCCGACGGCTCTGAAGTCCTCGGCGGACTCAAGATGGCCAACGGCGAAAATCCGAAGGGCTACGGCCGCCGCGGGCAGGCGCCGTTCACGCGGATGAAGATCGCCGCTCTCCAACGCGAGCAGTTCGTGAAAGCCAAAGAGTACATGGAGAAAATGAAGGGCGACAAGAAACCGGATCGGGACTTATCCCTCGAACCGCTCGTCGAAGTCCTCGAGAAGAAGCGCACGGTGCACTTCCACTGCCATCGCGCCGACGACCTCATGACCGCCGTGCGCATCGCCGAGGAGTTCGGCTTCGAGATCGTCCTCCAGCACGCCACCGAAGGCTACCGCGTCGCGGACGAGCTGGCGAAGCGGAAGATCCCGGTCTCGCTGACGCTGGTGGACAGCCCCGGCGGCAAGGCCGAGGTGATGGGACTGCTGGAGGAGAACGCGGCGATCCTCGACAAGGCCGGCGTGCCCGTCTGCGTGAACACCGACGACTCCATCACCGAATCGCGATTCATTCTTTCGACCGGCGCCATCGCCCTGCGCGGCGGCATGAGCGAGGCGGCCGCCCTGAGGACGCTGACCATCACTCCGGCGAAGGCGATGCACCTCGACCACCGCCTCGGCACGCTCGAAGCGGGCAAGGACGCCGACTTCGTGATCCTCTCCGGCCCGCCGTTCAGCACGTACACGAAGGTGCAGGAGACGTGGATCGACGGGAAGAAAGTGTTCGACGCCGCGACCGAAGCGGACCGCGCCTACCGCGACGGCGGGCACTGGCTGCCGAGCGGGACGAAGCTGCCGCCGAACGCCATGACCAAATCGCTCGCCGAGCCGAAGTTCGGGATCGAAGTGAAGCCGCTCCTCAAGCCCGACGCCAAGAAGTTGATCGTCGTCGCGAAGCGCGTCCACGCGGCCACGGGGGCGATCTTCTCGCCGGGCGAAATCGAGATCGAGAACGGCCGCATCGTGGCCGTGCGGCCGGTGCCGAACGACCCGCGCCCCGCGCCGGCGGACGCGACCGTGCTGTTCGCCTCCGACGTGACGCCCGGCCTCATCGACGCGCACACCACCGCCGGCCTCAGCGGATCGTGGAACATCCCGGCCGACCAGGACCAGGACGAAACCAGCGACCCGAACCAGGCCGACCTGCGGGCGCTCGACGGCTTCCACCCGACCGAACCGCTGATGGAATTCCTGCGCGCCAACGGCGTCACGGTCGTGCATGCGACGCCGGGCCGCGCGGCGGTGCTCGCCGGACGGACCGGCGTCTTCCGTACGAACGGCCGCACCGCCGAATCGGCCGCGCTCGCGCCCGTGTCCGGCTTGCTCGTCAACCTCGGCGAAGCCCCGAAGGACGCGTTCAAGGAGAAAGGCCCGAAGACGCGCATGGGCGTCGCCGCCCTCGTCCGCAAAGCCTTCTCCGATGCCCAAGTCTACCAATCGAAGAAGGGAAGCCCACCGACGAACGTCGGTGGGCCGAACGTCGGCGGGCAGAACGCGAAGCTCGAAGCCCTGCTCCCCGCCCTCGAAGGCAAGGCTCCCGTCTACTTCGCCGCCCACCGCGCCGACGACATCCTCACCGCGCTGCGCATCGCCGACGAGTTCGCCCTCAAGCCCGTGCTCGTCCTCGCCACCGACGCGCACCTCGTCGCGGACGAGATCGCGAAGCGCAAGGTGCCGGTGATCGTCCACCCCACGACGCAGCGCCCCGGCGGCAGCATGGAGACGCGCCACACGCTGCTCGCGAACGCGGCTTATTTGAAGTCGAAGGGCATCAGCGTGACGCTCTGCACGAGCTACGAGGGGTACGTGCCGAAGCAGCGGAACCTCCGCCACGAGGCCGCGATGGCGGCCGCCAACGGCCTCGGCCACGCCGGCGCCCTCCGCGCGATCACCTTCGACGCCGCCAAGCTCCTCGGCATCGACAAGGACTACGGCTCCCTCGAAGCCGGCAAGGTCGCCGACCTCGTCCTCTACGACGGCGATCCGTTCGAGCACGCCACGCACGTCACGCACACGATCCAGGGCGGCAAGATCGCGTACGACCGCGCCGACTACCTGAAGCTCCCCTTCGAGCGCCGCATCCTACCGATCGTCGCCGGCGGCCCCGGCTCCGGCTGCTGCCTGGATCTGCGGTGATCCGCGCGAACCCGCGCGGTCGATCGCACCTCCTAAGTGGCGTCACGTTCCTTTCCGAATCTCGTCGGTCGACGCGGTGGGAGGACGCACTCAGGAGGAAGCGCCATGAAGAAGCTGCTCGCACTCGCCCTCGCCTTGCTCGTCGGAGCGGGCGCCTACGCCGGCCGCAACCCGGCCGACGCCGACAAGGCCTACGCCACCATCGCCCGGAACCTGGAACTGACCTGGAACAAGATCGAGGCGAACCCGATCCCGATCGTCCTCGCGCTCGGCACGTTCCTGCTCACCTTCGTCTACCACAAGGCGAAGGGCAAGACGTTCCGCGAGTCGGTCGAAGTCGCCGCGACGCGCGTCACGGTCGTGAACCCGACGGCCAACCTGCCGCCGGCGCCGGAGAACCCGGTGCTGACGCGGGCGCGGAACCGCGCGGCCCGGACGCAACTGCTCGCCGATCAGATCGAAATCCGCGGCCGGGTCGCGAAGCTGCCGGAGCAGGTGACGAAGGCGGAGAAGGACGTCTGCTTCGCCGAGAAGGCCGTGCTGGACGCCAAGGCGATCCTCGGCGAGAAGCACAAGGTCCGCAACCAGACGGCCGGCCGCCTCGACGCCCTGCGCACCGAACTGGCGGCCGGCGTGAACGAACTGACCGCGATCGACGCCGAGCTGGCGAAGCTCGCGAAATGACAATAAAGAGCCCGCATATTTCACGGGTGTATCCCCTTTAGGTCGGTCGCGGGATCGTTGGCC
>CAYVRB010000338.1:0-6091 GCA_964453375.1 uncultured Alcaligenaceae bacterium
AGCAGGCCAACGGCAAGTTCTTCCTCGGCCTCTCGGTCGAAAACGGCCGGATCAAGGACGAAGGGAATTACCGCCTCCGCAGCGGCCTGCGGGCGATCGTGTCGAAGTTCGATTGCCTCGTGCGCATCAGCACGCAGCAGGACATCCTGCTCGGCGAGATCGACGGCGCGAACAAGGCGGCCATCGACTCGCTGCTGAACGAGTACGGCATCCCGAAGCCGGAAAACCTCACCATGCTCCAGAAGTGGAGCATGGCCTGCCCGGCGATCCCGACCTGCGGCCTCGCGATCAGCGAGAGCGAGCGCTCGCTGCCGGGCCTCGTCGATCAGATCGAACCGATGCTCGCCGAGCTTGGCCTCGCCGGCGAGCCGATCAGTGTCCGCATGACCGGTTGCCCGAACGGCTGCGCCCGTCCGTTCCAGAGCGAGATCGGATTGGTCGGGCGGTCGGGGTCGAAGTACACGCTCTACATCGGCGGCGACAGCTACGGCCGTCGGATGAACTTCGAGGTGCAGGACAGCGTGCCGATCGAGCAATTGCCCGCCAAGCTCGGCAACGTGTTCAAAGCCTTCAAGGCCGAGCGGCAAGGCACGGAACTCTTCGGCGACTTTTGCCACCGAGTCGGGTTGAATCGGTTGCAGGAGATCCTGGGGCCGGTGGTGAAGTAATCCTCGAAGCCCCGGCACGACCGTGCCGGGGCTTGGTTCGCATCATGGAATCGCACTCCTTGCAATCGCAGCTCAAACTTCGCCTCGATTCGCTTGCGGCGGCGGGGGTCGAATTCCTTCCCGCGATCTCGGCCATCGCCGTCGATCCCGTTCCCGAACAACCCATCGCGACGACGTTATTCGCGGCGCCGGCCCCGGTGCCGACCGTCGATTCGCGGCACGCCCTGGCGATGCTCGCCAACGAGGTCGCCGCCTGCAACAAATGCCCGGAACTGTTCGCGACGCGTACCCAGACTGTCTTCGGCGTCGGCAACCCGAACCCCGAAATCGTCTTCATCGGCGAGGCCCCCGGCGGCGACGAGGACAAGCAGGGCGAGCCGTTCGTCGGCAAGGCGGGGCAACTCCTCAACCGCATCATCGAGAAGGCGGGACTCCGGCGAGACGAAATCTACATCGGCAACATCTTGAAGTGCCGGCCGCCGAACAATCGGAAGCCCCACGTCGACGAATGCAAGAATTGTCGCCCGTACCTGGATCGCCAGATCGAACTCCTCGCCCCGAAGGTGATCCTCTGCCTCGGCGGCGTCGCCGCGAACAACCTCCTCGCCAACTCGACGGGCATCACGAAACTGCGCGGGCAGCTCTACGACTACGCCGGCATCCCCGTCGTCTGCACGTACCACCCCTCGTATCTCCTGCGAGCCGAGGGCGGACCAGACGAACGTAAGCTGAAATTCGAGTGCTGGGACGACGTGAAGCTGATGTTGAAGCAAGTCGGCCGGACCGTGCCAGGCGGGTGAATCACATCGGTTGGCCGACTTCGCCGACGCGCACGAAGGCGAGCGTCGAACACATCGGGCAGGTCGCGATCGCCGGGTCGAGCAGTTGGCGAACGCGCTCCGGCATCGCGACGCCGGCGGAGCGGCCGGCCGCGGGCATCAGCCGCTCGGCGCGGAACTTCATCCAGCCCCGCAACAATCGAACGGAACGCTCGGTCAGCTTGTCCTCGACCGCGATCCGGTGCGGGCCGAACGCGAGGATCGCGGTCCCCTTCTTGCCCGCCTCGATCCGCACCGGCGCGTCGGGATCGGCCACGGTGGAATCGCCCACCGTGACGCCCCGCCGGCCGATCAGCAGTTCGCCGAGTTCGTCGCTGTCGGCGACCAGCAGCGTGTCGGGATAGGCGAGCAGCGTCTTCGCGCCGCCCTTCTTCGTCACGTCGAACACGGACTGCGCCGGCCCGATGGCGTTCTCCCACGGCCGGGCGCTCCGCATCCGCCAGAGTTCGTGGAGCAGGTCCAGCCAGTCGGCATTGCCCGCGACGAGCCGGCCGAAGTTCGGGCACCAGGTGCCCAGGTGCGCGAGTCCCGCCGGCGTCAGCCCGGCGTCGTAGGCGGCGGCGGGCAGGAGGATGCGCAGCCGGGCGGCGTCGCGTTCGCCGAGCCGGTCGCCGTCGAGCAGGATTTCGGCGACGGTCTCGGCGTAGGCGGGGCCGACCTCGCCGCGCAGGAACGGCTCGAAGACGCCGAGGAGTTGGTTCAGCCATTCCTTGCCGATGCGGGCGGAATCGTGGGCTTGGAGCAGCCGCGCCGCGGCGAAGAGCTGCGTCTGGGCGACGCCCTTCTCGGCCAGGACGGCGGCGTGTTCGACCAGTTCCCACAGCGGTTTCGATCGCGATTCGGGTTCGCCGAGGCCGTAGCTCGCGCGGCACAGGCGCGCCAGAAAGCGGACCGCGCGCGGCGACCGGCCGACGCTTGGCGCCAGGTCCGCCCACGCCGCCGCGAGCACGCGCTGGTCCGGCTTCGGTACGCGGCGCTCGCGGAACAGCAACCCCGCGTAGGCGCCGATCGCCGCCAGCGCCACGCCCACCGTTGGCAGGAGCGGCTTGTTGGGCAGCAGCCCGGCGAGCAGCAACGCGCCACCGGCGAGGCCGGCGCCGACTTTCGCCGCGAACTCCCGCGCGTTCGATCGATCGCTCGGATCGGGCAGCCGGTCCACGGAGCCGTCGGGGAACGCGATCGCGATCTTGCGCTTGGCCGCTTCGACCGCGTACCCCTCGCCGACGAGGCGGCCGCCGGCGAGGACGAGCGGCGCGGGCGCGGGCGGAATCCCCGGCGGGAGCGCGACGTAGCAGGTCGGGCAGAGGCCGCACGACTCCTCGCCGGCGGCCTTGGCCAGGGACGCCGGGTCGGACGCCGCCGCGCCGAGCCGCGTCAGGATCGCCTGGTGCACCTGCTTCGGTTCGACACCGTCGTACATGCGCTCCGTGACGGCGTAGACGCGATCGAGCGCGGCCGGCTCGCGCGATTGTCCGAAATCGGCGACGGCCTGTTCGACGATCGGCCCCGGTTCGCGGGCGCCGCCGCGCTCGTACACCAGCCGGTGCTCCTTCCACAGGTGCCGGATCAGCGCGGCGCGGGACAGGCGCGCCGTGCACTTCGGGCAGCGCAGGCGCGTGGACTTGTCGGCGTCGGCGACGAGCTTGTCGAGCGTCTCGGATTTTTCGACGCGGGACTGGAGTTGGATGAGCCGTTCGAGGGTGCGCGTCTTGCCGAGGCCGGCGGTGAGGGCGCGGACGATGGGGCCGATCGATTCGGGGCGGTCGGGCAGGGTGCCGATGAGCCGGCCGGCGACGGCGACGCGCAGGTGCGGGCTGGCGTCGCGAGCCTGGAGCAGCGGGGCGGCGAGCAGCAGCAGCCCCGAGGGGATCGGCGCGGGCATGCGTTCGACGAAGAGCAGCGCGAGCCGGTGGCCGCCGGCCGCCGCCGCCAGCCGGTTGAAGACGCCGAGCACGTCGCGGGAGAGGTGGTATTCCTTCGCGAGGTCCGCCACGAGCTTCGATTGCGCGAGGCGATCCGTCGCGCCGAGGACCGCGCGCACCGCCTCGGCGGGCGTGCGCTCGGCGGCGGACGTGGCTCCGGTCGGCGGCATGCGGTTGGCTCGGTCGATTTTGGCTTCGTCGGGGCGGACGTTTCCGATTACAGTATCTTGAAGCCGATGCTCCCGGCCACGCGATTCCCCGGAGGAAACCCCGTGAAACGCTCCCTCGCCCTCGTGCTCGTTGCCGGTCTCGCGATGTCCGCCGCGGCGCAGGACGACAAGGCCGCCGGCCAGAAGTCCGCCGTGACCACGAGCCTGACCAAGGCCGGCATCAAGAAGATCGCCGCGGCCGAATCCAAGAATCTCCAGGTGATGACGACGCTCTCCGAATCGCGCGCGAAGTCCATCGCCGACGCGGCGCAAAAGGCCTACGCGTTCGCCCACAAGGCGCTCAAGCTCGACGACATGCTCTGGCCGGGCAAGCTCACCGTCGTCGTCCTCGGCGACGCGCGCGAGTTCTCGGGCTACGTCCGCGTCGTCTCGCAGGCGCGGCCGGACCCGAAGGACTGGTTCACGATCAACGTCCGCGGCGACGTGCCGGCGGCGGCGGTCTTCGTCGAAGCCGGCGAGAAGTCCAAGGACGCCGACTTCACCGGCCCGGTGTCCACGATCGTGGCTGCGGCGCTCCTCAACAAGAAGGCCGGCACCAGCTCCACCACCGGTTCGCTGCCCGAATGGGTGCAACTCGGCTTCGGCAAGCTCATGCAAGTGAAGACCGTCGGCGGCGCCGCCCTGAGCGATTATCGCACGAAATCCAAGGCCGCCGTCTACGGCACCAAGTCCAAACCCGCCCCCTCCCGCCTCGAACACGTCACCGGCGGCGTGAAGTCGAAGGACTTCGAGATCCTCGCCGCCAGCGTCGTCGAGTACATGATGTACGGCGTCGAAGGGGACAAGTTCTTCGCGTTCGCCGCCGGCTTCAAGCCGAACGAGATGGTCGCCGAGCCGACCGTCGAGAGCGCGTTCATGGGCGTCGAATGGAAGATGAACGAATTTGAAATCGGCTGGAAGGTTTGGCACTCGAAGCAGAAGTGAGCATGCCCGCCCCGATCGTCCTCGTCAACGCCGTCGGACTGACGCCGCGCCTGCTCGAATTCGCTCCGCGCTTGAAGGCGGTGGCGGAGTCGGGCTGGTGTGCGAACATGCCCGAGGTGCTGCCGGCCGTCACCTGCACGGTGCAGGCGACGATCCTCACGGGGCAACCGCCGAACGTCCACGGCGTCGTCGCCAACGGCTGGCTCTTCCGCGACACGAACGAAGTCCGCTTCTGGCAGCAATCGAACCGGCTGATGCAGGCGGAGCCGCTTTACGCGACGGCGAAGCGGCGCGCGGAGCTACGGGGAAGGAAGTTCGAAGCGGCGAAGTTGTTCTGGTGGTTCAATCAGGGGGCCGACGTCGCGTTCAGCGTGACGCCGAAACCGTGGTACGGCGTCGACGGCAACAAGGCGTTCGGAATCGCGAGCTCGCCGCGACCGCTCGCCATCGACTTGGAGAAGAAGCTTGGTCGGTTCCCGTTCCCGAGTTTCTGGGGACCGACCGCCGGTCGCGCCTGCACGGCGTGGATCGCGAAGGCGGCCGCGAAGCTCCTCGCGGATGAAGCGCCGGAACTGACGCTCGTCTACCTGCCGCACCTCGACTACGAACCGCAGCGCCGCGGGCCATCCGGCTGCAACATGTCGAAGCTCGTGAAACAGCTCGACGACGATTGCGCCCCGATCCTCGACTCGGCGACGAAAGTCGGCGCGAAAGTCTGGATCGTCAGCGAGTACGGCCACTGCGACGTGGACACGCCGATTGTGCCGAACCGCGCCCTGCGGGTGGCGGGCCTGCTCGCGGTGCGCGAGGGGCCGTTCGGCGAACAACTCGACCTGTACGACAGCCGGGCGTACGCCGTGGTCGATCACCAACTGGCCCATGTCTACGTGAAGGACGCCGCCGACATCCCGCGCGTCCGCGACGTGCTCGCGCCGCTCGAAGGCGTCGATCGCGTGCTCGTCGGCGAGGAGCGGGCCGCGATCCACCTCGATCACGAGCGATCCGGCGAATTGATCCTGCTGTCGAAGCCGAACGCGTGGTTCGCGTATCCGTTCTGGCTGGACGACGCGCTCGCGCCCGATTACGCGCGGGCCGTGGCGATCCACCACAAGCCCGGCTTCGACCCGTGCGAACTGTTCTGGAACCCGAAGCTCTTCGCGCCCAAGCTCCGCGCCGCCCGGCGATTGATCCAGAAGAAGCTCGGCTTCCGAACGATCTTCGACGTGGTCCCGCTCGACCCCGCCATCGTGCGCGGCAGCCACGGCCTCGCCGCGACCGATCCGCTCGATCGGCCGATCCTCATTGGCCACGGACCGAACCCCGGCACGAGCGTACCGATGACGGGCGTTCGGGATTTGATTCTGAAGTCACTGGATTTGGGCGAGTGATTTGTAGGGCGGGTCTAGGCTTTGCGCCGACCCGCCAAACCACTCGCGGCGGGTCGGCGCAAAGCCTTGACCCGCCCTACAAAGACCTACCCGATCAACTTCCGCAACTCCTTCACGTAC
>CAYVRB010000339.1:0-6041 GCA_964453375.1 uncultured Alcaligenaceae bacterium
TCCTGAAACGGGTCGAAGAGCATTGCAAACGGACTTCTAACTCAGGACACTAGCGGAAAAGGCGATCGCGTCGAAGTTGGCCGTGAGCCGGCACACGGTCCACAGCCACGTGAAGCGGATCTACGCCGCGTACGAGATCAATTCGCGTTCGGAACTGCTGGCGAAATTCATCGCGCGGCCGATGGAGTGGGAGTAGTTAAAGTCTACCGCGCCACGTCCACGCTGCGGGTTTCGCGGATGACGGTCACCTTCACTTCGCCGGGGTAGTCGAGTTGCGATCGAAGGCATCTTTGCCGACTTCAGCTCAGATGGAGTAGTTTCCAATTGTTCACGCGGTACCCACATCCGAATCGCTCGCCGTTGATTGCTCGAGATAGTTCGAAATGACCTGACGGCAAAACTCCGAAGCGAAGACCCTGCTGAGTTCGTCCAACAATCCCTGTTGATTGGAAACCGGTGTGCGCGTCCATTGCTGGGGATTCGACATGTCGCGGATTTCAGCGGGATAGGGAGACATTCCGTGTGTGACTTGCAAGAGCTGAGTTCGATAGCCGAGCAACGGTGCCACGAGAGACAGTCGATGATCGAATGTCAGGTCCCCCTGTTGGGATTTCCCTTGGGAAGACTCGACGACCGCGGTCACGATACCTTGCGTTTTCTTTCCGAGGATCGCGGCTTGTGTCCGAAGGACAACGATGGGATTCGATGAATCGATCTGCATCGGAACGAGATCATTCGGCCAAACGTCTGGCATCGCGATCATCGGACTTCCCTCAACAATCGAGAGTCAACAGGATCGGCAGGTGGTCGGACGCCGCCCTTGCATCCGGCAAACCTGAACCGTCGAGAAGCGATCGTCGTTCGATCCGCGTGACGATTTCCACTTGCCCATCACGATAATACGGCAACATCGCCGGCCGGAAAAGAAATTGATCGAACAGATTCCAGAAGTAAGCCAATTCGTCCCCTTTGCCGCGGCGGAAGATCGTACCTTGTGGAGTCACACCTTCTCCGGCGTAGAAGCGCCACATCGGATTGAACATCATCGGACGGTCGTTGAAGACGACTTGACGAGAACCCAGACTGGCGACGCCGCGCGACATGACCCCGTGCAATCCATTGGCCGCCGCCACGCCATCCGAAAAAGGGTGGGCGTTCAAATCCCCGAGCACGATCGTATTGTTGTGCCCGACGATGTGCTCGGCCCAATCGATCTCCCGGGACAGCAATCGCAATTGGGCGTCGATGTCGGCCGGGGACTTTCTGAGGCGACTGATCATATGGACACAAACGAGAAGCAATGGAATCGCTGGCCGATCCAAACGCAGAATATGAAATCGCTCGTGTCGACAGGCGACGTTTTCCATGACACGCATCGGTGATATCGCGCCACGATAGAACACGCGGACTTGCCGGGAGCCCTCAACGGCACGAAACTGCTGCCGACCGCCAATTTCGTTCGTCGCCATCAAGAATCGCGAAGCGGTCGGAGAATCGCATTCCGCGATCGCGAGAATATCGGGCAAGGTTTCGCGAGTTAATCCAATGAGCCAGTCCACGATCCCGGACTTGGGTCCCTTCCCTTGGATATTCCAAAATGCGATTCGAAACATTTTTAATTACCGCGCCACGTCCACGCTGCGGGTTTCGCGGATGACGGTCACCTTCACTTCGCCGGGGTAGTCGAGTTGCTGCTCGATGGCGCGGGCGATCTCGCGGCAGACGCGCAGGGCGTCGGCGTCGGAGGTGCGATGCGAATTCGCGATCACGCGCAGCTCGCGGCCGGCCTGGATCGCGAAGGCCGCCTCCACCTCCGGGAAGCCACACGCCACCGCCTCGAGGTTCTCCAATCGCTTGACGTACTTCTCGAGCGACTCGCGGCGGGCGCCGGGGCGGCTGGCGCTGATGGCGTCCGCGGACGCCACCAGCACCGTGTACGGGTGGTCCATCGTGATGTCGTCGTGGTGGCCGACGATCGCGTGCAGCACGTCCTTGTTCGATTCGCCGTAGCGCTTGGCCAGCTCGGCGCCGACCTTGGGGTGGCCGCCCTCCATTTCGTGGTCGGCGGCCTTGCCCACGTCGTGCAGGAGCCCGCAGCGGCGGGCGAGCTTCGGGTCGAGGCCGAGCTCGGCCGCCATCAGGCCGCAGAGGTGCGCCACCTCGATGCTGTGGTTCAGCACGTTCTGACTGTAGCTGGTGCGGTACTTCAATCGGCCGAGGAGGTAGACGAGCTTCTCGCCCGGCATGGCGATGTCGGCGTCGAGCACGGCCGACTTGCCGGCCTCGTAGATGTGCTGCTCCATCTCCTTCTGCGTCTCGGCCACCACCTCCTCGATGCGCGAGGGGTGGATGCGGCCGTCGGCGATGAGCTTCGCGAGCGCGAGGCGCGCCGTCTCGCGGCGGACGTTGTCGAACGCCGACACGATGACCACGCCGGGCGTGTCGTCGACGATCACGTCGACGCCGGTGCACTTCTCGAAGGTGCGGATGTTGCGCCCTTCTCGCCCGATGATGCGGCCTTTCACGTCGTCGCTGGGGATGTCCACGGTGCTGACGGTGGCGTGCGCGGTGTATTCGGAGGCGTTCCGCTGGATCGTGGTGAGCACGATCTCGCGCGCCTTGGCCTCGGCCGATTGCTTGATGGTGCGCTCGTGCTGCTGAAGCCGGGCCGCCACCTCGTCGGCGAGCTGCCGCTCCAGCCGATCCATTAGCAACTTCTCGGCGTTCTCGCGGCTGAGGCCGACGATGTGCTGGAGCTTCTTCGTCTCCTCCTCGATCAGCAGGTCCAGTTCCTTGCCCTTCTTGTCAAGGGTCGCTTGCTTCTCGGCGGTCTTCTTCTGGATCGTCTCGAGTTGCTGCTCCTTGCGGGAAAGTTCCTTCTGCTTGTCGGTCAGGAGGTCTTCGCGCTTCTCGACGCGGCGTTCGTTTTCGCGCAGCTCGGCGCGGGATTTCTCCAGTTCCTGCACGACCTCCTCGCGGCGCTTGAAGGCGTCCTCCTTGGCGCGGAGTTCGCCGTCCTTGACGATCCGTTCGGATTCGCGGCGGGCGGTGTCGAGGATGGTGCGCGCCTCGGCTTCGGCGGAGCGGACGCCGGGGTCGGAGGAAACGCCATCGCGCTTGAGGAGGCGCGTGAGGAGGAACCCGCCGCCGACGCCGAGCGCGACGGCGACGAGGAGCAGGAGGAGGGTTTGCACGTCGGGCATTCGGGCCGGTCCTTTCGGCGGTCCGAAGCGCTCGGGCGGCGCAAATCGCGACGATCGCGCCGCCGCGGAGGGCGGCGCGACGGTCGGTCGATCGGCGGGACGAAGGCGTCAATCGGCGGAGCGGGTCCGCCGGCAAGCATCCGGTGTCAAGCCCGCCGCGGGGGCGGGTCCGAGCGTCAACGGTCGGCCATTTATGGTTTCCGGCCCGGTCGGGGCCGGCGTCGCGGTTATTATGCGGAGCGCGGGGCGCGGGCACAACCGAAAAAGCCCGGCGCCCGCGCGCGGCGCCGACCCGTCGCTATATTGGCACTTTCCGCCGGAGACGCCCGATGTCGGCCGCGAACCTCGACGACCCCTCGCTCTACATCAACCGCGAACTGAGCTGGCTCGAGTTCAACCGCCGCGTCCTCGAGGAGGCGCAGGACCCCGGCGTGCCGCTGCTCGAACGCCTCAAGTTCCACGCCATCTTCGGCAGCAACCTGGACGAGTTCTACATGGTCCGCGTCGGCGGACTCCAGCAGAAGGTGCAGGCCGGCATCGCCCGCGGCTCCGGCGGCGACCAGATGCCCCCGCACGTCCAGCTCGCCAAGATCAACGAAACGGTGAAGTCGCTCGTCGAGACGCAGTACGCCAGCCTGTTGAACGATCTCCTGCCAGCGCTGCGGGACAAGGGGATCGTCATCCGCAACCTGAAGGACCTGACCGATGCCGACCGGAAGCAACTCTCGCACGTCTTCCGCGAGCAGTTCTTCCCGGTGCTGACGCCGCTGGCGATCGACCAGGGGCACCCGTTCCCGCACCTCTTGAACAAATCCTTGAACATCGCGGTGACGCTGCGGCGGCCGGACGACGCGGAGCCGCTGTACGCCGTGGTGCAGGTGCCGGGGATGCTCGCGCGCTTCGTCACGCTGCAGGTGAACCGCGGCGCGGCGGCCGATGCGAGTTCCGCCGTCCCCGTCATCCGAGATACGTCTCCGGTCGACACCACGTCCAGCCAGGAACTGCGGCTGCCCGACTATGGCATTGCGCTCTGCCCGCTCGAAGACGTGATCCGCTTGCACCTCGGCGAACTGTTCCCCGGCATGGAGTTGGTCGGGGCGCACGTCTTCCGCGTGACGCGCGACAGCGAGTTCGAAATCGACGACGAAGTGGACGACCTGCTGCGCGCCATCGAGGACAGCGTGAAGAAGCGCCGGCGCGGGCACGCCTCGCGGCTGGAGATCGAAGCCGGCGCGCCCGCGGATCTGGAAGCGTTCCTGACTTCGGCGCTGGACCTGCATCCCGAAGACGTAATCCGCGTGCCGAGCCTGCTGGACCTGACGGGGCTGTTCCAGATTTTCAGCCTGCCGGGGTTCGCGGAACTGCGGGATCCGCCGTTCGTGCCGACGGCGGTGCGGGAATTCGCGCTGGCGACGACACCGTGGGCCGCGATCCGGTCGAAGGACATCCTCGTCCACCACCCCTACGAGTCGTTCAAGCACGTCGTCGAATTCATCGAGGCGGCTGCGTCCGACGACCGCGTGCAGGCCATCAAGCAGACGCTCTACCGCACGAGTTCCGATTCGCCGGTGGTGCGTGCGCTCCAGCGCGCCGCCGACAAGGGGAAGCAGGTGACGGCGGTCATCGAGCTGAAGGCGCGGCTGGACGAGGAACGGAACATTCTCTGGGCGCGCGAGCTGGAGAAGGCCGGCGTTCATGTCGTCTTCGGGTTCGTCGGCCTGAAGACGCACTGCAAGGTCGCGCTCGTCGTGCGGAGGGACGAAGACAACCAGCTCCGCCGGTATGTCCACCTCGGCACCGGAAACTACAACCCGACGACGGCGCGCACCTACACCGACCTCGGCATCTTCACCTGCAACCCGGACTTCGCCGCCGACGTGGCGCTCCTGTTCAACTACCTCACCGGCTACGCCGCGCTGCCGCAGTGGAAGAAGCTGATCGTCGCGCCGTCGCGGCTGATGGACTTCATGCTGGAGAAGATCGACCAGGAGGCGGCCAACGCCAAGGCGGGCCGGAAGTCCGGCATCCGCGCGAAGGTCAACGGCATCCTTGAACCGGCGATCGTGCAGGCGCTCTACCGCGCCAGCCAAGCCGGCGTGAAGATCGACCTCGCCTGCCGCGGCGTCTGCGCCTTGCGCCCCGGCGTGCCCGGCGTGAGCGAGACCATTCGCGTCACCTCCGTCGTCGATCGATTCCTGGAACACAGCCGCATCTTCTACTTCGAGAACGGCGGCGACCCCGACGTGTACGTCGGCAGCGCCGACTGGATGGACCGCAACCTCACGCGGCGCGTCGAAGTCGTCTTCCCGATCGAACAGCCGGACCTGAAGGCCCGCGTGATCGACGAAGTGCTGAAGACGACGCTGGCGGACAACCAGAAATCGCGGATGCTGCTGCCGGAGGGCGCGTACCGCCGCGTGGAGGCGAAGGCCGGCGAGGAGGCGGTGCGCAGCCAGTCGCGCTTCCTCGAGATGGCGAAGAAGTCGGCCGATCGGGCGCTGACGGCGCCCGCGACCTCGTCGCAACCGGTGCCGACGAGCGCGACAACGAAGCCGAAGATCGCACGCTCGCGCAAGGCGAAGTGATCGACTGCTTGAAAATCGGCCATCTCAATCATGGAGGGGACCTCCGCATGCAACCCCCGACCACGTTCAACGCGATCCCCGGGCAGGGCGAACTCGCCGACATCCCGCGCGATCTCTCGTTCCATCCGTCGACGAACGCGAATCCGAAGGCGCTCGCCGCGGAGCAGATCGCGCGGTTCAACCGCGACGGCTACCTGAGGCGGTTCCGCTTCTTCGGCGAAGCCGAAGCCCGCGAGCTGCGCGACTACTTCGA
>CAYVRB010000340.1:0-250 GCA_964453375.1 uncultured Alcaligenaceae bacterium
CGCGGGGGCCGCCGCCGATGCCGGTGCCGGTGATGACGTCGTCGACGCCGTCGCCGTCGACGTCGGCGGTGGCGACGCGGACGCCGCCGAGGAAGCTATCCTCGTAGACCTTGATGCGGAGCCGTTCGCTGCCGGAGGAGTAGTCGAAGACGCGGACTTCGGGGAGGCTGCCCGCGCCGCCGGCGGTGACGACGAACGTGGGCAGGGCCGTGTTGATCGGGGCGCTGAAGGAGGGGTTGCGCGAGCCGAC
>CAYVRB010000340.1:260-6018 GCA_964453375.1 uncultured Alcaligenaceae bacterium
GGGAGGGAGCCGCTGCGGGGGGTTTGGCGGGGGGGGGGGGGGTGGGGGGTTGGGGGGTGGGGGGGGCGGGGGGGGGGGGGGGGGGGGGGGGGGGGGCGACTGGGCGGGGATGACCTCGCCGAAGTTGTACTCGACGCCGGCGTCGCCGGAGGCGAGCACGACGGTGAGGACGTCGTTGGCGGGGTGCGTGCCGCCGAGGCTGCCGACCGTGTCGAGGCCGTCGATCCAGGCGATCGGCTGGGTCTCGAGGATGGTGTAGGCGCCGGGCTGGAGGTTGGTGAACTGGTAGAAGCCCAACGAGTTCGTGAGCGTCGTGCCGACGACGGCGCCGGCGGCGTCCCGCAGGGTGACGGTGACGCGGCTGATGCCGGCCTCCCCCTGCGCGAGCTGGCGGATGCCGTTCGCCTGGAACGTGTCGCGATAGACGTAGCCGGACACCTGCGCCGGAAGGATGACCGGGGGCGGCGGCGGGGGCGGAACGATCGGATCGATGAGGCCGAAGTCCTGCCGGAGGTTGGCGGCGCCGCCGGCGTCGGGGTTCGTGCCGAACGCCGTGAGGGTGATGGCGCGGCCGCGGACCACGGCGCCGCCGGTGAGTGTGTTCCCCTTGTCCTCGCTGTCGGCGTCGTTCGGGGGCAACTGGCCGGTCGGGGCGACTTCGTAGGGGCCGGTGTTCGAGTTCGGCGTGCCGGTGGAACTGGAGAGGTTCGTCGGCCGTTCGATCTCGACGGAATAGGTGCCGGGGGCGAGGTTGTCGAAGAGGTAGTTGCCGGCGGCGTTCGTGGTGGTGGAGCCGATGGTGGCGCCGGCGCCGGCGATCAGGCGGACGACGACGTTCGGCACGCCGGCTTCCCCGGAGTCGAGCTTGCCGTTGTTGTTCGCGTCCTTCCAGACGAGGTTGCCGATGGCGAGCGGGCGGAACAGGCCGAAGTCCTGGCGGAGGTTGGCGAGGCCGGCGGAGTCGGGGTTCGTGCCGGGCGTGCCGAGCGCGACGGGCGCGGCCTGGGCGAAGGCCCCGTTCGCGGTGCCGTGGTCTTCGTTGTCCTGGTTGCCGGACACGCCGGGTTCGTAGGGTCCGGCGAGGCTGCCATTGGTGCCGGTGCTGGTGCGGAAGCCGGCGGGCGGGGTGACGCGGACGGAGTAGGTGCCGACGCCGAGGTTGGTGAAGAGGTAGTTGCCGTTGGCGTCGGTGACGGTGCCGCCGAGGGCGGACCCGGCGGCGTCGAGGAGTTCGACGGCGACGCCGGGGAGGCCCTGTTCGCCGGCGTCGAGTTTGCCGTTGTTGTTGGCGTCTTCCCAGACGAAGTTGCCGAGCGACTGCGGGCGGAAGAAGCCGAAGTCCTGGCGGAGGTTGGCGGTGCCGGCGGCGTCGGGGTTGTCGGCGGTGCCAAAGCCGCCGAGGGCGACGACGGACTGGGCGAAGTTGCCGGCGGTGGTGCCGTGGTCGGTGTTGTCGACGTTGGTCTGCGGGGCCGGCTCGAAGGGGCCGGAGGCGCTGCCGTTCGTGCCGGTGGAACTGGCGAAGCCGGCGGGGGTGGTGGCGCGGACGATGTAGGTGCCGGGGGCGAGGTTGGTGAAGAGGTATTGCCCGGCGGCGGTGGTGGTCGCGGTCGCGTGGATCAGGCCATTCGATCCGAGGAGGGCGACGGGGACGCTGGCGAGCGGGGCTTCGCCCGCGTCGAGGTCGCCGTCGTTGTTGGCGTCTTCCCAGACGAAGTTGCCGAGTGAGAGCGGGCGGAAGAGGCCGAAGTCCTGGCGGAGGTTGGCGAAGCCGGCCTCGTCGGGGCTGGTGCCGGGCGTGCCGAGGGTGAAGTTGGCGGCCTGGACGACGGAGCCGTTCGCGGTGCCGTGGTCTTCGTTGTCCTGGAGTCCGGTGACGCCGGGTTCGTAGGGTCCGGTGGCGTTGCCGTTGTTGCCGGTGCTGGAGCGGTAGTTGGCCGGGGGCGCGATGCGGACGGCGTAGACGCCGGTGCCGAGGCGGTCGAAGCGGTAGTTGCCGTTGGCGTCGGTGACGGCGCTGCCGAGGACGGCGCCCGCGCCGTCGAGGAGGTCGACGGCGACGCCGACGAGGCCCTGCTCGCCGGTGTCGAGTTTGCCGTTGTTGTTGGTATCGTCCCAAACGAAGTTGCCGACGGCTTGCGGGCGGAACAGGCCGAAGTCGATGTTGAAGTTGGCGTTGTTCGGCATCTGGCCGTTGGTGTCCGGGTTCGCCGGATCGCCGGGCGCGGCGAGGGCGACGACGGCGGCGCGGATGGAGCCGTTCGCCTGCTTCGTGCCGTGGTCCTGGTTGTTGAAGTTGCCGACGATGCCGGGTTCGAAGGGGCCGGACGCGGAGCCGTTCTTCCCGGTGCTGGACAGGAAGCCGGCGGGGGGGAGGATTTCGACGACGTAGCCGTCGGGGCGGAGATCGTCGAACTGGTAGCCGCCGTTGCCGGTGGTGGTCTGGGTGGCGACGAGCGTGACGCCGTCGGCGGCGTAGAGGTTGACCGTCACACCGTTGATGCCGAGTTCGCCGGAGTCGAGGCTGCCATTATTGTCGACGTCGTTCCAGACGAAGTTGCCGATGGAGACGAGCGGCTGGTCGACGACGCCGATGTCGAAGGTGTGGATGGCGGCGCCCGCGAGTCCGGTGGTGACGTTCACGGTGAGGTTCGTGCCGACGGTGATGGCGTCGGAGTCGATGGAATCGCCGTTGGCGCCGGGCACGGCGTTGGCGACGGTGCCCTCCTTGCGCGCAAGCGCCGTCTGGTTCAACGGCACGCGCACCGTGTAGCTCGTGCTGGGCGTCAAGGCTAGATTCAGGATGCGGCTGGCGGTGGAGAGGCCGCCGCCGGACGAGAAGATGTAGTTGCCGCCGGCGTCGGTGGCGGCGCTGGCGACGAGGTTGTTGCCGGCGTCGAAGAGCTGGACGAGCACGTTGGCGGCGGCGGCCTCGCCGGGGTCCTGCCGGCCGTTCCGGTTCACGTCGTTCCAGATGTAGTTGCCGATTTCGATCGGCGGCGGCGTGGTGATGGCGATGAGGTCGCCGAGGCCGTTCGCCTTGCCGAAGGTGTCGGCGCCGGGGGCGATCGGGGTCTCGTAGATCTGGTATTGCTTCGTCGTCAACCCGGTCTGGTTGTCGTACCAGCGGATGCCGCCGGTGTTGACGATGCCGGGGATGCGGACGGGGTCGAAGGCGGTCGTGAGCAGCCAGTCGGTGCCGGGAAGCTGGAGGACGCCGCCGACGCTGATTTCGTCGTGTTCGGTCGTGACGCCGATGGGGGGCAGGGCCGGGTTGCGCGGGAGTTCGTCTTCGAAGTAGAACTCGCCGCCGCCGGGGCCTTGGCCGGAGCCTTGCGGGGCGCTGCCGACGCCGCCGGGGCCGCGGCCGTTCGCTTCGAGCGTCCAGCCGGCGAGCGCCGTGCCGGGATTCGTCGTGGCGGCGTCGAGGTTGTACGGCGCGTTGATGAAGGCGCGGAGCGTATCGCCGGCGGTGATGCCGAAGAAGTTGAAGGCGTTCGGATTCAGCGGGTCTTCGGCGGTGAGCCGGCCGAACTGGTCGCCGGAGCGATCGCGAATGCCGAGCACGAGGTTGCCGAGCGAATCGAACGACAGCCCCGTCAGCATCGGCTGCGGGTAATCGGAGCGCCCGATGGCGGCCGGCTGCTGCGCGATCGTCTTAATGGTCGGGGACCAGGCGTTCCATTCGGCCGGGTCGGGCGCGGCGATGCCGTTCGGGAAGTTGTTGTTCGATTCGCCGGCCATGTGGATGTGGCCGCGATCATAGTTCAGGTTGAATTCGAGGACCGCCTCGGTGGTCGTCGCCAGGCGGTTCGCGTTCACGAACTGGCCGGTGGCGGGGTCGAACGCGAAGACGTAGCCCTTGAGGTCGTTGCGGTTCTGCGTCGATTCGGCGGAGTTTACGGCGCCGACGTAGACGAGGCCTCGGTGCCATTCGACGGCGAAGGGGCGCAGGTCGCCCTGCGGGTTGCTCGCCGTGCGGCCGGTCACGCTCGCCGGGATCGGCAGGTTGAAGCGCTGGACGGTGGAGGTGTTGAGGGCGCCGGTGGTCGGCAAGGAATAGAGGCGGCGGTCGCCGAGGGCGACCGTGTACATCGTGGTGTTCGTGTTGTTGGTGTCGAGGCCGCCGAGGGAGATCTTGCCGACGGCGTCCCAACCGAGGTCGCGCGTGACGCCGTTGACGTCGACGAACCGGACGAGGCCGTCGCGCGCCCATTCGACTTCGCTGGTGTAATTGCGGAGGAAGGCGACGGGCTGGTTGGCGGCGTTGCGGAAGACGTCGGCGAGGTTGCCGGCGGGGAAGTCGCCGTAGATCGTGTTGAGGTTGGCGTAGACCGACGCGGTCGTGCCCGAAAGCCCCGTCTGGTAGATGGCGCCGGGGCCGCCGGGGCCGAAGCCGCTGTGCCGCTTCATGAAGGCGGCGGCGTAGATGGTGTTCTTCGCGGAGTCGTAGGCGAGGCCCCAGGTGGTGCCGACGTTGTCCTGGCGGACGTTGAGGTTGTGCGTCGCCGGGTTGAGGTAGTTGGCGGCGTTCGGGTCGCCGTCGGCGGAGCCGGACGACAGGGCGAAGTCGATGAGGACGCCGTTGCCCGCGTTCGCGTCGGCGGGCGTGCCGCCGGCGAAGACGTACACGCTCGTGACGATCTGCGGATTGTCGACGCTGATGTCTTCCGGCCGGACGATCGCGAGGTTGACGCCGATCGCGTCCGAGTTCACGAACTGGATGGCGGTGTTCGTGCTGGTGCCGCTGGGGCCGAAGAAGGTGCCCGCGGGCATACCGGTGAATTCGACGCGCAACTGACCGGCGACGGACGACACGAGCGTATAGGTGCCGTCGGGGCCGCTGATCGCGCTGCCGACGACGGCGTTGTTGGCGTCGTAGGCGGTGACGGTGATGCCGGAGAGGCCGAGGTCCCGCGCCGTCGGCATCGTGCCGCTGCCATTATTCGCGATCACCCCGCCGAGGTCGAAGGCGCCGTTGGCGTTGAAGTCTTGAAAGACCGTCCCGGCGACGACCGGCGTCAAGCGGTCTTCCAAGGTCACCAAATTCAAAGCCGTGCTCCGCAGGAACTTCCGTGTCCGGCGTCGAGCCACGTCATGGGAAGAAAGAGCCATGAAAGTCGCCTCTGGCTAGGGGTTCCGAGGTCGGGGAATCGCCCAAATCAGTCCCTTGGGGCGGTTCCCGTCGCGGTGGGCATCGCGGGCGGGCTATCGCGCAACTCGTTCTAAGGCATAGATTTCCGTTGTACGAACATTCGGAGGAACCGCAATTCCGTCCCAACGGGAAAATTCGACTCAAGCCATGAGGCCATTGTCTGAAATCGGTTGGTGTTCGTTCAAGTCAAATTCGACAAAATTCCTTCAGTTTACGCGGATGCCTGTCAGAAAATCCCTCCGGTCCTGACGGTTGCTCCGAAGGGCGGGGTTGAATCGGGGCGGTTCGGGATTCTCTTCGGAAGCGCTTCGGCTCGACTTCGCGGTCGCGCGTAAAGGAACCGATACGGGTTCTGTACGGGATGGAATCAAGCCGCAGGCAACTACCCGTGGTCCGGATCCCCACCGGACCCGCCTGTGCGAACCCGGGAGAGGATTTCCCATGCTGACCCGCTTTCTCGGCGGTGCGGTGGCGTGCGCCGGAGCGGCCGGCGCCCTGTCCGCCCAATCGCCCATCGTCATTCCGCAGCCGCCCGCGGCCACGGCCACCAGCACGCTCGTGGACATGGGTTCGCCCTTGAGCACGGCGCCCAGCCGGTTGCCC
>CAYVRB010000341.1:0-5989 GCA_964453375.1 uncultured Alcaligenaceae bacterium
TCCTCGGCGGACTCTCGCTCCTCGACGGCACCGCCGCCCCGAACGGCGCTACCGCGTTCATCGCCTGGACCGACTGGTCCAAGCGCACGAAGCCCGGCGAGTCCCAGTTGGAACTCAAGAACGCCATCCAGGGGGAACTGTACGCCATCAAGGAAGCGCAGATCTTCGTCATCATCCCGCCGTCGATCATGGGCCTCGGCTTCTCCGGCGGCTTCGAGATGAAGATCGAAGACCGCGGCGGCGTCGGGCTGGAAGTGCTCCAGGAGCGCACGCAGGCGATGATCGCCGAGGCCGCGAAGCACCCGGAGATCGCGCCTCCGCCCGGCACGCGCTCCACTTTCCGCGCCGGCGTGCCCCAGATTTATCTGAACATCGACCGCGAGAAGGCCGAGAAGATGGGCGTGCCCCTCAACGACGTCTTCGCCGCCCTCCAGGCGAACCTCGGCTCCATCTACGTCAACGACTTCAACAAGTTCGACCGCACCTACCAGGTGCGCATCCAGGCCGACGCCCAGTTCCGCGGCGACACCGAACTCCTCCGACGGCTCGAAGTCCGCAACCGCGACGGCGGCCGCGTCCCCCTCGCCACGCTCCTCGACGTCGAAATCCGCGTCGGCCCGCAGTCGATCATGCGCTACAACCTCTACCCCGCCGCCACCATCAGCGGCTCCACGCGCGATTTCCGCGTCAGCTCCGGCCAGGCGCTCGAACGGATGGAGAAGGTCGCCGCCGACACGCTGCCGCAGACGATGGGCTACGAGTGGACCTCGATTGCCTACCAGGAGCGCCGGCTTGCGCCGAAGCCGATCGAGTTCCTCGGCCTGAGATTCAAGCTCAGCGAATCGGTGATCGTGTTCGGATTCGCCGTGCTGCTCGTCTACCTCGTGCTTGCCGCCCAATACGAGAGCTGGCTCTTACCTCTCGCCGTCATCCTCGTGGTGCCGCTCGGCATCCTCGGCGTCGTGGCCGGCGTCGCCCTCCGCGGCCTCGACAACAACATCTACACGCAGATCGGCGTCGTGCTCATCATCGCACTCGCCTCGAAGAACGCGATCCTGATCGTCGAGTTCGCCCGCGAATTGCGCCTGACGGGCAAGTCGATCCGCGACGCCGCCGTGACCGCCGCGCGGATGCGCTTCCGGCCGATCATCATGACCTCGATCGCGTTCATTCTCGGCGTGGTGCCGCTGGTGTTCGCGACCGGCGCCGGCGCCGCGAGCCGCCGCTCGCTCGGCACCGCCGTCTTCGGAGGCATGATCTCCTCGACGGTGCTGGCCGTCTTCTTCGTGCCGGCGTTCTATGTCGCGATCCAATCGCTGGTCGAATTGATCAATGGCCCGCCGAAGATGAAAACCGAAGAGCCGCATCTGTAGAATGTGTGCCGGGTCTCCCAAAGCCACGGCCCGACCTACAAATCCAGGGCAAAAGACGACTACCTCCGGTCCGCCTGCACCTTGTCGAAGAGCAGGCCGACGAACGTTTCAAGACACTGCACGTACTCGGTGTTCGCGAGTTGATGCACCTTGTACACGAGCGCCCGGCGGCGCTCCAGGAACTCGACGAAGTGCTCGACGCCGAGCTTCTCCAGCACGCCGCCGGCGTTCTGGTTGTCCAGCAGTTCGGAAATCTCGTCGGCGCGCAGGTCGGCGGCGCGCTCCTTGTGGCGTTCGAGCCAATGCACCAATTCCGGCAGCACCGCCCGCTCGTGCAGCATCTTGAGCGCTTCCTCGTCCGCCGGCGGCTTGCCGTGCATCCGGGGGAGAAGGCGGTCGATCGAGAGCGTGCGCAGTTCGTTGACGGTGAGGCCGAGCGCCTCGGCGCACTGCGAGACGGTGGCGTTCCGCAGGCGGCGGTGCTTCGGCCCGCCATTCAGGATTTGGCGGACGGTGTGGCGGTTCAGGTTCGAGATGCGGGCGAAATCCTCCTGATTCCAGCCGCGTTCCTCGACGAGTTTGGAAATCTTGAACGCGAGTTCGCCGCCGGCGTCGCCCCGGGCGTTGACGCTCATCCGTGCTCTCCCGGCCGCCGTCCGAGTGCGGCCACGATGCCAGTGGTGGGTTGGGCACGGTCAGATTACGAAGCCGTCTAGGGGGCGGGCGGGAGGGCTCGCCGCTACCGCACGCGTGCCAGCACGGCGCCTTCGCCGTTGCGAAGGGTGATGCGGTTGATCGCGGCGCCGAGGGTGCCGTCGGCGGCGACGGGGCGGTACCAGCCGTCGAGAGCGTGCGTTGTGGCGGTGGCGTCGGCGGTGGCGCCGTTCACGCCGCGCGTGTAGGAGAGCGGTTTGTACAGGACGATCGCGTTGCCGTAGTCGCGCCGGTAGACCTTGTACTTCAGCGCGCGGTTATTCGGGTCGGGCCCTTCGGCGAGGATGCGCATCGCGCCGGTCGGTCGGCCGACGTCGAACTTGATCGCTTCGATCCAGTGTCGCGTCCAGGCGGAGTTCGGCTCGTTGCCGCCGTTGATCATCAGCATCGAGAGGTTCGGATCGGCGACCATGTAGTACATGGCGAGCGTGGCGAGCTGGACACGCGGATTGGTGGCGTCCAACCCCTGCGGGAGGCTGTCGAGGATCTCGTAGGCTTTGCCGCCGGAGAGCTGGCGGCGGTAGGCGAGGAGGGCGGCGAGGTCGTCGAGCTGGACGTGGTTGGCGCTAACGGGCCGGAGGGCGAACTCCTCGAGGGTGGAAACGCCGGCGCGGGCGATTGGTTCGCCGGCGGTGCCGGCGCCGGCGGTGTTGGCGAGGAGCCATTTCCCCGTGCCGAGCCGGCCGTTAATCGTGCCGAGGAGCGCGCCGTAGTCGACGGCGTAGGTGGAAATCGATTCCTTGAGAATGGCCGGATCGACGTCGATCTTGCCGACGGAGTTGTCGACGAAGAAGCCGTCGGCGAGGGGCTGGCCCTTGATGGCGCGGACGTGGTAGTCGACGGCCCAGGCCTGGAATGCGGCGTTCCCAACGTTCGTGGCGAAGCGGTTCGGGCCGTAGGTCGGGTAGTAGAGCCGGGATTCGTGGACGAAGCGGGCGTTGAATCCGGTGCGGCGCGCGGCCCATTCGCGATCGTTGAGGTAGCCGTCGCCGTCCGCGTCGGCGGTGGCGTCGAAGGCGGGGATGACGCCGCCGCGCTGGGCGCCGAGGAAGTTCGTGAAGTCGCGGCCTGTGACGGTGTTGACGTTGGGTGCCGTGCCGGCGGCGGTGGTGCGAATGCGGACGTAGTGGAGCTTCGCGGTGCCGTTGAGGCTGGCGGGCACCCAATCGCGGGGCGGGTCGAAGGTCACTTGTCCGTCGCGCGCCATGCCGGCGGTGGTATCGTTGATGGGCGCAAGCGTGCTCCAGCGCGTCGGCCGGCCGTTCGCGTCCACGGCGGAAACGTACTCGTACGTTCCCCTCCAGCCGGTGCCGGCGGCGGTCTGCAGGTCGACGTTCAGCTCGCGGAAGCGCTCGGGGTGTCCAATCGCCACCGACTGGTTCAAGTCGCCGAGGCGGAAGGTGGTGTCGACCTGCTGGGCGTTGCTGGTGATGTTCTGCCAGCTTGCATCGGTGCCGCGGTAGAAGCCCCAGAACTTGTCAACCGGCACGCTGGAGGCGCTCAGGCCGATGAACGGCGTCGCCTTCGCCACGTGGTAGAACGCGCTCTCGCGGCCGTAGCGGTTGCGATCCGCGAAGTCGAGCCAGTCGGTGTAGAGGCCGAAGTAGATGTTCGAGACGTTCGTGTAGACGAACTTCGGCGTGGCGGGGGCGACCGCTTCGATTTGGCTCAAATAGATCGAGTTCGGGACCACGAGGTCGATGGAATTGCGCAGCAGGTTGTTCTCGAAGGTACCGAACGGCGTGCCGTGGTAGGCGAGGTTCGCCACGCGGATGTGCGGGTAATGCCGGGGGACGACGGGCAGCGCCGGGTTCGTGGCCACGGGCGGCAGCGGCGCCGGGGCGGGCGCGGTCGGCATCGGGGCCGGATCCTCCGGCGGCCGCACCACCGGCGTGCCGGTCTTGTCCAGGCCCGTCGGGATCGCCTCCGCGCGGGCGAGGCTCGCCGGCGCCGCCGTCGCGAGCACGTTGTCCACGACGATCGTGCCGGCCGGCCCCGCGCCGCGCACCAGGCCGATCCGCTCGCCCGCCGCGATCGCCGTGTCGGTCTTCGCGATCGCCCACGCCGGCGCGAGGCTCCACGTACCGTCCGCGGCGAGATACTGCCCGGAATCCGAGCGATAAATCTGCGCCCGCAGCTCGGTCCCCTTCGCGATCAACGACGCCTGCACCCAGATTCCGCTGACGTACTCCTTGGACTTCACCGTGCCGAGGACGGTTTCGCGGCCGTTGACGACGGCGACGAGGGCGACGTCCAGCCCGCGCGTGACGGTGACGCCGTAGTAGCTGGGGGCCGTGCCGTGGAGGCTGACGCCGCGCGCCGCGACGGTGATCGGGATGAGCGAATCGACGTAGAGGGAGGACGACGCCTGCACGTCGGCGGGGTAGGCGCGGTTCGGCCAGACGCGGGTGACGGCGTTGCTCGGCGTCGCGATCCGCAGGGTGGCGTCGGTCTCGACGCCGATCTTGAACGTGCCGGCGGCCGCCGTGGTCGCTTGCCCCCAGCTCGCGGGGATGGCACCGACCGGCGTCGTCTCGAAGCGCTCTTCGAGGAGCGTGGCGCGCGGGGCGGCGGCCGAGACGGCCGGGCCGATCTTGAGGTTGTCGAGCGCGATCGCGTCGGCCGTGAGCGCGGCGCGGGAGAAGCCGACGCGCCCGCCGGCGCGGATCGCGCCGTCCCGCGCGTCGATCGCGAAGGCGACGTTGCGCGACCACTTGCCGTCGGCGCCGAGGTACTGGTTCGTGTCGCCGCGGTGGACCGTGACGCGCAGCGACTCCCCCTCCGCCCGCACCGTCAGCGTCACCCACTGGCCGCTGACCCACTCCACCGATTTCACGGTCGCGAGCGCCGTCGATTGGCCGTTCACGACCTTGAGAAGTTGGACTTCGCCGCCGCGCACGG
Source organism: uncultured Alcaligenaceae bacterium (assembly GCA_964453375.1). GTDB lineage: Bacteria > Planctomycetota > Planctomycetia > Gemmatales > Gemmataceae > Limnoglobus. The sequence goes on from CAYVRB010000341.1 coordinate 4,989, forward strand.
CGCTGGCGGCGTAGTACGTCGGACCGCTACCCCCAAGGTTCTGGCCGCGGACGAAGAGATGCACCGGCGCGACGGAGTTGAGCAGCGTGGCCGCCGACACTTCGATGTCCGCGGCGTACTCCTGCGCGAGCCACGCCCGGCCGCCGGTGCTGGAGCGCCCGGCCGCGACGAGCCGGCCGGCGTCGCCGAGGCCCGCGCCGGCGGCGTCCACCTGGAAGAAGCTCGATCCGTCGCTGCTCCACTGGCTCCAACCCGTGGGAAGACCGTTGTCGGCGCGCGCCTGGAACGCCTCCGTCAGCCAATCGCCGGCGGCGGGCGTCTCGCGGCCTTCGAGGGTTTCCAGCGACAATCGTGGCCGCGGGGCGGAAGGCGCGGGCATGGAGCGTCCCTGACGGGGGGATGGACGGCCCGCCGACCATACCGTCCTTCCCGACCCTGTCAATCGCATCCAAACCACCCATTTACAGCCCGAAGAAGGGCACCGGCAGCGAGAAGGCGTGCTGCTCGTACAGGCTCCAAATTCCGTTCCACGACGTGTACTGCGCGAAGAAGACGAAGAGCACATATATGGCCGCCACCGGCAGGAACGGCACGCGGCCCGTCCAGCGGAAGAACCAGTGCCGCGGCGCCTCGCGCCGGTTCGCCCGCGCCAGCGCCCAGCCGACGAGCAGGCGGGAGGGGACCATGAACGCGATGAACACGAGGCTCGGCAGCCACGCCGCCTCGCGCGGCACCACTTCGATCTTGAGCAGGTACAGCGGCAGCGCGAACAGGAGCGTCGTGGCGAACGCGAAGGCGAACATCCACGGCGCCCTGCGGTAGCGTTGCCGCACGGCGCGCAGCTCGAACGCCGCGCCGAGCCGGCCCGTCTCGCCCACCCGCGCCTGGAGGAACGGCAGATACATGGCGACGAACGCGAGCAGGAACGCGCCGAGGAAGCCGATGAGGATCGAGCCGGGGAACGTGGCCCGGCCGACGGCGATGAGCGACACCGGCACGAC
>CAYVRB010000342.1:0-5940 GCA_964453375.1 uncultured Alcaligenaceae bacterium
GTATCTGGCGGACGCCGAGGTCGCGCAGGATCTGGGCGCCGATGCCGAAGTGGCGGAGGTCCGGGGCGAAGCCGAGGCGACGGTTCGCCTCGACGGTGTCGAGGCCTTCGTCCTGCTGCAAGCGATACGCCTTCAGCTTGTTCAAGAGGCCGATGCCGCGGCCCTCCTGGCGCATGTAGACGATGACGCCGCGGCCGGCGTCGGCGACCTGCTGCATCGCGTACTGGAGCTGCGGACCGCAGTCGCACTTCGCGCTGTGCAGCACGTCGCCGGTCAGGCACTCGCTGTGCATCCGCACCAGCACCGGCTCCGGCTCCGGCGACACCACGCCGGTCTGCTCCACGCCCACCCCGCCCATCGTGATGGCGAGGTGCGGCTCCGCGTCCACCATCGAGGTGTAGGCGAACAGGTCGAACTCGCCGAACTCGGTCGGCAGCTTCAGCGCGATCTCGCGCTTCACCAGTTTCTCGTGCTGCCGGCGGTGCTCGATCAGCTCGGCGATGGTGCACATCTTGAGGGCGTGCTTCCGGCAATACTCCTTCAGGTCGGGCAGGCGCGCCATCGTGCCGTCTTCGTTCAGGATCTCGCAGATGACGCCGACTTCGCGGAGGCCGGCCATGCGGCAGAGGTCGACGCTGCCTTCGGTGTGGCCGGCGCGGACGAGCACGCCGCCGGGCTTGGCGATCAGTCCGTCGACGTGCCCCTTGTCGCGCACGAGGTCGTTCGGACCGGACGCCGGGTCGGCGCAGATCTGGATGGTGCGGCAGCGGTCGCCGGCCGAGATGCCGGTGGTGATGCCGGTGCGGGCGTCGAAGTTGTGGGTGAACGGCGTGGCGCTCGGGTCGAGCGAAACGCCGGGGAGCAGTTCCAGCCCGAGGCGGTTCGCGTTCGCCTTGGACATCGTCACGCAGAGCCGGCCGCACGCCTCGCGGACCATGAAGTTCACGGCTTCGGGCGTGACGTGCTCGCCGGCCATGACGAGGTCGCCCTCGTTCTCGCGGTGCTCGTCGTCGACGAGCACGATCATGCGGCCGGCGCGCAGCTCGGCGAGGGCGTCGGGGATGGAGCAGAATTCGGCGGCGGGTCGGTTCACGGTCGGCCTCGATCAGACTTTGAACCATCATAGCCGCCGGGAGCGGGCGCCGGGGAAAAAACGAAGGGGTCGCGTCGCGACAACCGGTTCAATTTGCCATCGACTCAAGCAGGCCGAGTGAAGTCGGCCGTCGGGGAGCGGCGGCGGGGCGGATCGCGCTCTACGCTAATCCGAGCGCCGTTTCCCCCGAACCACCCAGGTTGCGCAGCTTCATGGCTCCGAACACCGGCCGATTCCACCTCTTCCTCGTCAGCGGGCTGGTCCTGTTCCTCGAATTGGCCTGCATCCGGTGGTTCCCGGCACACGTGTTGTACCTGACGTTCTTCACGAACGCGGTGCTGCTGGCGACGTTCGTGGGGATGTCGATCGGCTGCCTGCTGGCGAGCCGGCCGCACCGCCTGCTGGCGAAGACGCCGATGCTCTTGGCGCTCGCGCTCGGGGCGGGCCTGTTCGCGGAGGTGATGCGCTCGAAGATCGAGAACTACGTGGACGTCGCGGGCCAGGCGAACCCCGAAGTGGTCTTCTACGGGGCCGAGGCGATCGTGCAGAAGAAGCTGGAGTTCACGGTGCCGGCGGAGGTGTTGTTCGGCGTCTATTTCGTGTTGATCGCGGCGGTGTTGATCGGCCCCGGCCAGGAGATGGGCCGCGCGTTCAACGCCGTGCCCGGCCGGCTGGCGGCGTACGGGGCGAACCTGCTCGGCAGCCTCGCGGGGATCGCGCTCTTCTCGCTCTGCTCGTGGCTCCAGCTCCCGCCGCTGGTCTGGTTCGGCGTCGCGGTGGCGGGGTTGCTGTATCTGCTGCGCGATCTGGCGCCCGGCGCGAGGCTGGCGCCGCGGCTGTTCCTCCTGCTCGTGATGGTTTTCGCGGCGAGCACGTCGGGGCTGTTCGCGATCCCGCTGCCGAACGGAGCGACGGTGCGGCAGTATTGGTCGCCGTACTACCGGATCGACCACTCGCCGGAGGGGCGGTACATCAACACGAACCAGATCGGTCACCAGAACATCCAGCCGCTGCGCGAGCCGGCGGGCGAGCCGTACGCGCTGCCGTACCTGTTCCAACGCGACGTGGCGGGCGCCGACGGCCGGCGTTCGTGGCAGCCGTTCCAGCGCGTGCTGGTGATCGGCGCCGGCTCCGGCAACGACATCGCGCGGGCGCTCCAGTGGCTCGGACCCGACGCGCGCATCGACGCCGTGGACATCGATCCGGTCATCCAGGCGATCGGCATCGGGCACCACCCCGACAAACCCTATTCCGACTCGCGCATCCGTCGCGTGAACAACGACGGCCGGAACTTCCTGCGCACGGCGCCCGACGCCGAGTACGACCTCGTCGTCTTCGCGCTCATCGACTCGCTGGCGCTGCAGAGCGGCTTCAGCAACCTGCGGCTGGAGAGCTACCTCTACACGCTGGAATCGTTCCGGGACGTGCGGCGCGTGCTGAAGCCCTCGGGCGTCTGCGCGCTGTACAACTTCTTCCGGCAAGGATGGATCAGCGCCCGGCTGCGGGACGGGCTGCGGGACGCGTTCGGCGCGGCGCCGGTGCTGTTCACGCTGCCGCCGAAGGACCGCGTGCCGGCCGACCTGGAGGATCGCGGCTTCGCGATGTTCTTCGCGGGCGCCGAGCCGGTGGTCGGCCCGCTGCGCGCCGCGTTCGCCCGCACGGGCAACACGTACTGGTACCCGTGGGGGATGCCGGTGCCGACCGACAGCCCCGCGCGCTTCGCGCCGGCGGACCAACCGCCGCCGCCGCTCGACACCGCCGTCGGCGCGGCGCTCGCGATGGAGGGCCGTGGCGAAGGGGTGAATCCGAGCTGGGTGCGCTTCCGCATCGCGGAGGTGGACGACGTGCCGGACCTGAAGCCGGCGACGGACGACTGGCCGTTCCTCTACACGCGCCGGGCGATGATCCCGACGCACAACATCTCCGGCGTTGGGCTGATGCTCGGCCTGTCGCTGGCGCTGTACTGGCTGGCCTCGCGCCTCGCCGGCGCAGTGACCGTGGCCGCCCCGTCCGCCGTCGACACCGGCCTCGTCGTGCGCTCGTTCTTCCTCGGCGCGGGGTTCATGCTCATCGAGACGAAAGCGGTCGTCCACATGGCGCTGCTGTTCGGCAGCACCTGGACGGTGAACACCGTGGTCTTCGCGGCGGTGCTGCTCATGAGCCTGGCGGGGAACCTGCTCGCGGCGGCGCTGAAGCCGAAGAACCTGCTGCCGTACTACGTCGCGCTCTTCGCGGCGATCGCGGCGAACATCGCCGTGCCGACCGAGACGTTCCTGGGGATGGCGCCGGTGGTGCAGATCGGGTTGTCGTGTTTGCTGGCGTTCGCGCCGGTCGCGGTGGCGGGGATCATCTTCGCCGCCAGCTTCGCCCGCACCGCGAACCCGGATCGGATGTTCGGCGCGAACGTGGCCGGCGCGCTCGTCGGCGGGCTGGCGGAAAACGTCTCAATGCTGCTCGGCTTCCGGCTGCTCGGCCTCGTCGCGGTCGCGTTCTACCTGGCGTCCGGCCTGGCCGGCTCCCGCTCCTCGGCGGCCGCCGAAGCGAAATGATCCCTCCCAAACTGTGCGACCCCTACAGTCGCACCGATTTCTCGGAAAATCCGCGCGACGAACACGGGGATTTCATCTTGTCCCCTGAGAATACCGAACGTATAGTTCCACACCCTTGACGGGTCCACGAACCACCGACGCCGCTCGCAGATGCACGGGGTCTACCCCAAGCCTGCGAGCGGCGTCACCGTTTTTCACCTCACTCCTCGCCCGCGTCGCCCGTCTCCGATTTCATGATCTCGCGCAAGAGGACCGTGGCGTAACTGCCCGCCGGGAGGCTGAACCGCAGCCGCAGGCCGAGCGCGTCCGGCTCGGCGTCGAGGTCGTCCACATAGACGAGGTTGTGCCGGCGCGTGCCGGAGAGCCACTTCCCGGCGCGGTCGAAGTTCGCCTCGGTCAGCCCGTTCTCCCGCAGCGCCGCCGCTTCGCGCTCGGCGGCGATCCCCTTCGCGGCGAACGTCTTCTTCCCGAACATCGGCCCGGCCGTCACCGTCTCCCGCCGGTCGAAGCGCTCCTGCTCGACGGCGGGATCGTCCGCGACGAAGATGCCGCCGAAGGGCCACCTCATCATCGCGTCGCCGGCGAGGACCGTGCGGTAGAATCCGTCCGCCATCCGTCGCGCGAGGACGTCGTTGAAGAGCAGCGACTGCGCGGCCGAGAGGTAGAGCTTGAGTCGAAAGGGGGGCGCGTTCAATCGTTCGCCGCGGATCATGCGCAGACCGTTGGCGGCGGTCTCGCCGTCGTGGCCGAAGCGCTGGGGTCCGTAGAAGTTCGGCAGGCCGAGCGAGCGGAGGCGGTCGAGGATCGGCGCGACGGCGTCGAGGTTCGCGGCGCCGCGCACGAGAATGTCGAAGCGGTTGCCCCGCAAATGGCCCGCCTTCAACTTGTTCGCGTGGCGCGTCGCGGCCAGGATGCGCACGCCCTCGCCCTCGGCGGCGCGCCAGCGCTCCTCCGGCAGGTTCGGCACCGACACCCACTGCCGCGTGACGGCGCGGCGGTCCTTCAGGCCGGCGGTGCCGATGGCGTCGTGCGGCAGGTCGAGCCGGCGCGCGAGCTGGCGGAGAAAGTATTCCGCCCCCAGATCGCGCTTCTCGATCCAGAGATAAACGTGCTCGCCGGAACCGGAGGGTTCATAAGCGGGGATCTCCTCGACGACGAAATCTTCGGGTTCGACCTTGAGCCGGCCGCCGACGCCGGGGAGGTCCGGCGTGAGCAGCGGCGGATGAAGCGCGGAATGTTCCATGCCGGAATCGTAGGATTTCCCCTGCCTCCGTCCCCTTCCGATCCGGTGCGCCATGCGTTCGGCCCTTCCGCTGCTCCTGCTCCTCGCGCTGCCCGTCGCCGCCCAGCCGCGGCCGCGGCCGGTCACCCACGCCAACAACGGCATCGTCGCGACGAGCCATCCGCTCGCGGCGCAGGTCGGCCTCGACGTGCTCAAGGCCGGCGGCAACGCGATCGACGCGGCCGTCGCCACGAGCGCCGCGATGGGCCTGATGGAGCCGATGTCGTGCGGCATCGGCGGCGATCTCTTCGCCATCGTCTGGGACGCGAAGACGAAGACGCTGCACGGGCTGAACGCCAACGGCGCCGCCCCGCTCGCGGCTTCGATCAAATACTTCAAAGACAAAGGACTAGACGAGATTCCCGAGAAGGGGCCGCTCTCCTGGTCCGTGCCCGGCTGCGTCGACGGCTGGGATTCCCTGCAAAAGAAGTTCGGCACGAAGCCGTTCAAGGACCTCCTCGCGCCGAGCATCCGCTACGCGAAGGAGGGCGTCGTCGTGCCCGAAGTGATCGGCGGCTACTGGCGCGGCGCCGGGCGCATCGCGCTGTTGCGCGACGTTTACGCCCCCGGCGGCGACGCCCCGCGCGTCGGCGAGCTCTTCAAGAACCCCGCCCTCGCCAAGACCTACCAGCTCATCGCCGACGGCGGCCGCGACGCCTACTACAAGGGGCCGATCGCCGAGGCGCTCGTCGCCTACTCGAAGAAGCACGGCGGCCTCTTCGCGAAGGAGGACTTCGCCCGCCACGCCTCGGAGTGGATTCAACCGGTCTCGACGAACTATCGCGGCTACGACGTCTGGGAACTCCCGCCCCCCGGCCAGGGGATCGCGGCGCTCCAGATGCTCAACACGCTCGAACGGTTCAACGTGGCGGCGATGGGACCGAACTCGCCCGACTACTGGCACCTGCTGGTGGAGGCGAAGAAGCTGGCGTTCGCCGACCGCGCGAAGTTCTACACCAACCGCGACCTGAAGCTCGACGCGGTCCGCGGCGCCGCGATCATCGACGTGGCATCCG
>CAYVRB010000343.1:0-5917 GCA_964453375.1 uncultured Alcaligenaceae bacterium
ACCGGGCCGACTTCATCCTCTACTGGGGCGGCAACCCGGCCGAGTGCCACCCGCGCCACTTCACGAAGTACGCGCTGATGCCGAAGGGGAAGTTCACGCCCAACGGCCGCAAGGACCGCACGATGGTGCTCGTGGACATCCGCGAGACCGCCAGCGGCAAGGCGGCCGACATCTTCCTGCAAATCCGTCCCGGCAAGGACTTCGAGGTGCTGACGGCCCTGCGCTCCATCGTGAAAGGCAAGCGCGTCGAAGAGTCCGCGATTGCCGAGACGGGCCTGACGATGGAGCAACTTCAAGACCTGGCTTCACGGATGAAGAAGGCGAAGTTCGGCGTGCTCTTCTTCGGCATGGGCCTGTCGATGACGCGCGGCAAGCACCTGAACTCCGCCGCCGCGATGACGCTCGCCGCCGAGTTGAACGCCTTCACGAAGTTCGTCGCGATGCCGATGCGCGGCCACGGGAACGTCACCGGCGCGGACGTCGTCGTGCGCTACCACACCGGCTACCCCTTCGGCGTGAACTTGAGCCGCGGCTACCCGCGCTTCAACCCCGGCGAATTCTCGACGGTGGACGTGCTGGTGCGCGGCGACAACGACGCGACGATCGTCATCGGTGCCGACCCCGGTGCGACGATGCCGCAGCCCGCCATCGACCACCTGGCGCGCACGAACACGATCGTGCTGGACCCGAAGGTGACGCACACGAGCCGCCTCTCGAAGGTCCACATCACGACGGCCGCGACCGGCATCAGCGCCCCCGGCACCGCGTATCGGATGGACGAAATTCCGCTGACGCTCCGCCCGCCGCTCGTGTCGCCGTATCCGACGGACGAGGAGGTGCTGCGGCGCATCTGCGAGGCGGTGGCCGCGAAGGAGGCGTGGTACCCGACGCCGGAGGCGCTGATGGCGGCGGTCTAAACCCCAATCGGTCAACGAGGCTCGATCGGTTTCGGCATCGGGGCGACCGGGCGCGGCGCGGGGGCCGCGGCCGGCGCAAGGGTCGATTGCACGATGCCGTTGAAGACGAGTTTGAAGGTGCCGTGCGGCTGGCCGCGGAAGAGCACCTGCGGCCCGAAGAGCGCGAGCCGGCCGGCGCCGACCTTCGCGTCGACCACGGCCACGCCGCCTTCGAGATGGTCCTGCCCCCACGCCCAGCCGCTGCGCAGCGGCGCCTTCGAATCGAACCAGGCCACTTTCCGAACGCTGCTCGCGTCGCCGCCGGCGGTCAGGCGGAAGGTCGGGCTCATCGAAAACATCACGTCGGCCGCGTTCTCCATGCCCCACGCGAGCGAATTCGCCGGATCGACCGCGACGCGTAGCACGGACGACGGAATGTAGTACTTCGTCGCGCCGCCGGGGCGTTCCTTTGTCGGTTCGTCCAGGTCGGCGAGGTGGTTCGCGACCGGCAGGCCGAGGTCGCGTGCGAGGCGCGTCGCGCCGCCGATGGCGAGGATCGTGCCGCCGGATTCCAGGAATGCCTTCAGGTGCGGCAGCGCCGCCGCGGTCACGGGGCCGGGCCGAGTCGGACCTTTGGCCGCCGGTTTCTTCTCCTCCTTCTCGCCCTCCTCCTTCGGTTCGCCGCCCCGGCCGAAGTAGGCGCCGTCCACGAGCAGGAGCACGTCGTACTTCGCGCGCAGGTTCCCGCGCTCGAAGTCCGGGGCGAAGACGACCTCGAAGGGGAACTCGAAACGTTCGAGCAGCCAGCGAGTCCAGCCCGACGGCATCGAACCGCCGTGCCGGTCCCAGAGCGCGACGCGCGCCGGTTTGATCGCCTTCGCTTCCGATGCGGTGGCGACACCGACGAACGGCACGCCCAGTTCCTTCGCGAGCTTCGCCACGCGGTCCTTTGTTGTCGGGCGTTTCGCCACGAAGAACGTCCCCGGCGCGATCGTCGCGTCGCCGAGCTTCATCGACACCTGCACGCGGCGGACCTCCTCGCCGTCCTTCAGCAGCCGGTTCACGGCGCGGAAGGCGTCGTTGCGGCGGTGGTCCAGCAGGTAGCCGACGTCGCCGTCGCGTTCCACGACCGTCGCGGCGGGCGGGGCGAGTTGTTCGTCGGCGACCTCCTCGAAGGGGCCGTCGAAGCCGGTGAGGACGCGATCGAACTGGATCCCCATCTGGTAGGCGAGGGTATAGCCGGCGGAATCGTACGGCTTGATCGGCGGCCCGCCGGGATAAGCGAAGTCGTTCGGGTGGTCCTGCGGCTCGAACATGTCGAGGACGTGGGCGCGGTACGCCTGCGCCGCCTTCACGACGAGCGAACCGACGGGGTATTTCTTGCCGTCGATGGCGAACGGTTCCTTCGCGCGGTGGACGCGCACGCCGGTGCCGAGCAGGGCGTTGACGAACTTGACGGCGGTCGGGAAGTCGGTCTGGTCGGCGGGGAGCACGTAGCCGCGGGCGTCGCGCAGTTCCGGCTTGCGGAACAGGCGATCGAACTCGACGCCGCCGGCGCCGCGATTCCCCTTCTCCTTCTTCGCGGCCTCGACGATCTTCGGCGTGATGGTCCAGCTATCCCGCCCGCCCTTCTCGATGGCGTTCTGGCCCATCCGCCAGACGTTGAAGAGGAGTTGCTCCCGGTGGCGGGACGCGTAGTCGAGCACGGCCATGTTGGCGGTGACGCTGTACTCGACCGACTGCCGGAAGCGCCAGCGCTGCGGCGGGATCGGCGCGAGGTAGTCCCCCTTCGGGAGCTGCTTCTCGCTGACGAGCGGGATCTGCGAGGGCGTGGGGCTGCCGATGGTCTCCGTCAGGATGCCAATGATGTTGTGGAACGAGGCCGTGGTGCGGAGGCCGCCGTTGAACCAGGTGGAGTACGGCGCGCCGGATCGCACCGTCGCGCCGGGTTTGCCCTCCACGAGGAAGCGCTGGATCATGGCGGCGCCGACGGAGTCGATGCCGTTGAGCACGAGCGGATCGCAGAAGTAGTTGAAGGGATCGCGGAACGGCGGGCAGAAGAGGACCGTGCCGGCCGGGCCGGTCTGGTGGTGGTTGTACATGATCTGCGGGCACCACTCGCGGTACATGAAGCGGTTCATATTCTTCGTCTCGGCCTGCGTGTTCGCGTAGAAGTCGCGGTTGTTGTCGTGGCCGATGTACTTCTGGTAGAGTCGCGGCAGCCCGGTCGAGGTGCGCTTGGCCGGGTCCTTCTCCTTCATGTACCAGTCGGCGACGAGGTCGTGCCCGTCGGGGTTCGCGTGGACGAAGAGGATGACGACGTCGTCGAGGATGCGTTTCGTCTCGGCGTCGTTCGCGGCGAGGAAGCGGTAGACCGTTTCGAGGAGCACCTGGGCGCAGAGGACTTCGCTGGCGTGCAGGCCGCCGTCGATCCAGACGACGGCCTTGCCGCGCGCCGCCAGGTCGCGCGCCTGCTCGGCGGTCACGCCCTCGGCCCTCGCGAGCCTGCGCGACGCGTCCTTCAAGCTCGCCAAGATCTTGTGATTCTCCGGGGACGTGACGATGGCGGCGATCTGCGGCCGGCCCTCCTCCGTCGTGCCGATCGTGACGAGTTTCATCCGGTCCGATTCCTTCGCGAGCTTCTCCCAGTAGCCCTTGAGCTGTTGGAAGTTCGCGAGGAAGTAATCGTCGCCGATGTCGTGGCCGAGGAACTGTTTCGGCGTGGTGATCGTCGGCGCCTGCGCCGCGGCCGACGCGACGAGCAGGAGAATGCCGACGAACGATGCGAGGACGCGACGCATGGAAACCCTTCCCGGAAGACGGTGGGACTGACGAATTTCATGCAGAGTGTCGGAGCCGAACCAACAACCTCGTCCCGAACCTCCGGTTCGGGACGGGCCGCTTCCAACCTCCGGTTGGCGTGCCTAGGTCGTTGCAAGGACTCGCGTTCGCCAACCAGAGGTTGGCGAACGCAGCATCCCGAACCAGAGGTTCGGGACGAGAACGATATTCGATTGCCTAGGTCCTATGGCGAAACTCGGTCCTTTTTCGCTTCCTCGATCTTCGCCCGCTTCAGGAGATCGTATTTGACGCCGGCGGGGAAGGCCTCGTAATCCGGCTCGCCGTCCTTCACCGGTTTGCGGCGGTCGTAGAAGTGGACCTTGCCCCGGCCGAGGATCTCAGCCGTGGAACCGGTGACGACGAGGGCGGTGGCCTCGTCGAGTCCGATGCCGAGGAACTGCGGGTAGGACTTCATGAAGGCGGTCATGTCCTTGAAGCGGTTGCGGGCGGAGAAGTGCTGGTCGATGCCGACGCCGGGGAGGAATCCGAGGGCGCGTTCGTAGCCTTCGCACATCATGATGTTCGGGCCGGCCGGGGCGCCGCGCACCATGTAGTCGCCCTGGATGGTGGCGCCAGCGGAGCTGCCGCCGATGACGCCGCCGCGAGCGAGGACTTCGCGGAAGAGCGCCGGGAGTTTCGTCCCCTCGTAAGCGTCCATGAAGTTCCATTGTCGTCCGCCGCCGAACCAGAGGCCGGTCGCGTTCTTGAAGAGTTCGATCGTCTTCGGGTCTTCGAGGTCCTTTTGTTCACGGTACGGGATCACCGTGATGTCCTTCGCGCCGAGCCGCTTGAGGAAAGTCTCCTCCGCCTGCGTGCGGATCGGATCGGGCATTGAGACCGGCAGCGCGAGGAACTTGCCCGTCTCGCCGCCGCCGGCCTCGATGAACCGCTTGCCGATGTCGGGCGTCATTCCGCCGCCGCCGACGATCACGAGCGTGCCCTTGGGGACGATCGGTTTCCCCGGCTCCTTCGGCGGGTACGGGCTGCCTTCGGCGCGCTCGGCGGCGACGCGGCGCAACTCGTTGTGGTCGGCGACCGCCTTGCCTTCGAGCGTCACGGTCCGCGCCGGCCGGTTCGCCGACTTCGCCAGCACGAGGGACACCGTGCCGGCGCCGGCGTTCGTCATCTTCCGCTTCTCGATCTTCAGGATCGCACCCTCACTGAGATGTACGCCGACCATTCCCGATTCGGGCGTCGCGTCCGCCTTCGATAGCCATTGGAATCCGGCGGGCAGCCGATCCTTCCCGCCGATCGCGACCGGGATCTTCGCGTCGTTCGGGAAGTCTTTCGGCAGCTCGCCCGCGGCGATTAGCACGGGCTGCGCCAGCCCGTAGGGCGAAAGCCGATCGGAGGTTTTCGGAGCCTCCTGCGCGAACGTGAACGACGCGAGGAACAGTGCCGCAACGACCGCTCGAATCATGATCGCACTCCGGCCGCGGACCCGTGGATGGGGTTACGGTATGGACTAGCAGTTATCGCGTCGGGATGAACGGAGATCGGAAGTTGCTCGCCCGTATCGAGGCGTTCGATTACCGGCCGGACCGGCGATTCTGCTTTTCCAGAGCGGCCGGTCTCTTCAACGGCTCGCTGCACGCCTTCGGCCTGCGGTTCAACGTGGATTTCTAAACGGATCGGGCGATGGAGCGCGAGGCCTCCGGTCGATACACTTTCGCCATCGACTTTCCCCGATCCGGAGCCACCATGCTGCCCGTCCGTTCGGATGCCTGCGCCCTCGATTTCCTGTCGCTCGGCGCGCTGGTCCACCGCCTCGACCCCGGCATCGCGCCGTTCCGCAAGAGCCGCGCCTTCGACATCCACGTCAGCGGCGGCGAGTACAACGTGGCGGCCAACCTGTCGGACTGCTTCCGCCTGAAAACCGGCATCGCCTCCGCCATGGTGCGCTACCCGATCGGCGAACTCGTCCAGGCGCGCGTCCGCGAGTACGGCGTGACGCCGTTCTGGAAATACTTCGACCACGACGGCGTGCGCGGGCCGAACATCGCCACCGTCTACAGCGACCGCGGCGCCGGCGTGCGCGCCCCCGTCGTCTTCTACAACCGCGCGAACGAGGCCGGCGCGATGCTCCAGCCCGGCGACTTCGACTGGAAGGCGATCCACGCGAAGGGCGTGAAGTGGTTCCACTCCGGCGGCATCTTCGCGGCGCTCTCGAAGACGACGTC
>CAYVRB010000344.1:0-5198 GCA_964453375.1 uncultured Alcaligenaceae bacterium
CCGCGGCAGTAGAAGGTGCGCTGGAGCTGCGCGCCGCCGAAGGACCGCGTGTCGAGCAACCCGCCGTACTCGCGCGCGAACGGCACGCCCTGGGCGACGCACTGGTCGATGATGTTGACGGACACTTCCGCGAGGCGGTGGACGTTCGCCTCGCGGGCGCGGAAGTCGCCGCCCTTGATGGTGTCGTAGAAGAGCCGCCAGACGGAGTCGCCGTCGTTGCGGTAGTTCTTGGCGGCGTTGATGCCGCCCTGCGCGGCGATGCTGTGCGCGCGGCGCGGGCTGTCGTGGAAGCAGAACGTCTGGACATGGTAGCCCAGTTCGGCGAGGGATGCGCTCGCGCTCGCGCCGGCGAGGCCGGTGCCGACGACGAGGACCGTGTACTTCCGCTTGTTCGCCGGATTGACGAGGAGCTGCTTCTTCTTGAAGTTCGTCCACTTGTCCGGGACCGAACCCGCCGGAACCTTGGAATCGAGTTGAATCATGGTTGGCTCTAGGGAATTCGCCACAGATCAACACAGAGAAGACAGATCGGAAAAATCAATTTCTTGGTTTGATCCGTGTTTTCGGCGTTTATCTGTGGCTATATTTGGTTCTTCACCCAGCCGCCCCAGACGGCGATCACGATCGCGAAGTTCCCCGCGACAATCGCGCCGGCGAGGCCGACGCCCAGCGCCCGGGCCACTTTCACGAACCGCCGGTTCACGAGGCCGAGCGTCTGGAACGCGCTCTGGATGCCGTGGCTCAGGTGGACGAACAGCACCACCTGGCAGAGCAAGTACACCACGGAGATCCACGGCGTGCTGAACCCGGCCACGACCATCGCGTACACGTTGTGGACCATCTTGCCGTCGGGCATCCGGTACTGGAGGTCGAGGTAGTTCGTCTCGCCCTTGCCGTCCGGCGAGGGGACGGCGTGGACGGTGGCGAAGGTGTAGTGGGCGAGGTGGAAGAAGACGAAGACGCCGACGACGAGGCCGGTCTGCACCATCGTCTTGGAGGCGGGCGTCGCCTGCGCGTTCGCCGAGTAGGCGTATCCGACGGGCCGTGCGGCGACGGCGCGGTTCTTCAGCCAGAGGGCGACCGTCAGGTGCAGGAGGAAGCAGCCGAGGAGGCCGCCGCGGGCGATCCAGATGAGCGCGCCGAGGTCGTGCTTGAGGAAGTAGGCGTACTTGTTGATGCTCTCCGGACCGACGAACATCTTCAGGTTGCCGATCATGTGGAAGAGCACGAACGTGACGAGCAGAGTGCCGGTGACGGCGACGAGGATCTTCTGGCCGACGCTGGAGCAGAGGTAGTCGCAGCACCACGCGATCGGGTTCGCGGAGGCCGTCTCGGTGCGGGGACCTTTGGGGTTGATCGCGGAGGACGTGGCACTCATACGCGGAGGGGCCGTGAGTGGGGGATGTTTAGCCCCATGATAGGCGGCGCGCGCCCGAAAGCCAGAAAGGCCGGCGCGGCGCGGCCGAAATTCGCCGCCCTCCCGGCCGGACATCCCGCACGCGGTCACTTCTCGTCGGGCTTCTTCTCCGCCGGCTTCGGCTCGGCCGGCTTTGCCGGCTTGTCGGCCGGCACCGACGTCGCCCCCTCCAGCCGTGCGAGCTTGATCTGCAGCCCCTGCAGTGCCGCCGCCTGCTCCTTGATCGCCTTGTCGATCTCCTTGTACTGTTCGTCCCGGCGCGTCTTGCGGTCTGTATCGGAGGCAAGGTTTTTGTCCACGTCCTGCCGGAGCTTCAGCGATTCCTCGCGTGTCGCCTTCAGGTCGATCGCGACGGTGGTCATTTTCTCCTTCAGCACCTCGATGGCGGCAAGGTCCTTCTTGGCGGCGTCGAGGTCCATGCCGCTGCGCGTCAGCTTTTCCTTGTAGCCGTCGAGTTCGGCCCGGATCGCCCGCATCGTGGCGTTCTGTTCGTTGTTCTGCGTCTGGAGCAGTTGCACGCGGTCCCAGGTCGAGTTGACGCGGGTGCCGAACTCGTCTTTTTTGATGAACTCCGCGCGGGCCTCGTTGAGCTTGTGGATCTCGGCGCGCAGTTCCGAGATCTGCGTGTTCATGCTGTTGTAGAGCGTGATGCCGACGAGCGCGACGATGCTGATGATGGTCCCGCCGAAGACGCGCCAGAACACGCTGATGCCGCCGGAGTCGTCGGAAGGCTTGGCGTCGGCGGGCTTCTGGGCGTTGTGCAGCGCAGCGGCCGTGAACGGGAGTTGCGCGGTCGCGCTCCCGTAGTCCTCGCGTTCGTCCTGATCGTTGCGGCGCACGTTCACGGCACGGTCCTTCCCCGGGGAAGCGCGTTCGGTTGGAAAATGAGGTGTCGAGGGCGTATAACTTGCGCGCCATTCCGCCGCAAGAGTAACAGGGCCGAAATTCGCATTTTGCCCGACCGTTACCTTTTACCACCGTTGGGAAGTCGGGAAATCCCGGCGCACTCGATTGCCTTCGGTCGGGGCAGGGAATAAGCTTCAGGGAAGCACGTTTCGGCGTGCGTCGAACAAGGTGAGTATCTTATCCAGAGTGGCTGAGGGGTTAGGCCCGACGACGCCACAGCAACCGGTTCGCCGGTCGGTCGCCCGATCGATCGTCGAATGCTGGTGCTAACTCCTACTCGGCGAGAAGCCGGGGAAGATAAGATACCGCGAGGGAATTCGCGTTCTCCCGCCGTTTCTTATCTCACCGACCGAAACTGGATCAATCCTCACCCCGAACTTCCTATTGGGATTGGGGTGCCTCCGTGCCTTCGCCTTTCGCCGTCGGAATGAAGTGCCGCGTCTGCGGCAAGCAATACCCGGAATCGGCCATCAACTTCTGCGTCGACGACTTCGGCCCGCTCGAGGTCGCCTACGACTACGCGAAGATTCGATCAAACGTGAGCCGGGCGAAGTTCGAGGGCCGACCGGCGAACATGTGGCGGTTCCAGGAGTTCCTGCCGATCGGGTTCGACCAGCCGATCGTCGGTCGGCACGTCGGCGCGACGCCGTTGGTGAAGGCCGACCGATTGGCCGACGCACTCGGCGTCCAGAAACTCTGGGTGAAGAACGACGCGGTGAATTATCCGACGCTCTCGTTCAAGGACCGCGTCGTCTCCGTCGCGCTCAGCAAGGCGCTCGAATTCAAGATGACCACCGTCGGCTGCGCCAGCACCGGCAACCTCGCCAACAGCGTCGCCGCGCAGGCCGCCAGCGCCGGGCTGGAAACCTTCATCCTCGTCCCGGCCGACCTGGAGCGCGCCAAGATCCTCGGCACCGCCGTGTACGGCGCGAAGGTGATCGGCTGCCTCGGCACCTACGACGAAGTCAACCGCCTCTGCACGCAGATCGCCCTCAAGTACGGCTGGGGCTTCGTGAACGTCAACCTCCGGCCGTTCTACGCCGAAGGGTCGAAGACGATGGGCTTCGAGATCGCCCAGGACCTCGGCTGGCGGTTCCCGCAGCACGTTGTCTGCCCGATGGCCGGCGGGGCGCTCATCGGCAAGATCCACAAGGCGTTCAACGAACTCCACGCGACCGGCCTCGTCGACACGCCGGTGACGACGAAGATGCACGGCGCCCAGGCGACCGGCTGCAACCCGATCAGCGACGCCGTGAAGCAGAACCGCGAGAAGCATCGCCCGGTGCGGAAGCCGAACACGATCTGCAAGAGCCTCGCGATCGGCGACCCGGCCGACGGCATCTTCGCCGCGAAGCTCGTCCGCGAATCGGGCGGCTGGGCCGAGGACGTGACCGACGACGAGATCGTCGACGGCATGAAGCTGCTCGCGCAGACCGAAGGCATCTTCGCCGAGACCGCCGGCGGCACGACCGTCGCCGTCGCGCGGAAGCTGATCGAGGCCGGCCGCATCCCGCGCGACGAGGAGATCGTCCTCTGCGTGACGGGCAACGGCCTGAAGACGCAGGACGCCGTCTTCGAATCGCTGGACGAACCGGCCGTCATCAAGCCGACGCTGAACGAATTCGAGGCGCTGAGCGGCCTCGCGGAACCTCGCCCGGAACCGGTCCTGGTGTAAAGACATTTAGCCACAGATCAACACGGATGAACACGGGTAATAAATCTGATTTCTGATCTGTGTTCATCCGTGTTGATCTGTGGCCAATCTACGAGAGCGACAATGGCGATCAAAGTTCAGATTCCGACGCCGATGCGCGACCAGTCCGACGGCCAGGCCGAAGTCGCCGTGGTCGGCGACACGGTGCAGGCGGCGCTCGACGACCTCGTCCGCCAGTTCCCCGGCCTCGGCACGAAGCTCTTCGACAAGGGGAAGATCCGGCCGTTCGTCAACGTCTTCGTGAACGAGGAGGACATCCGCTACCTCGACGAGATGGACACGAAACTCGACGACGGCGTGACCGTCGCCCTCATCCCCGCGGTGGCCGGTGGCTGAGGACGAACCGGAACTCGACTTCGATGGCCCGTGGAAAGAAGCGATCGAGTGGGCTTTCGAGGACTTCCTCCAATTCTTCTTCGCATCGATCCATGCGATCGTGGATTGGTCGCGCGGACACGAATTCCTCGACACGGAATTGTCCCAACTCGTTCGCGAATCGGAGACCGGCCGGGGAACGGTGGATAAGCTCGCCAAGGTCTGGCTGGTCGACGGAACCGAACGGTGGGTCCTTATTCACATCGAGGTCCAAAACCAGGCACAGTCGAACTTCGCCGAGCGGATGTATACGTACAATCACCGTTTGCGGGACCGCTATGGCCGGATGCCCATCAGTGTGGCGATCCTCGGCGATGAACGCCAATCTTGGCATCCTCGCGAGTTCGTCGAGGAATGCGGCGGCTGCGAGGTTCGGTTCCGATTCCTCGTTGCAAAGCTGTTAGAATGGGAGGAAGCGAAACTCGAGCGATCGGACAACCCCTTCGCCGTGGTTACGCTCGCTCATCTGCGAACACTGACGACGCGGGGCGAACTAGGCGACCGACTCGCTATCAAGTGGACGATGGTCCGAGGTCTGTTGGAACGCGGTTTGGATTTCAAACGGGTTCGGCAGCTGATTAGGCTGATCGACTGGATCATGGCGTTGCCGCCACCCCGACAGATCGAGTTCCGGCGGACCGTCAATCGTTATGAGGAGGAACGGCAAATGCCTTTCGTCAGCATCTTTGAAGAAATGGCGCTCCAACGAGGCCACGAACAAGGCAAGGCCGAAGGCAAGGCCGAAGGCAAGGCCGAAGGCAAGGCCGAAGGCAAGGCCGAAGGCAA
>CAYVRB010000344.1:5298-5841 GCA_964453375.1 uncultured Alcaligenaceae bacterium
GGCCGAAGGACTGCATTCGGCGATCGAATCCATACTGGATGTGCGGTTCGGTCCTGCGGGCGTCGAGCAGATGCCCAGAGTTCGGACAATTACCGACCTGAAGGCACTCTCGGAACTTCAGCGGTTCACCATCACGGCCGACCTCGCCGCCATCGCCGCCCGCCTGCCCGCCGAGGCCTCATGACGACCGATGAAGCCCCCGACGGCGCGGCGGTGTTCCCGCTGATCCCGCCCGAGCTCGGCGTCCACCCGCTGCTGCTCGCCGCCCTGCACGCCTACGTCTTCCTCGAAGGTTCGGAGGAGGCCGTTCTCAACGGCGCCGTGGCCGAGGAGGCGATGCACTACCTCGTCACCTACCTGCAACGGTTGAAGGGGGCCGAGCTGAAGCGGGTCCGGGAAGACCTGGAGGCGCTCGCGTCGTTCGCGAAATCGGAGAAGTGGCCGAAGCAGCAGGTCCGCTTCCTGCAAGAGTTCCTGACCGAAAACGGAATCGAATAATGTTTAGCCGCGACGCGGAGTCTTCGGAGCGGAGCGCGTCACTCC
>CAYVRB010000345.1:0-5833 GCA_964453375.1 uncultured Alcaligenaceae bacterium
CGAGGACGCCCAGGTGCTGTTCGGCTTTCTCACTGTGGATGAGCGCACGACCTTCCGCCACCTGGTGAAGATCTCGGGCGTCGGGCCGCGCACCGCGCTGTCGATCCTGTCCGGCCTTTCGGTCGCCGAAACCCGCACCCTGATCGAGCTCCTGGAAAAGGTGCGCTCCGCGGCGCGGTCGCTATAGTCCGCGTCCCCAAGGTTCGAGGACCATGAGTTCAGCCCATCCTTCCCAGAATTTGGGTAGTACTACCCAAGACTCAGAGAAAACGGGCCGCTCGCCGGAACATCCGGCGGTACGCAAAGTGCGTCGGCGAAGCGAGTTGTAAGAAAGCCGCCTCAGGGATTTGAACCCTGGACCCCAGCTTTACGAAAGCTGTGCTCTACCGCTGAGCTAAGGCGGCAAAAAGGGCCGGGCTTCAAATGAAGGTCCGGCCCGACTGTCATCCTATCGACGGCGGGCGAGCCGACAAGGTTCGCCCGGCCGCCGCGGAGGGAACTACTTCCCGCCCGCCGGCTTGCGCTTGTCGTGGTAGATCGGGTCCTTCGGATCGTCGGACACCTTCCAGACCTGGCCGTCCTTCAGATACATCTTCGCCTGCTCCGCGGCGTTGAGCGGGCGGGCGCCGACGCGGCCGAAGACGCCGATCTGGTGGCCGGATTCGTCCACGGCGCGGTCGCGGTCGAGCGGCTTGCCGACGGAGAGCACCTTGCCGTGGTGCGGCACCTTGTAGGTGGCGATCAGCTTCGGGCTGGGTCGCGGGCTGAAGCCGTCGTTGCCGGGGTTCTGCGGGCTACTGAGCTGCACGATGCGCAGGCCGCCCTCGCCGTCGGCGACGTACGCGAACGACGTGTTGTAGGTGATGCCGAGCTTGATGTCGCGCACGTCGTGCATCTGGCCGCCGGCGGTGAACACCTGGTCGAGCTTCGGCTCCTCGGCGTTGGTGATGTCGAGGATCATCATGCCGCGCTTCCCGGCCGAGACGTACGCGTAGGTCCGCGCCACGTAGATGTTGTGCAGCCCTTCGATCCGCATCAGGGAGCGCGGCTCCGGCTTCGCGATGTCCGAGATGTCCAGGATCTTCACCCCTTCCTCGTCCACCACGTAGCAGTAGCGGAACTGCGTCTGCACCGCCTTCGGCTTCTTGAGGAACGGCGCGCCGATCACCTTCTCCACCTTCGGTTCGAGCGGGTTGTCGAGGTTCACCACGACGAGGCCGGCGTCGCACGACACGTAGGCGTAGTGGCCGACGATGTGCACGTGCTGGGCGCCGCAGAGGAGCTTGTTCGGGTTGAAGGTGACGGCGCGCTTGAGGAAGTTGTTCACCGGGTTGCCGTCGATCGTCGTGCCGGCGCCGACGAGGATCAGGCCTTCCTCGGCGTCGGCGACGTACAGGAAGCCGAAGACGAGGTGGACGGGCTGTTCCTTGTTCGCCGGGTTCATCTTGCGCGTCGGGTCGACGGCGACGCTGGTGGGCGCGGTGATATACCGGGCGTTCTTGGTCGGGGCGTAGAACTTCTGGCCGACGGGGCTGACCGGCGCGGTGGTGATCCGCTCGGCGAAGGCCTTGTCGTCGATGAACGCGATGTCGTAGACGCGGATGCCGTTCTCGCCGCAGGCGGCGTAGAGGTATTCGCCGCGCGCCTGCACCTGAAGGACTTCGTGGGTCTTGAACGGTTTCTTGAGGCCGAAGAGCACGTCGCGGCCGGGGTGCTCGTGCGCGTTGTTGAGCTGGAACTTGTTCTCGCAGAGCGTCTTGTAGTTGTCGGGGTACGCGACCTTGTGCAGGTCGCTGCCGAAGACCGCCTGCGGTTCGGTCTGCTCGGTGAGCGTGACGCCGAAGAGGCCCTCCTCGCCGGCGGCGATCCAGCCGACGCGCGTCATGTGGTTCAGGAACTGCGTGCCGTGCATGAGCAGTTGGCCCATGATGGCGTTGTTGTCGTTGTTCTTCGAGACGTGGCAGTCGGTGCACTGCTTGGTCTCGCGCCAGCCCTTGCCGCGGACGGTGTGGGGCACGTTGGTGCTGAACGCGGTGCCGCCGTAGCCGTCGGCGGAGATCGTCTGCTGCTGGGAGTAGATCATCTCGCGGTTGTTGTTGTAGCTGGTGACGTGGACGGCGCAGGAGGAGCGCGAGGGGTTGATCTTGTTGCCGGTCACGTCGCCGTCGCGGGCGAGCATGAAGATGTCGGAGCGCAGCGTCTGCCAGCAGTACGAGGTGTAGTTGAGCGTCACGTCGCCGTCGGCGTGGAGGACCGGCATCTTCATGTTGGCGCGCTGCGGCAGGTGGCAGCCGAAGCAGCTCGGGTTCCACGACGTGTGGCACGCGATGCAGCTCATGTTGCTGTTGGTGTGCGCGGCGCACTTCTCGTTCCCTTCGGGCAGGTCGCCCCAGACCATCTTCCCGTCCTCGAAGCGCACGGTCTTGGCGAGCGTGGACTTCTCGTTGTAGCGCGGGTGGGTCTGGTCGATGGTGTCCTTGGTCTGCACGACCTCCCAGCGGACGCCCTTCTCGACGGCGGAGTTCTGGAAGATGCGCTTCTTGCCGCCGGGCAACTCCTCGACCTCGAAGCGGGGCTTGCCGAAGGGGGTGCGCATCGCGGCGAGGTTGCGCCCGCGGCCGTCCGGGTCGCTGGTGTAGCTGGCGGGGCCGGAGGTGCGGAGCGTGGCGTAGCCCGTGGGCGTGCCGTGGCAGTCGACGCAGAGGATTTCGGTGGCGGCGCGCACTTCCTGGTGCAGCCGGTTGTTCCCGTGGCCGTCCTGCGAGAAGTGGCAGTCCACGCAGTGCATCCCCTTCTCCATGTGGATGTCGCGCAGGTGCACCGGCTCGCCGGCGCGCGCCTTGTCGAACTGCTCCTCGGCCTTCTTCGCCACCTCGGCGGTCGGCTGCTTCGCCTTGTGGAAGTCCTTCACCTTGGTGGCGAAGTCGGTCGCCTTGATGAGCTGCTGCGAGGTCGGGCTGTTCACGATGTTGCCGAAGTGGTCGCGATAGTTGCCGACGCGGTCGCGCTTGTAGACGGCGCTGAAGAGCCAGCCGTGGCTGTGGAAGTCGCCGAACTGCGCCTTGGTCAT
Source organism: uncultured Alcaligenaceae bacterium (assembly GCA_964453375.1). GTDB lineage: Bacteria > Planctomycetota > Planctomycetia > Gemmatales > Gemmataceae > Limnoglobus. Next base: position 3,071 of record CAYVRB010000345.1, read on the forward strand.
CTGGCTGTTGAGCGACGCCGATTCCGCGGTGAACTCGAAATCGCGGAGGTTGCTCTTCGCGGCGATTTCGTTCGGGTTCCGGTTGAGCAGCCGAATGAGCTGCTCGGGCGTCGGGTTGATCTGGTTTTCGGGATAGATCTTGTCCGTCTCGCTGTCTTCGTCGTGCCAGAGGTAGCCGATGTAGCTGTTCATGACCGTCGTGCCGGGGTGGACGTGGCAGACCATGCACTGGCTGGTGGGGATGGCGTTGGTGAAGCGGTGTTCGATCGGGTGGCCCGATTCGTTCTTGGGTATGGTGGGGTCGGTGTTGGCGGAGTAGCCGCGGTTGCCGTGCTTGGCGTAACCGGCGGAGTGCACGGGCGAGCGGTCGTTGGCGTAGACGACGTGGCAGGACGAGCAGCCGCTGGAGCGGTAGTCGCCGGGGTTGTCGTTGGTGCCGAGGAAGCTGAGCGTGGGGTCGAAGAGGCGGGTCTTGGTGAGGCCGATGAAGACGGGGTCGGTGCGGTTCTGGGTGCCGATGCCGCGCTCGCTGAGGCGCGTGCGGGGCCGGCCCGGTTCTTCCTTCAGTTCCGGGATGCCGATGTCGGGGCGGAAGCGGCCGCCCGGCTCGAAGATGCGCAGGATGTTGCCCGGCTGGCTATTCTCGAACCGCGGCAGCGGATCCAGGAACGGCAGCACGCCCTTCTTCTCCATCTCCTCCTCGGACGGCGGCGGCCAAGACAGCATCCGCAGCGGAGCGCCGTGCATCGAGTAGGCTTCGCCGTAGCGCGCCTTCTTGAACGGCACCGAGCCGTTGTTGTAAAGGGCCGCGCCCCAGAGCATGCAGCCCGTGGTCATGATCTGCTTGCGGTTGACCTGCACTTCCTTCGGGTGGCAGCCCGACGTGCCGCAGCTGATGTGCGCGACGCGGAAGTCGCCGGGGTTCACGAAGCGGATGTACTCCGGCGATTCGTGGTTGAGCAGCGTATAGGAGCGCACCGGGTTGGCGGACGACGCCCAGTATTGCGGGAAGCGCGACTTCGGGTGCGCCTGTTCCTTCGTCGTGCATTCGGCGTTCCCGCCGTGGCAGTCGGTGCAGCCGAGGCGGACGGTTTCCTTGTAGTGCGGGTCGTGCGCCGTCTGGTGGCAGACGATGCAGCCGGCGCTCTTCGCGGACTTCTGCTCCTCCGTCTGCTCCATGAGCTTGACGTCGGCGAGTTCCGGCGGCATCGGGAACGGATCGGTCGGGTCGGTGGACCACTGCGGATCGCGGGTATCGCGGACGCCGTCGCCGTGCGGCAGGAGCTTCTCGCGGGCGGCTTTCTTCTCGGCGCGCTCCTTCTGTTCGGGCGTCTGGCCGTTGGTCACGCGCGCCGTGCCGGGCACGCGCGGATCGACGGCGTACGACACGACCGCGAAGGCGGCGTACGCCAGGGCGGCGTACTTGAGCGTGCGTCGAAACGATGACTTGGGGGCCGCGTCCATGAGCCTGCTCCGCGAACGTACCGATGCCGAGGGTCTGGCAAGAGCCGTCCTCATACCATCGGCTATCGCGGTGTCAATGGATCAGCGCGGTTTTGAGGGATGTGCCGGACGGAGGGAAATGGGGGATTGGGGAAGATGGGGGATCAGGCTTTACGGTCTCGTGTTGTCAGGGGAGTGGGTCCGCCGTCACTGCGCCACCCTCCGGCGGACCCACTCGGAATTGCGGACCCACTCCTTGTTGGCCGTGGCTCGAAGTCCTGGAACCGCCCCGGCGCGAACGCGGGTCCAATCGTGGATCGGCATGTAGACCCTCCGGCGACGAGGACCTGATACCACGGGGCGAGCCGTAGCTCCCGGACAACGCTGGCTCTTTGCCTCTTTTCAACCGACTCGAACCGAGTTAGCCTGAAGGGGGACGCCGCCGTTCCTCGGTCGGAGACGTCCATGCAGTTCGAGTGGGACGACGCGAAAGCCGTTGCCAACGAGCGGAAGCACGGAGTGTCGTTTTCCGAGGCCGCGACGGTCTTCGCCGATCCCCTCGCCGCGATCTTTCCCGATCCCGACCATTCCGACGACGAGGTGCGGGAGATTCTGGTGGGCTTTTCGGAAACGAATCGGCTCGTGCTGGTCTGTTTCACGGAGCGACCGCCGAACGTCAGGATCATCGGCGCGCGGGAAGCGACGCCCACGGAGCGACGGCGACACGAAGAACGACCCTGAGGAGGATGAACGATGACCGAAGAGTTGCGGACCGAATACGCGTTCGACTACGCGCAGGCGAAACCGAATCGGTTCGCGGCCGCCGTCAGCCCCGGGGGGCGATTGGTGGTCTTGGAACCGGAGGTGGCGGAGTACTTTCGGGAATCCGGATCGGTGAACGCGGTGCTGCGGGCGCTGTTGCGGACGATGCCGGATCGCGACGGACAGCCAGCGACCGCTACCGAATCCCCGTGAAATGCGAAGCAAGTCCGATATCAATTCGATTCGTTTCATTCGCCGGCCCGGACGAGGGTCCAATCGTGGATCGGCATGGCGGCCCTCCGGCGACGAGGACATGATAGCAGGGACGCATGGTACGACGGGTCGATTTCCCGACGCTTGGTGCTTGTGAGCGACGCGAGTGGCCGTTACGCTGGGGAAATTGCCCACTGCCGCGTTCTGTCGCGCGGCGCGGGAGTAATCACTGGTTCGGCCACCGGAGGCGTCGCACGTGCGAGCGTCAATAATCGAAGCACTTGAATTGCTGGGTAATCGTTCACACCCCGGCGAGTAATTTGGGTCCGGCCTGTCCGTTCAGCT
>CAYVRB010000346.1:0-5827 GCA_964453375.1 uncultured Alcaligenaceae bacterium
CGTTCGATCCCGCGAATCCGATCATCGTGCAATCGGATCGCTCCATCCTCGTGGAAGTCGACAACCCGCACTACGCGGCCGCGCGCGACGCCCTCGCGCCGTTCGCCGAACTCGAAAAAAGCCCCGAGCACATCCACACCTACCGCATCAGCAACCTCTCGCTCTGGAACGCGGCGGCGGCCGGCTTCACCGCCGAGCAGATGCTGGCGGTGCTGACGCGCTACTCGAAGTTCCCGGTGCCGCCCAACATCCCGGCCGACCTCGCCGAGACGGTCGGCCGCTACGGGCGCGTCCAACTCGTGCGCGAGGACGCCGGCGGACTCAAGCTCGTCTGCCGGGATCGCCCGCTCATCGAAGAACTGTCCCGCCAGAAGAAACTCCAGGACTACCTCGGCGACCGGCTCGACGAAACGAGCTTCGCGATCGACCCGCGCCACCGCGGCGTGCTGAAGCAGGCGCTCATCGCCGTCGGCTATCCGGCCGAGGACCTCGCGGGCTACACCGAAGGCGCCGACCGGCCGATCGATTTGCGATCGGTGGCGACGACCGGCCTGCCGTTCCAGATCCGCGACTACCAGCGCGACGCCGCGGCCGTCTTCCACGCCGGCGGCGACGTGCGCGGCGGCTCCGGCGTCATCGTGCTCCCCTGCGGCGCCGGCAAGACCATCGTCGGCATCGTCGCCATGGCGCTCCTCAAGAAATCCACGCTCGTCCTCACCACCAGCGTCACCGCCGTCAAACAGTGGATCCGCGAAATCCTCGACAAGACCGACCTCACCCCGGACCTCGTGAAGGAATACACCGGCGACGTGAAGGAGATCGGCGACGTGACGGTGGCGACGTACCAGATTTTGACGTATCGCCCCGGCAGGAAGCGGAAGGGGAAGAAGGCCGAGGACGACGCCGAACTCGATGTGGACGCGCCGGAGATCGAAGACGAACCGACACCGCGCCGCGGCCCCGGCACGCCGGACGAATACCCGCACTTCCAGCTCTTCGAGCAGCGGGATTGGGGCCTCATCATCTACGACGAGGTGCACCTGCTGCCGGCGCCGGTCTTCCGCGTGACGGCGCAGATCCAGGCGCGGCGGCGCCTCGGCCTCACCGCCACGCTCATCCGCGAGGACCAGCGCGAAGGCGACGTCTTCAGCCTCATCGGACCGAAGAAGTACGACGTGCCCTGGCGGGAACTCGAGACGAAGGGCTGGATCGCGTCGGCGGCGTGTTCGGAGATCCGCGTCGGCCTGCCGGACGATCAATCGCGCCTGGCGTACGCCGTCGCCGAGTGGCGGCAGAAGTACCGCCTCGCCAGCGAGAACCCGCTCAAAGACGAGATCGTCGCGCGGCTGCTCGAGCGCTACGCCGACCAGCGCGTCATCGTCATCGGCCAGTACCTCACGCAGTTGAAGCAGCTCAGCAAGCGCTTCGACCTGCCGCTCATCACCGGCGCGACGCCGAACGAGGAGCGGGAGACGCTGTACCACCAGTTCCGCCGGGGCGAAGTGCGGCACCTCGTCCTCTCGAAGGTGGGCAACTTCGCGATCGACCTGCCGGACGCGAACGTGCTGATCCAGGTGTCGGGCACGTTCGGCAGCCGCCAGGAGGAGGCGCAGCGCCTCGGACGCGTGCTACGGCCGAAGGGCGACGGCGGCGGCGCGCACTTCTACACCGTCGTGACGCGCGACACGAAGGAACTCGATTTCGCCCAGCACCGGCAGATGTTCCTGACGGAGCAGGGGTACAGCTACGAGATTCTGGACGAGCGCCAGTTCCTGCCGGCCGGGCCGCGATCGGAGGTCGAATGAGCCAGCCGCGATTGGTCGCGAAATTGCACCGGCGCGTCTGCTTCGTGCAGACGGACGACGCGGTGCTCGCGGAGGAACTGCTGGCGCGGAAGAAGCTGGCGGCGGAGATCGTCGGCCGGCTGTCGGAGCGCGTGCTGCTCGTGCGGCCGGGGCGCGTCGACGCGGTGATCGAAGAACTTTTGAAGATGGGGCACGCGCCGCAAGTCGTCGGCCGGGCCGGGTCGTAAAACGACTGGATGCCTCCATCGCCGCCGGATTATGCCGCTTGGACCGATCGCGTGCGCGACGCCCTCGCGCGCTACACGGATGTCCTGTTCCGCCTCTCGACCGGTTCGCTCGTCAAACCGAAGATCGGCCAAACCATCGACGACCTGCGGGATCGAGTCTGCGAGGCGCAATCGAACGCGCCGGTGATCGACCGCCGGCTGCGCGAGCTGCCGGCCGGGGCGCAGGCGCTGGTGCGGCTGATGGGGCTGTCGCGCTGCGCGGTGTGGAAGGCCGGGCACCTGATCGCGCTCGCGGCGGCGGCGGGCCACGCGGACGGCTTCTCCCCGGTGGAGGAGTTGCTGCGCGCCGGCGTCGCGTTCCCCGCGGACGGGGGCGAGTCCCGGATCGCGGACTTCGCGGCCTGGTTCGGGCAGGCGGGCACGCTGGCGGCGCCGGTGTTCGCGCACCCTGCGGTGTTGGCGCGGGCGCGGGGCCTCGTGGCCGCGCCGGCGGCGAAGGGGCGGGGCGCTTCGATTTCGACGAGCGACGGGCTGGAGTGGCCGCTGCGGATCGCGGCCGCGTGGCAGCGCTTGCGCGCCGCGGCGGTGAAGACGACGCAGGCGAAGACGCTCTTCAAGCGGGACCTGGCGAAGCTTCAGGCGGACGACCTGCTGGGGGCGCCGTTCGCGGAGACCGCCGCCGCCGTGCCGGACGCCGGCGTGCTCGCCTTCGAGTGGGCCGTCGCCGCAGGCCTCTTCCGCGCCGGGGCGAACGAGTTCGTCGCGGAGCCGGCGATCCCCGACTGGAGCGAATCGCCCTGGCCGACGCTCGCGCATCTCTTCGCCCGGTTCTTCGCCGTCGAAACCTGGGACCCGCGCACCGGCTACGCGCCCGGCGAGGCCGGCCTCAACCCGACGCCCACCGCCGCGCTCGCCGTGCTGGACCAACTCGCCCGCTCGGGCGCGCCGAAGACCGCGGCCGAGTTGGCGGAGCCGCTGTGGGAGCACCATCCGTCGTGGCCGTCGGCGCTGTCGCGCGACGACGCGAAGGCGCACGGGGCGGCGTGGGTCGAGGCGTTCCTGCTCGCCGTCGCGGGGCCGCTGCGCGTGGTGGAGGCGGTCGCCGGCGAGCCGCGTACGTTTCGCCTCGCGGAGTTCGGCCGGCACCTGCTCTGCGGCGAGCCGGAACCACCGGCGCCGCCCGCCTTCCCGCAGACGCTGACGGTGCAGCCGAACGCGGAGATGATCGTCTACCGGCAGGGGCTGACGCCGCGCCTGATCGCGGAACTGTCGCGGTTCGCCGCCTGGAAGCGCCTCGGCACCGCTTGCACCCTCGAACTGACCGCGGACGAAACCTACCGCGGCCTGGAATCGGGCCTCACCCTCGCCGTGATGCGGCAGACGCTCGACCGCCACGCGATGCGCCCGCTGCCCGCGAACGTCGCCGACCTCCTGCGCCGCTGGGCCGACAAGCGCGAACGCGTGACCGTCTACCCGTCCGCCACGCTCGTCGAATTCCTGAACCCGGCCGACCTCGACCTCGCGCTCTCGCGCGGCACCGTCGCCATCAAGCTCACCGACCGGATCGGCCTCACCGCCGACGGCCGCGATCCCGACTTCCGCCTCCTGCGGCTGATCGGCAATCGCGAGTACGACGCGCGGCCGGCGAAGTGCGTGTCGGTCGCCCCCGACGGCCTGACGCTCACGGTCGACGCCGGGCAGGCCGATCTGCTCCTCGAAGCCGAGATCGGTCGCCTCGCCGAACCGCTGCCCCTGAACGGCACGGCCCACCGCCAGTTCCGCCTGACACCCGCGAGCCTTCGCACGGCGAACGGCAAGGGGATGAACCTCGAATCGATCGACCGCTGGCTGGCGACGCGCGCCGGCGAGCCGCTTTCCGCCGCCGGGCGATTGTTCCTGACGTTCGATCCGGCGCCGCGGCCCCAGGCGCGCACTTGCCGCGTCGTGCGGCTGCCGTCTCCGGAGTTCGCGGACGGCTTGCTGCAATGGCCCGACACGGCCGAACTCGTGCGCGAACGCCTCGGCCCGACCGCCGTCGTCGTCGACGACGACCGCCTGCCGGAGTTGAAGGCGCGATTGAGCGGATTGGGGATCGAGTTGGAGGAAGAGTTCTAACTCGCGGCCGGCGCCGGCGCGAGGATTTCGAGCACTTCGATCGCGGGCCGGCCGTCGGCGGTGATGACGCCCAGGCGGCCGTAGAGCGGCGCGTCGTCCGCCATGCCGAACCAGGTCCGAAGGGAAGCGTTCGGCGCGATGCGCAGGTAGCCGGTCGGGTGGACTTCGCGGAGCACGTTGTGCTCGATCAGCACGCGGCCGAGCGGTGTCTCCTCCGCGACGATCCGGTCGCGCACCGCCGGCGAGAGCAGGTCGAGGTCGATGCCGACAATGCCGAACTGGACGACGCGCCGCGAACCGGCGAGTTCGAGCAGGATCTTGCGCGAATACTCGGCGCCGTCCCGGCGCGACGCCAGCACGCGCACGTCCACGCGGTCCCGGTAGAAGTTTTCGACCGTCACCGTCATGTGGTGGTGGTGCGCCAGGAGCGCGCGATACGGTTCGGGGAGTTCGTACGAGGGGATGGTCTCGGCCGGCGGAATCCCGTCGGGGTCCGGGAACCGGCCGTAGAGCGCCGCATAATCGGGGATCGGTTTCATCAGCTCCCCGCGACGGCCGCCAGCCGCGGCGCGGGCAAGCCGAGCGGCACGCTGAAAGTCGTGGCGATCGGTTCGGCCGGCAACTCCACGCGCTCCAACACCGAGTCCACGAGATAATACAGCAACTCGCGGAACGGATCGCTCGCCACTTCGTCCGCGAGCGATTCGCACTTGGCGCGGAACTTCTCGACGAGCTTGTCGGCCTTCTCGAACACCTTGGCACGGAAGTAGATCGCGCGGACGCGTTCGAGCGTCTCCTCCGGCGAAAGCTTCGAGCGGCCCGTGGCGATCTTGTGAAGTTCCGCCTTGTCGGACGCCGAGGCCGCTTCGAGCGCGAGGGCGTACAGCAGCGTCGGCCGCGCCGAGAGCACGTCCTGCCCGGACACGAGCTTGTTGTCCTCGTCGCCCGTCCAGTCTTTGAGGTCGTTGAGGATCTGGAACGCGACGCCGATGTTGCGCGAGAAATCGGGGATCAGCTTGTCGTAGGCGTCGGTCGGTCCGGCGAGGCGGACGCCGGTGTACAGGGCGGCCTCGAACGCCGGCGAAGTCTTGAGCGCGTAGATCTTGAGCGCGTCCACCGGCAGGAGGTTCTTCTCGGCGGCGTCGCGCCAGAGCAGTTCGGCGCCTTGGCCTTCGCTGAGCTTCAGGTGCGCGTCGGCGAGTTTGTCGAGGATGTCGGCGGCGACCTCGGCGCCGAGCACCTTGCGGTCGCGGCTCACGAGGCGATATCCCAGCCCGATGAGGTAGTCGCCGATGTTGATCGCGGCGCCGAGGCCGTGGACGCGGTGCAGCGTCTCCTGGCCGTAGCGGTAGGCGTCGTCGTCCTCGATGTCGTCGTGGACGAGCGAGGCCTTGTGGAACGTCTCGATCGCCATCGCGGCGCGCTTCACGGAGTCGGAGAACTCCCAGCCGTCGTCGGAAATCGTGGCCTTGCCGCCGGTCAGGGCGTCGTAGGCGGCGAGCGTGATGAACGGCCGGCTATGTTTGCCCCCTTTGCAAAGGAAGTCGTAGGCGATCGCCTCGGTCCCGGCGACCGGATCGACCGCGGCGATGCCGGTCCGCTTCGTACCGTCGGAACCCTCTTTCGTCGCGTCGGCCAGACGCGGACGCGCCATGAGCCCGTGCACCCACGCGACGCCCC
>CAYVRB010000347.1:0-5821 GCA_964453375.1 uncultured Alcaligenaceae bacterium
CGACCGTAGCCGATTCCACGAACCGGCGCAAGAATGAAATCTAAAGTGCTCTAATACGGATTTCGTGGTTTCGTCCTTTCGGGCTTCGTGATCTCTTGAATGGAAAACAAACCCGCGGCGGACGCGTCCTGTCCCGCCGCGGGCGCCTCTCGACGGAGCTGTCCCTCCCCGCCGAAACGGTTCGCCGGATTCCAAGCCCAACCTGGGAGCGCGGGCGTCCCGCCCGCTCACGTAATTCAAACGAGCCCGATATTTCCCCACTCACGAGAAGAGATCACGAAACCCCGAAAGCTCGAAACCCCGAACCCAAGAATCGGATTTCGTGGTTTCGTCCTTTCGGGGTTTCGTGATCTCTTGATTGGAAAACAAACCCGCGGCGGACGCTTCCTGTCCCGCCGCGGGCGCCTCTCGACGGAGCTGTCCCTCCCCGCCGAAACGGTTCGTCGGCTTCACGCCGCCAACTCGTGGTGATCGTGCCGCGCCAGCCACTCGGTCGGACGCGGATCGCCGGCGTAGGTCGCGTCCATCGGGTGCCAGAGCGCCTGCTTCAGCTTCGCCCGCCGCGCCAGCACTTCCAGCTTCTCCGGCGTCCCCGGCGGCACGGTCGTCGGGATCGTCGGCAGCGGGGCGTTGCCGGTGAAGTTCCCTTCGCCCCGCCGGGCGTACTTGCTCGTGCTCGGATACCGGTCCTTGACGCCCGGCGCGTAGTAGCAGGTCCAGCATAGGCCTCGCGGCCGATTCACCTTCGCCCGCCCGCAGTTCCGGCACACCTTCGCGCCGGCTTGAGTCAGTTCGCATTGCATGGAAGCATCTCCTGGGATGGTTTTTGGTTTGAATTCCGAATTCCGAATTCCGCACTCCGCATTGGTTTCAGGCCGCCGCCGTCTTCAAGACCGTCGTCGAGCGCGGCTTCGGGGCCTTGCGTTCGACCGGCACGCGCGTGGCCAGCGCCAGTTCGACCTCCGCGAGCAGCTCGCGCCGCATCGCGGCGCGCGGCGCGTCGTCGAACCAGTTGAGGAAGTGCCGGCACGCCGCCGGCTCGCCCAGGCGGTGGTCCGCCTCGTAGCACGATTTGGCGAAGTACTCTTCCACTTCGCCGACGGTCGTCAGCCCTTCCCCTTGCCAGCCGCAGAAGCCGAGGGCGCAGGCGCCTTCGCACGGCCAGTCCTGCACGCAGAGGAGCGGGGGCGGGGTGGTGGTGGACCCTTGGGTGAGCCGGGCGTCGTCGCCGCGGAGGGCGTCGCGGAGGGCCGCGAGTCCGGGTTCGGAGAGGGCGGGCACGAATCCGTTCCGCCACACGTTGCGCCAGCTTTCCATGATGGATCTCCTGGGTCCGCGGGGCGTCGCGAACTCCCCATGGGTGTCGTCTGGAGATACTATACCTGTGTTCAGGTATCCCGTGCAACGGTTCAAGGGGTGAAAGTGCGGTTTTCGGAGGTTTTTTGGTCGGGAATCGAGGCCTCGCGGGGGCTAACTAGACGTTTGTAGACGGCGAGAGGCGGCGGAAGGGGGCGGTGATAGACGGGCAAACGGAACGTGATCGAACCAGCCGAAGGAAATTTACTTGTGTCACCGCGCGGTGGTCACAACAATCGGTTCTGTAACGAATCCAACAAACAACCGAGAATCTCGACGACGATGGCGACCAAGGCGGAATTGGAATTGGGTCGAAAAGCGTGCCACGCGATGGCGCTTGACGCAATCAAGGCCGAGCAACGGCACGAATACACTCGCGTCATCGACATCGCAGTACAAAGCCTTCCTCTACTCGACACGGCCATGCAGTATGAGCGGAAGTACCTCAAGATCGAGCAACCTCCGACGCCGACGATTCGTCTGATTTTGGAGTATGCACCTCTGTTCTTTCGCCAGCATGCGATCGATCAAGTCGCCGAACTGCTGAAGCAAAACAAAAAGATTGAACGCCTTTCGGGCCAAGATTTGAAAAGCTCCGTCGATCGCGCTCGAGAGTTGTTGGAGGAATCGGCCGTACTTTGGAATACGTTGGAGTCCGAAGACAAAACTCTTCATGCTGCGAACGAGACCGGTGGCCGATGGAGTTCCATCCTCGAAATCTGGCAGCGCGCCGGGTTGGTCGTCGCATCGACAAAATCTTCCCCAATAAAATGGTCGCTTCGGACTCGATTCAATGCCTCGGTCTGGGCGAAATGCTCGGAGTGCGGCCGTGTCGTTGAAAACCGGAAGATCCACTTTTTGAGCTTGGCGAAATGTGCAGGATGCAAAACCGATACGAATCATGTGATTCTGGACCCCGGTCCATAAGGAAACGTCTCGATGCTTCCAGTACTTCTCGCGATCGGCAGCTTCTTCTGCGGCGCCATTCTGGTCTTTTTCGTCTTCGAACCTCGCAGATTGCGCGTCGAGGAACTGGATCGTCGATTGAAGCGGGAACATGAAATGTTGGAGGCAGAGCGCGAACGCCTGGAACACCTTGAAAGCGCACTGTCGAACACTCGGATCGAAATCGAACGAGATCGACGTCAGTTGGAGGAGAACAAGCGAAAAGTCATTTCGTTCGAGGAGCTCGATCGCGAAAACCGAATGCTCAAAATCGATCTGAGGAATCAGGCCACCATCTCGGCCAAACAGGATCATGACATTCGAGCCCAGCGACAACGACAGGATCAGGTCCAGTTAACCGTAAATGAGTTGGGCCGTCGATTCATGTCCGACACCGAGAAATGGATCGAGAAATCGCTCACTCCCAACAATTACGCGTCGAGTAAGTCGAAGTTGCAGGACGCGATCGACAACTGTCGGGCCATCGGTGTGGAGATCGGCAAGGTTCGAGAACGCGAGCTCTTCGATCAATTGCAGAAGCAGTTTGAACTCGCGGTGCGAGCCGCGCTCGAGCGGGAGGAGCAGGCCCGAATCCGCGCCCAGATCCGCGATGAACAGCAGCGCGAGAAGGAGATTCAGCGGGCGTTGGAACAGGCGGATCGCGAAAAACGAGTCATCGAAGTGGCATTGGAAAGAGCGCTAAAAGACGCGGCAGGAAGGCACTCGGCGGAAATCGACCGCTTGAAAGAACAACTCGCGGAAGCGGAGGCGAAATCCCAGCGGACCATCTCACAAGCGCAATTGACCAAAGCGGGCAATGTTTACGTCATCTCCAACATCGGTTCGTTTGGAGAAGGTGTTTTCAAGATCGGGATGACGCGACGTTTGGAACCGATGGAACGCGTCGTCGAGCTGGGAGACGCGTCGGTCCCATTTCCGTTCGATGTTCACATGATGATCGCGACCGACAATGCGCCGGAATTGGAAAAAGCGCTTCATCGCGCGTTCTACAAGAAGCAATTGAACAAGGTCAATCCGCGCAAGGAGTTCTTTCGCTGCTCGATCGAAGAGATCGCAAAAGTCGTCCGGGCCAATCACGGAGATGTGACTTACACGGCCGACGCCGAAGCGCTTCAATACTACGAAAGCCTGCGAATCAAACCGGAAGAACAAGAGGTCATCGAACAAGCCTACGACGAAGCGGGCAGGAAGTCGAAACTCAGTGAATTCGTGATGGAGGAGTAGTCGCGGCAAGGCGGGCCATGGGTGTGCCTCGATTACAGCTCCTCGATCATCTCGCCAACGAATGACCGCACCGGATCAAACATCGACGATCGGCCAGGCGCCGGAATGGGTCCACTCGTCGGGGGTGATAGCCCAACCCGGGAGTTTCGGGTATTTGCTGATAACGACGACGATGGCGACGAATCGCCGCAACTCCTGCCCGCGCTTCGGTGCTTCCGAAATTCGGGGTGAGTCCACGGACCCCTGGCGCAGTGCCGGCGGAGCCACGTTTCCGTTCGCAGCCCTTCCTAATCTGCCCAATTTCCCGCGCGGCGGCGGCAGACGTGGCACAACCGTTAAGTTTTGCCGGCGCGATGCCGATCTACGAGGGTGGGACACTATCCCGGTCGAGCCATCGACGTGAGGGGCGCATGAAAGCGACTCGATACCTGGCCAGCACTCTCGCCGGGATGCTTTGGATCGCCAACGCGACGGCGCAGCCGATGCAGCCGCCCGATCGACCTTCGACAACGCCGGTCCAGCCGTTTGTCCCGGCACAGCCCGCGACCCCGGCCGCGCCGGCGGCGGGGGGGTCGAGTTCGACCGTCACGCTCACGGCGCCGCCGGGGTTGGCATCGTATCCGACCGGCACCGTGCACAGCCCGGCGTGCCCCGGCGGACTCTGCACCGGCCCCGTCGGCGGGAACGGACCGGTCACCTACGAACTCTACGGCCGCAACGGTCCGTCGCTCGTCGTCGGCGGCAGCGAACTCAGCGGCCGGCTCAACACCGGCTGGCAAGTCGGCGGCGGGGCGCACACCTTGTTCTTCAACACCGCGCGCGACGCCGCCTGGGTGCTCGACACCGGCCTCAGCTACACCTACAACCGCGGCCGCCAGGAACGCGGCGGACCGCTGAACGTCCACACGCCGCCGTTCAACCGCGCGACGCAGGCCGACGGCCTGCACCCGCACCTCGTGCGCGGCCTGCACCGCACCAGCTTCAACTTCGGCTTCGGCCGCGATTGGTGGATCACCGGCACCGGCACCGTCGAGGGCGCCGCCCACTCCAACAGCCGCTGGGGCCTCGACCTCGGCGGCCGCTGGGGCACCTCGCACGTCGACCTCGTGCCCACCGCCGACCTCGGCAACTACCTCCGCAAGAGCAGCGTCTTCCACGCCGTCGTCCTCGGCACCCACGCCGACTGGGAACGCCCGATGGGCAACTGGATCCTCTTCGCCGGCGTGCGCGGCGAGTTCGACTACACCTTCCTGAACGTCGTGCCGCCGAACGGGTCGGACATTGTCGGCGTGAACTTCCTCTTCCAGATGGGCGTGCGGTACTGATACAACGGCCGCCATGCTCGCGCGTTCGCTCGTCTCGCTCCTGATCGTCGGCATCGTCGCCGTGCCGCTCCTGTACCGCGTGGCGCAGGACCGGCGCTACCGGAACCTGCACGTCGTGGAGGAGGGCCGGCTGTATCGCTGCGGCCAGCTCACGCCAGAGGGGTTCGAGCGCGTCGTGCGCGAGCTGCGCGTCGGCACCGTCGTGAGCATGCGCGAGACGAAGAACGAGAACCAGGAATTCCAGGACGGTTTTGAAGAAGAGATCTGCCGGCGGCTGGGCGTGCGTTACGAGCGGTTCGGTTATCTCGATTGGTCCGCGCCGGACGGCACGATGCCGGCGATGGCGAACGTGAAGAAGTTCCTGGAGCTGTTCGACGACGAGGACGCGGCGAAGCCGGTGCTGGTGCATTGCTTCGCGGGGATCCACCGCACCGGCGTGCACGTGGCGGCCTATCGGATCGACAAGAACGGATGGACGAACGCGGAGGCGATGGCGGAGCTGCGCTGGATGGGGACGCGACGGACGACGTTCGCGGACAATTTGGTGGCGTTCGTGCACGCCTTGAAGCCGCGGGCGGTGGGCGGCGCGCAGCCGGAGCGGTAGAATGCCGGTGCCGTCGCGAGGATGGCGGAATTGGCAGACGCACAAGATTTAGGTTCTTGCGGCCGAAAGGCCGTGGGGGTTCAAGTCCCCCTCCTCGCACTCTTTAAGAATTCGGATCGGCTCATCGGATCGAGCATGTCAGGCATCCAACAACAAATCCACAATCCAACACGAACGAGTATGGCCTCCGATGAGGCGAAGATGATCCAGCCATTCATGAATCTCACAGCCAGCTTCCATCAGAGCGTCGGCCAATATCGGTAGCCGATCGAATGCCATTTCGTCGCGGATGGCAGGGTTCACGCGCATTAATCGCTTGAAAAACCGGTCAGCACCGTTCGCAGGT
>CAYVRB010000348.1:0-5816 GCA_964453375.1 uncultured Alcaligenaceae bacterium
CGCCCCGCCGCCGGTCGCGGGGTGTGGGTGCGGGGGGTGCCCGGGCCGCCCGGTTTCGGGTGCGCTCCGCGCGGGGGCCCCCCGGGCCCCCCAAGACTGCGCCTCGCGGCTAAACATCGCAGACGGAAACCGCCTGCTTCAATCCGTCCTGCGGGTTCCGCGTCGGGATGAACTCGTGACCGGCGTAGCCCTTGTAGCCGATCGCGACGAGCTTCTTCATCACGGCGGGATAATGGATCTCTTGCAACTCATCCAGCTCGCAGCGGCCGGGGTTGCCGGCCGTGTGGATGTGGCCGATCCACTCCTTGCACTCCTCGATCCGGCGGATCAGGTCGCCGTGCATGATCTGGACGTGATAAATGTCGAAGAGCAGCTTCACGCGCGGCGAGCCGACCTTTTTCAAAATAGATACGACCCAATCGAGATCGTCGCCCTGATAGCCGGGGTGCCCGGTCATCGGGTCGGAACCGTCGCGGCTGTTCAGGTGCTCGACGCAGAGCGTGACGCCGGCCTTCTCGGCGTGGCCGGCGACGAGCTTCAGGCCTTCGACGCAGTTCTTGAAGGCGTCGTCCGTCGAGATGTCTCCGCTCTTCGGATCGTCCGGCTTGGTCCACTTCATGCCGACGAAGGCGATGACGTTCGGGAACTTCGCCTCGGCGGTGGCGTCGATCGCCTTCTTCGTCTTGGTCACGAGTTCCTCGCGGTGGGCGAGGTTGTTGAAGCCGCGCATGAAGCCCATGCCGTTCGAGGTGATGGCACAGGCGAGGCCGTGCTTCTTGAGAGTGGCGAAGTCCTTCGCCTCGAGCAGCTCCACCGACGGCACGCCGAGGGTCTTCGCGACTTCGCAGACCTTGTCGAGGGTCCACTTCTCCCCGCGGGCGGTGAAGCACCAGGAGCAGATCGATTGGTTGACGCGTCCATTCTTCACCGCGGCTCCCGAAGTCGTGGCGATCCCGGCGACGGCGGCGGCGGCGAGAGCCTGACGGCGATTGATTTGGGACATGGGGGAAACTCCGGCGAGGGGTGCTGAGAGTATAGCGAGGATCACTTGCCGGGGTTCGATTCATCGCTTAACCTTCCAATAACCGCCGGAATTCGCTTTTCGATCCGCGATCGTTCGTCGACACCGATTCAGGAACCTCACGATGCGTTGGCTCGCACTCCCCCTGCTCGCCGGCTTCGCCGCGACGGCCGCCGCCGCGGACAAGAAGCTCGAATACAACCGGGACATCCGGCCGATCCTGGCGGAGAACTGCTTCGCCTGCCACGGACCGGACAGCGCCGCGCGGAAGGGCCGGCTGCGGCTGGACCTGCGCGACGACGCGCTCGAGCGCGAGGCGTTCGAGCCGGGCAAGCCGGACGAGAGCAAACTCGTGCAGCGCATGCTGCTGCCGGACTCGGATAAGGCGAAGATGCCGCCGGTGGCGTCGCACAAGGTGATGAAGCCGGGGCAGATCGCGACGCTGAAGGCGTGGATCGCGCAGGGGGCGGAGTACCAGGCGCACTGGTCGTTCCTGGCGCCGAAGCGGCCGGACATCCCGGCGGTGAAGGACGCGGCCCGCGTGCGCAGCCCGATCGACAACTTCATCCTCGCGAAGCTGGAAGCCCGCGGCCTGACGATGGCGCCGGAGGCGGACAAGCGCACGATCGCCCGCCGGCTCTCGCTGGACCTCACTGGCCTGCCGCCCGACCCGGCGGACGTCGAGGAGTTCGTCAAGGATCAAACGCCGACCGCCTACGAGAAGCTCGTCGACAAGTTCCTCGCCTCGCCGCAGTGGGGCGAGCACCGCGGGCGCTACTGGCTGGACGCCGCCCGCTTCGCCGACACGCACGGCATCCACTTCGACAACTACCGCGAGATGTGGAGCTACCGCGACTGGGTCATCAACGCCTTCAACAAGAACCAGAAGTTCGACCAGTTCACGATCGACCAGATCGCCGGGGACCTGCTGCCGAACGCGACGATCGACCAGAAGGTGGCGACCGGCTTCAACCGGAACAACATCACGACGAACGAGGGGGGCGCGATCGCGGAGGAGTACCTCGTGCTCTACAACCGCGACCGCACGGAGACGGTGAACCAGGTGTACATGGGCCTGACGGCGGGCTGCGCGGTCTGCCACGACCACAAGTTCGACCCGATCACGCAGCGCGACTTCTACAGCATGGCGGCGTTCTTCAACAACACGACGCAGGGGGCGATGGACGGCAACATCCCGAACACGCCGCCGATCCTGAACGTGCCGATGGAACAGGACCGCGCCCGCTTCGCGGCGATCGGCAAGGAGATCGCGGCGGCGAACGAGGCGGCGGCGGCGCGGCGGAAGGCGGCGCGGGCCGACTTCGACAAGTGGCTCGCGACCGTGAAGCCGGAGGAGATCGCCGGCCGCGTGTCCGAAGACAAGCTGCACCTCTTCGCGAAGTTCAACGAGGGGAAGGACAAGGCGGTGAAGTTCAAGCTCGACGGCAAGGAGCAAAGCGCGAGCTTCGACCCGGCCGGGTACGTCTGGGGGAACGGCAAGAAGGGCCAGAAGGGCCTCACGATCCTGCAGAGCGGCCCGGCGATCGAGTTGAAGGACGTCGGCGACTTCGACACGAAGCAATCGTTCTCCGTCGGCGCGTGGGTCCGGCTCTCGAAGCGGAACACCGCCGGCGCGATCGTGGCCAAGTTGGACACGGCCAACGGCTTCCGCGGCTGGGACCTCTGGGTGCAGTCGGACCGGATCGGCATGCACATCGTCAACAAGTGGAACGAGGACGCGCTCAAGGTGGTGGCCAAGGCGCCGCTGAAGATCAACGCCGACCAGCACGTCTTCGTAACGTACGACGGCTCGGCGAAGGCGAGCGGCGTGAAGATCTACGTCGACGGCGTCCTGCAGCCGGTGGACGTGGAAGCGGACGCCCTGAAGGGCACGATCAAGAACGCGGTGCCGTTCAAGATCGGTCAACGAAACGCCGACGGGCGCGTGGCCGGCGTGTCGGTGCACGACCTGCGCATCTATGGCCGGGCGCTCGTGAACGCCGAGATCGGCCAACTGTCGAAGGGGACGGCGCTCGCGGACCTGCTGGCGAAGCCGGCGGACAAGCGGACGCCGAAGGAAGTGGACGACGTGTACGACTGGTGGCTGGTGACGAACGACAAGCCGTACCAGGACGCCGAGGCGGCGACGGCGAAGCTGAAGGCGGAGGAAGTGGCGATCCAGTCGCGCGGCACGATCGCGCACGTCTGGAACGAGAAGCCGTCGATGCCCGAGGCGTTCATCCTGAACCGCGGCGAGTACGACCGGCGGAAGGACAAGGTCGGCCCGGCGACGCCGAAGGTACTGCCGGCGTTCCCGGCCGACTATCCGAAGAACCGGCTCGGATTCGCGAAGTGGCTGCTCCTCCCGGACCATCCGCTGACGGGCCGCGTGACGGTCAACCGCTTCTGGCAGGAACTCTTCGGCGCGGGCCTCGTGCGCACGGCCGGGGATTTCGGCATCACCGGCGAACTGCCGAGCCATCCCGAACTGCTCGATTGGCTCGCGCTCGAGTTCCAATCGCACTGGGACGTGAAACGGTTCTTCAAGATGATGGTGATGTCGTCGACCTATCGGCAGGCGGCGATCGCCACGCCGGAGAAGCTGGAGAAGGACCCGGCGAACACGTGGGTCAGCCGCGGGCCGCGCTTCCGGATGGACGCCGAGATGGTGCGGGACTACGCCCTGGCGGCGAGCGGCCTCTTGGTGAAGAAGATCGGCGGCAAGAGCGTGAAGCCGTACCAGCCGGACGGCGTGTGGGAGGCCGTGGCGATGATCGGCAGCAAC
Source organism: uncultured Alcaligenaceae bacterium (assembly GCA_964453375.1). GTDB lineage: Bacteria > Planctomycetota > Planctomycetia > Gemmatales > Gemmataceae > Limnoglobus. Next base: position 3,807 of record CAYVRB010000348.1, read on the forward strand.
ACGCGGGACTACAAGCGGGACAGCGGCGAGAGCCTGTACCGGCGCAGCCTGTACACCTTCTGGAAGCGGGCCGCGCCGCCGGCGAGCATGGAGGTGATGAACGCGCCGAACCGCGAGTACTGCGTGGTGAAGCGCGAGCGGACGAACACGCCGCTCCAGGCGCTGCTGACGCTCAACGACGTGCAATTCGTGGAGGCCGCCCGCGTGCTGGCCGAGCACGCGATGCAATCCGGCAAGACCGACGCCGAGCGCATCGACTTCCTCGCGAAGCGGCTGCTGGCGCGGTCGTTCACGGAGAAGGAGCTGCCGATCGTGACGGAATCGCTGACGGAGTTGAAGCGGGAGTTCGGCGCGAAGCCGGAGGAGGCGAAGAAGCTGATCGCCTTCGGCGAGAGCAAGGCCGACCCGAAGTTGGAGGCGGCGGAGCTGGCCGCGTGGACGATGCTCGCGAACGAGGTGCTGAATCTGGACGAGGTACTGAACAAGTAGGGCGAAACTTGAAGTCGCAAATTGCGACCTCAAGTTCATTGAGGGCTCGAGATGGCCAAGATGAAGCCCAAGTCGGTTGTGCCCGTCGACACCATTACGGCGATGTTGCACATCGTCCGGGGCCAGCGGGTCATGCTCGATGAAGACTTGGCGAGGCTGTATGGCGTTGCCACAAAAGTTTTGAATCAAGCGGTCGAGCGGAACATCGATCGGTTCCCCATCGAATTTTCGTATGTCATGACCCAAGAAGAGTTTACAAACTTGAGGTCACAAATTGTGACCTCAAGTTCGACATACGGTGGCCGTCGCTACCCGCCCCGAGTCTTCACGGAGCACGGTGTCGCGATGCTGTCCAGCGTCCTGCGATCGAATACCGCCGCCAAAGTAAACATCGAGATCATTCGAACTTTCGTTCGACTCCGCCGTTTGCTTGCAACGCCCGGCGAGATCGTTACTCAGTTGCAGCAGCTCACCGAGACGGTGAAGCTGCACGACGACCAGATCAAAGTGATTTCGCAGATTCTCCAAAAAATGCTCCAGCCGCCTGCCGTCAAAGACGGACGGCAGATCGGCTTCCACAACATTCCCGCCAAGAAGGATTGACCCATGCACCCGCTCGACCAGGCACTCGCGAACGAATCGCTGTTCCACGACTACGTCCGCGCCGAGACGCGCCGGCAGTTCTTCCGCTCCGCCGGCTTCGGACTCGGCACCGCGGCGCTCGCCACGCTCGGCGCGAACGCCGCCGCGCCCGCCCCGCTGGGCAAGGGCACCAAGACCGGCATCGGCGCGGCCCTCGCCGAGACGCACTTCCCCGCCAAGTGCAAAAACGTCATCTACCTCCACATGGTTGGCGGACCCGCCCAGATGGACCTCTTCGACTACAAGCCGAAGATGCAGGAGTTCTACGACAAGGACCTCCCCGAAAGCGTCCGCAACGGCCAGCGGCTCACCACCATGACCAGCGGCCAGGCGCGCTTCCCCATCGCGCCGTCCGTCTACAAGTTCGCCCAGTACGGCCAGGGCCGCGCGTGGATGAGCGAAGTCTGGAAACACCTGCCGAAGATGGCCGACGACCTCTGCTTCATCAAATCGATGCACACCGAGGCGATCAACCACGAGCCGGCCATCACGTACATCCAGACCGGCAACCAGGTGACCGGCCGGCCGTGCCTCGGCGCGTGGATGAGCTACGGCCTCGGCAGCCTGAACCAGAACCTGCCCACGTTCGTGGTCATGGTCGCGGTGCCGACGAACCAGGACCAGGTGCAGGCGATCTCCGCGCGGCTCTGGCAATCCGGCTACCTCAGCGGCGAGCACGCCGGCTGCTCGTTCCGCGCCAAGGGCGATCCGATCCTCTTCATCAACAACCCGCCCGGCGTCTCGTCCGACATCCGCCGCAAGACGCTCGACGGATTGAAGAAGCTCAACGAACTGAACCACCAGCAGATCAACGACCCGGAAACGCAGACGCGGATCAGCCAGTACGAGATGGCCTTCAAAATGCAGACCAGCGTGCCC